>CAJXKI010000009.1 GCA_913055765.1 uncultured Ectothiorhodospiraceae bacterium
GGGGCTGACCGTCCCCCTCACCCTGCCGCCGCTGGTCGCCGCGCTGGCCGAGCGGCTGCAGCTGGACGCCGACGTCACCCAGCGCCTGCGCCAGGCGCTCGACCGCAAGGACGCGGCGGCGGTGCAGCAGCTGGCGGGCGACCACGCCCCGCTGTTCCAAGGGCTGCTGCGCGCCGCCGGCCCTGCACAGGACGCGCTCGACGATCTGGCCGCGCTCGACCTGCCGGCGCGGGTGCAGCGCGAGGCCGAGCGGCTGCAGCGTGTGGTCGCGCTGGTGCAGGCGGCGCTGCCGGACCTGACGCTCACGGTCGACCCCGTGGAGCACCGCGGCTTCGAGTACCACCAGGGCGTGACCTTCACGATCTACGCCCGCGGCGTGCGCGGCGAGCTCGGCCGGGGCGGGCGCTACACCACCGACGCCGCCGGCGGCCCGGCGGAGCCGGCGACCGGCTTCACGCTGTTCATGGACAGCGTGCTGCGCGCGCTGCCCGATCCGGGCACGGGCGCGCGCGTCTACGTCCCGCACGCCCATGCCGGGGAGGCCGTGGCGGACGCCGCCACGGGCCGGTGCGCTAGGCCGGTGCTCGGACCCCGGTGGCGCGCATGGCCCCCTGGCCAGAAGGCCCGGCTACTCCGGCGGGAAGCGGACCACGACCTCGCGGCGCTCGCCGTCGCGCGCCACGGTCAGCGGTAGCCACGTACCCGGCGGCTGGCGCGCCACGATGCGCTGCATGGCCGCCGGGCGCGACACCGCCTGGCCGGCCGCCTCCACGATGCGATCGCCGGCCTCCAGCCCCGCGGCGGCGGCCGGCGTATCCGCCAGGACCTCCTGGATCACGACCCGGCCCTTGTCCTCGAGGGTCATGGCGATGCCCAGGCGCGGCGGCTCGGGGCCCGCGGCCGCCGCCGGCGTCTCCAGGGCGAAGAGGTAGTCGGCCGTGCCCGGCTCGGGGCAGGCCTCGTCGGCGTCTGTAGGCAGGAGCACCTGGACGTCCTGGTAGCCGAGATCGGCCAGCTGGCGCGGGATGCCGTGGCCCTGGGCCACGTGGCCGCGCCCGACGATGCCCACCACGGGGCCGCCGTGGCGCTCGTGGGCCGCGGCGAGGGCCTCGGCCATGGCGCGGTCCCAGAAGGTCTGCGCCGCTACGAAGCCTGTCAGGGCGTCGTCCTCGTCCGCGTCCACGCCCGGGTGCCTCGCCAGGGTCTGGCGCAGCCGCTCGCGGTAGGCCTCGCTGGCCTCCGCCGGCCGGCCCACGCCCTCGCGCTGCTCCGCATCGAGCGCCGCCCAGCCCTTGCGGCGGACGGCGCGCACGGTGTCGCGCTCGACGTTGAGGGCGCGGGCCGGCACGCGCTGGATGCGGATGAACTCGAGCAGGGGCGTGTACAGCTCGGCGTCGTGGCCCCAGACCCGCTGCCACTCGCTCTCCGCCAGGAAGGCCTCGCGGTCGAGCTCGCCGGCGCGCCACGCCTCGAGCACGGACTGCTTGCCCCGGGGCAGCATCTCCAGGCCCACGGCGGCGAGCTCGCCCCGGCCGTGGAGCCCGGCGAGGGTGTGCAGCTGCCAGCGGTGGTGGTCGGCCCGGGTGTGCGCCTCGCCGAGCAGGATGAACGCCGTCCCCGCGAGGGTGTCGAGCACCTGCTCCGCGTCCAGGCGCTCGCCGGTCTCGGGATCGAGCCACTGGCCGGGCTCGCCGCAGGATTCCGCCGCGGCGGCGCCGCCGGCGAGCAGCAGCCCGGCGGCCAGGATCGCGGCGCCGAGGCGGCCGTGCAGGTTGTGGCGCATGGGGTCGCTCCCTCTCTGGCGGCTTTCCGTCCCCCGTATCTTATGCCGCCGAGCCGCGGCGCGCGACCTGCCGCGGCGGCCTCGGGGGCGATGCGCAGCGCCCCGCCGCCTGCTGCGGCCGCTCGGCAGGGCGGCGGTCGAGGGCGTATAATCGTGCCCCACGATCCGAGGCCAGCGGCCTCTCCTGTTCCTGGCTCAAGGGTAGGGCTATGTCCGAGTTCAAGGGGTATCCGGTTAGCAGCGGCACCGTCTTCGAGCAGGACGGGGTGCGCGCCATCAAGGACGGCGTCAAGCAGGGCAAGGAGGGGGGCAGCGGCTCGCGCGGCCGCAAGCCCGAGTGGCTGAAGGCGCGGGCGCCGGGGGGCGAGGCCTACCGGCGCGTGCGCCGGATCGTCCACGAGCACCGGCTGAGCACGGTCTGCGAGGAGTCCCACTGCCCCAACCTGGGGGAGTGCTGGAGCCACGGCACGGCGACCTTCATGGTCCTCGGCTCCGTCTGTACGCGGGCGTGCCGCTTCTGCTCCGTGGACACCGGCAACCCCCACGGCCGCCTCGACCCTGAGGAGCCGGCGAACTGCGCTGAGTCGGTGCGGCTGATGGGGCTGCGCTACGTGGTCCTCACCTCCGTCGACCGGGACGACCTCCCGGATGGCGGGGCGGGCCACTACGCCGAGTGCATCCGGGCGATCAAGGGCGAGAGCCCGGATACCGCGGTGGAGGCCCTGACCCCGGACTTCCGCGGTGATCTCGAGGCGGTGCGGACGGTGGTGGACACCGGCCTGGAGGTCTTCGCCCACAACGTGGAGGTGGTCCCGCGGATCTCGCCCCAGGTCCGGGACCCCCGCGCCGGGTACCAGCAGAGCCTGGAGGTGCTGGCCGCGGCTAAGCGGATGCGCCCCGGCGTGGTGACGAAGTCGAGCCTGATGGTCGGCGTCGGCGAGACCGACGACGAGCTGCTCGACGCCTTCGACGACCTGCGCCACGCCGGCGTCGATATCGTCACCCTGGGGCAATACCTCCAGCCCACCCGCCACCACATGCCGGTGGATCGCTACGTGCCCCCCCAGGCGTTCGAGGCGCTGCGCCAGGCCGGGCTCGAGCGCGGCTTCCGCGAGGTGGTCGCCGGCCCCCTGGTGCGCTCCAGCTACCGGGCCGAGCGGGCCCTGGAGGGCAACAACGTCGGCCTCGACAGCGCCGGTGGTGAGGCGGGCTGAGCGTATCCCGGGCTGGCGCGTGATGGCCGCGACCGGCCTCGCCGGGTGGCGCCCGCAAGGGGCCCGGCCGCTCAGCAGTGGCGGATGGGCCCCGTGGCGGCGCCGGCTGGTGGCCGTCGCGGGGATGGCGCTGCTGCTCGCCGGTGCCGCGCCGGCGGCGGCGCAGCCGGGGCAGGACCGCGAGGCGGAGGCTGCCGAGGCCGGGGAGGGCGAGGCGGGTGCTGGGCGCACGCAGGGTCGGCGCCTGCACCGCTACCCCCTGGAGGCGGGCGTGGACATCGTCGGCGAGGCGCAGACCGCCCGCGCCTCGGCCGAGGAGACCCTCCTGGACGTGGCCGCCCGGTACGCCGTCGGCTACGAGCAGATCCGCATGGCCAACCCCGAGGTGGACACCTGGCTCCCCGGCGTGGGGACTGCGGTGCGGATCCCGTCGCGCTACATCCTCCCCGACGCCCCGCGCGAGGGCGTGGTCATCAACCTGGCGGAGATGCGGCTCTACCACTACCCGGAGGACGAGGCGGTGGTGGAGGTCTTCCCCGTGAGCATCGGGCGCCGGGACTGGTCCACGCCGCCGGGCGAGACCCGGATCACCGCCAAGATCGAGGACCCGGCCTGGTACCCGCCGGCGTCGATCCGGGAGGAGGCCGCCGAGCGCGGCGAGTCGCTGCCGCAGCGGGTGCCGCCTGGCCCGGATAATCCCCTCGGCCGCTACGCCATGCCCCTCGAGATCAGCGGCTACCTGATCCACGGCACCAACCGCCCCTGGGGGATCGGGATGCGCTCGACCCACGGCTGCATCCGCCTCCACCCCCACGATATCGCCCACCTCTTCGATGAGGTGGCGGTGGGCACCCAGGTGGTGATCGTCGATCAGCCCTTCAAGGCGGGCTGGGGCGAGGATGGCCTGCTCTACCTGCAGGCCTTCCCCACCTTCGGGGGGGAGACGCCGCCCCGGCGGGAGCGCCTGGCGATGGCCGTGGAGGCGGTCTCCGCGGCGCTCGGCGATAGGGACCACCGGGTCGACGGCTCCCGCCTGCGCGCCGCGGTGGGGCGCCAGGATGGCCGGATCCGGCGGATCTCGCGGCCGGGTGCCGCGCCCGTGGAGGCGGCGAGACGAGCGGAGTAGGCCGGTAGGCCGCTACTGAGGCGGTGGCGCGAAATAGAAAGGCCCGGCCTGAAGGCCGGGCCCGCTACGTAGCCCCGAGCGCCCGGCAGGGCGCTAGGCGGAGAAGCTACCAAATTGCGCCGCAGTGCTCCGCCTATAGCCGCGTAGCGGATTAGGGGGTGGTGAAGCGGCGCATGGCGCGCAGCGCCATCATTTGCATTCAGGGACGCTCGAAGTAGAGTGGAACCATGGTCCAGCGCAAGGCCACATACCGGCTGTACCCCACAGCGGCCCAGCTTGCTGCCCTGGAGCACCAACGCTGGGTCCACTGCCTGCTGTGGAACGAGGCACTGGCCGAACGGCGCCGGGCCTGGGGCGAGCGGCAGGAGTCACTGCGGTTCTCGGCTCAGTGCAAGCAGCTGACCGAGTGGCGGGGCCAGTCGAAACTCCTTCGCGGCCTCAACGCCCAGTCGGAGCAGGTCACCCTCAAGCGCTTGGATCTGGCGTTTCAGCACTTTTTTCGCCGGGTGAAGAGCGGCGAGAAACCGGGTTTCCCTCGCTTCAAGCCCCTGCACCGCTTCAAGGGGTGGGGGTACAAGTCGCATGGCGACGGCTGGCGACTGGTGACCAACGAGCGGATGCAGCACGGCACCCTGCGCCTGTCCGGTGTCGGCCCGGTAGCCATTCGGGGCAAGCCTCGCACCCCCGGCACCCCGAAGACCTGCGAGATCATCCGGCGCGGTCATCAGTGGTACGCCAGCATCACCCTGGAGTGTTCGCCGGAACGCAGCCGCGGCGAGCAGATCGGCGGTCTGGACTGGGGGGTGGAGACCTTCGCCACCGTGGCCACGCCTGCAGGGACCGAGACGATCGAAAACCCGTGCCACTTGGACCGCACCCTGAGTGAGATCCGCCGGGTCCAGCGCAACATCTCCCGCAAGGAGGAAGCGGCGAAGAAGGCGTCGGGCAAGACGCGACGCTTCCCCGTTTCCAACCGGCTGCGCAAGGAATACGAGCGCCTGCGCCGCCTGCATCGCAAGGTGGCGAACCAGCGCAATGACTTCCTGCATCAGACGACGGCGCGGCTTGTCGGGCAGTTCGGTGTCCTGGGCCTGGAAGGACTGAACATCCGGAACATGACCGCCTCGGGTGGTCAGCGCAAGAAGGGCTTGAATCGCCGTATCCTCGATGCCGCCGGCGGGGCCTTCCATCAACGGCTCAGGTACAAAGCGGAGGAGGCTGGTGCCTGGGCGATGGAAGCCCCGACGCGGCAGATCAAGCCCTCGCAGACCTGCCACGCCTGCGGGCGGCAGGAGAAGAAGGCGCTCAGTCAGCGGCGTCATGAGTGCCCCTGCGGTGCATCCTGCTCGCGGGACGAGAACGCCGCCCGGGTCTTGATGGCCTGGGCCGAGCAGCAGCTATCCGGTCGGGAACCGGCCGAGGCGTGGAGGGCGGTAAGACCGGATCATCTCCCGGATGACCCGGCACGCCCCGTGAAGCGCGAAACTCACGCCATAGCCTGACAGGCTTGGCGGGAGTAGTTCATTTCTGCATCGTCCGCTCGAACATGCGGTCGATCTTCTCCTCGTTGTCCTCTGTCTTGCTCAGGGCCTCGTCCGCGGTGCTCTGCGCCTCGTTGGCCGTGGCCTCGGCGTTCTCAGCCGTCGTCATGGCCTCCTGGGCCATGTTGCGCGTCTCTTCCATCTCCGCGTTGGCGTCCTGCATCTCGCGGTCGACGATCGTGCCGACCTGCTCCTCACTCATGGTGGAGCAGGCGCTGAGCAGGCCGACGGCCGTGCCGACAGCGGCCACCTTGGCGACGGATGCGAAGCGATGAGTCATGGGTGCTCTCCTTTCTTAGGTCGGGTTCTCTAGCATCGCACCCTCAAGCCTAGCGAACGTAGACGCGGGTGCCAACGTCCACCAGCTCGGCCAGGGCCTCGATCTGCTCGTTCTCCAGGGCGATGCAGCCGTTGGTCCAGTTGACGCGGCGGTGGAAGCCCGTATCTCCGTCGCCGACGCCGTGGATGCCGATGTGGCCGCCCAGGGCGGTACCCTGGGGCGGCCGGCCCTGCCGGGCGTAGGCGTCTACGTAGGCGCGGTACTCCGCGCGGCTGATGGTGCCGTCGTCCCGGGCCGCCCGGGCGTGGCGCATGGTCGGGTAATCGAGCCCCAGGAAGAGGTGGTAGTCGCTCTCCCGGTAGATGCGGGTGATCCGGAAGGAGCCCAGGGGCGTGGTGCGGTCGCCGCGGTGGCGGGTCTCGGCGGTCCCGCCGCGGCCGATGGCGAGGTTGGTGAAGCGCGCCTTGGCCTCGCGGCCGGTGTAGACGGTGAGCACGTAGTCGTCGGTGTCGACGAGCACCCAGCGCTCGCCCGCCTCGGGCTGGAAGGGGAGGTCGTCAGGCAGCGCCGCCGCCGGAGCGGGCAGCAGCAGGGCAAGCAGGAGCAGCGTCAGTGCCGAGCGCATCGGATTGCCCTCATGGTGCTCAGAGGTCGGCGCGCGTACACCGTGAGGCCCTGCCGCTAGGGCTCCCGGCGGCAGGCAACCTCCCGGGCGCCTCCAGGGTGGCTATAGTGGCATACTGGCGGGGAGCGCAGAGAGACGAGCAGCACAGCGAGCAGGCCCCGTGACCGACACCCCGACCCGCATCCACGGCCGCCTCTCCGTGGCGCCGATGATGGACTGGACGACGCCGCCGGCGCGCTACTTCCTGCGCCTGCTGGCGCCGCACGTGCGCCTCTACACCGAGATGGTGCCGGCGGTGGCCCTCTGGCACGGCGCCGAGGCGCGCTTCATGCCCTTCCACGCCGCCGAGCACCCGGTGGCGGTGCAGCTCGGCGGCAGCGATCCCGAGGAGCTCGCCCACGGCGCTCGGGTTGCCGAGCGGTGGGGCTACGATGAGGTCAACCTCAACGTCGGCTGTCCCAGCGACCGGGTGCAGTCGGGCCGCTTCGGCGCCTGCCTGATGCTCGAGGCGGAGCGGGTGGCCGAGTGCGTCGCCGCCATGCAGGCGGCGACTGCGCTGCCGGTGACGGTGAAGACGCGCATCGGCGTGGACCACCACGATACCGAGGCCTTCCTCGACGCCTTCATCGACACGGTGGCCGCTGCCGGTTGCCGGAGCTTCATCGTCCACGCGCGCAAGGCGTGGCTCCAGGGGCTCAGCCCCAAGGAGAACCGCGAGGTGCCGCCGCTGGACTACGGCCGCGTCCATGGCCTCAAGGCCCGCCGCCCGGGGCTGGAGATCGCCATCAACGGCGGCATCGCCGACTCGGCGACCCTCCACGAGGAGCTGCGCCACGTCGACGGCGTCATGGTCGGCCGCGAGGCCTTCGCCAACCCCTACGCCCTGGCCCGCTGGGAGCACGAGCTCTTCGGCACCGAGGTGCTCGGCCGCCGTGCCGCGGTCGAGGCCTACCTGCCCTTCGTGGAGGCGCGCTGCAGCGAGGGCGTGCCCATGACCCAGCTGGTCAAGGTCCTCATGGGGCTGTTCAACGGCTGCCCCGGCGCCCGCGCCTGGCGCCGGGCGCTCACCGAGGGGAGCCAGCGGCGGGACGCCGGGCCGGCGGTCATCGAGGCCGCCCTGGCGCACGTGGCGCCCCGGGACGCCGCCTGAGCGCGGCCCGCCCTCAGGCCCCGTGGGGCAGGGCCTCCAGCGTCCAGCCCTCCGGCCGGCAGCGCAGCACGCTGCCCTGCTCGAACCAGTCCCCGACGACGAGGCGCTTGCCGGCCCCATAGGGCGTCGCCAGCTCGTGGACGGCGGGCCGGTGGGTGTGGCCGTGGATGAGCCAGCGCACGCCGTGCTCGCGTACGGCCTCGGCGACGGCGTCCGGGGCGACGTCCATGGTGGCGTCGTCGAGCTGCTGGTTGCGCTCGGCGCTGGCGCTGCGGGCCTGCCGCGCCTGCTCGAGCCGCTCCTCGACGGACAGCGCCAGGAACTGCGCCTGCCACGCCGGGTCCCGGACCTTGGCGCGGAAGGCCATGTACTCGGGATCGTCGGTGCACAGGCTGTCGCCGTGCATCATCAGCACCCGCTCGCCGTGGATGGTGGCCACGTACGGATCGGGCAGGAGCGTGGCGCCGGTGGCCGCCGCGAAGCCGTCGCCGAGGAGGAAGTCGCGGTTGCCGCGCATGACGTAGAGGTCGGTGGCCTCGGCGGCGGCGCGCAGGGCCTGCAGCGCCGGCTCATCCGTGGCCACGGCGTCGTCGCCGATCCAGGCCTCGAACAGGTCGCCGAGGATGTAGAGGGCCTCCGCCTGCGGCGCCTCCTCCTGGAGGAAGCGCAGGAAGGTGCGCGTCGCCGCCGGGCGGGACGGGTCCAGGTGGGTATCGGCGATGACGAGCACGGGTCGGGTCATGGCGTGCGGCTCGGCCTGCGTGGGAAGGCGCCCAGTCTCGCGCGAGCGCCGGGCCGGGGCAAGGCCGCCGCCTCGGGGCACCCTGGGCCGGGCCGACGCTGTTAGAATCGTCGGCCATGAGCGAGCCGACCCCCAAGACCCGTTTCGCGCCGAGCCCCACCGGGGCCCTGCACCTCGGCAACCTGCGCACGGCGCTGTTCAACGCGCTGCTCGCCCGCGGCCACGGCGGGCGTTTCGTGCTGCGCATCGAGGATACCGACCGCGAGCGCTGCAGCCCGGAGGCCGCCCAGGCCCTCATGGGCAACCTGCGCTGGCTGGGCCTGGACTGGGACGAGGGGCCGGAGGCCGGGGGGCCGGCGCCGCCGTACCACCAGCACGAGCGGGGCGCGATCTACGACGCCTACTGCGCCCGCCTGGAGGCGGAGGGCCACGCCTACCCGTGCTTCTGCACCGAGCAGGAGCTGGAGATGGCCCGCCGGGCGCAGCGTGCCGCGGGGCAGCCGCCCCGCTACCCGGGCACCTGCGCCCGGCTGAGCGCCGAGGAGGTAGCGCGCAAGCGCGCCGAGGGGCGCGAGCCGGCGCTGCGCTTCCGCGTCCCCCCCGGTGAGGAGGTCCGCTTCCACGACCGGGTCCACGGCGAGCAGCGCTTCCGCACCGATGACCTCGGCGACTTCATCATAAGGCGCGCTGACGGCACCGCCGCGTACCTGTTCAGCAACGCCGTCGACGACGCCCTGATGGGGATCACCGACGTCCTGCGCGGCGACGACCACCTGACCAACACCCCGCGGCAGCTGCTGGTCCTGGCCGCCCTGGGGCTGCCGGCGCCGCGCTACGGGCACATGGGCCTGATCCTCGGCGACGACGGCGCGCCGCTGTCCAAGCGCAACGGCAGCCGCTCGGTGGACGAGCTGGAGGCGGCCGGCTACCTGCCGGAGGCCATCCTCAACTACCTGGCCCGGATCGGCCACGCCTACGCCACCGAGGCGCCGCTGGGCCTCGAGGGGCTGGCCGAGGGGTTCGATACGGCGCGGCTCAGCCCGTCGCCGTCGCGCTTCGACCCGGATCACCTGCGCCACTGGCAGGACGAGGCCGTCCAGGCCGCCACGGCCGAGCGTCTGCGCCTGTGGCTGGCCATGGACGCGCTGGTCCCGCCAGGCTACGTCGAGGAGCTGATCAACGCGGTGCGCGGCAACATCCGCTTCCCGGCGGATGGGCGGGAGTGGGCCAAGCGGGTCTTCGGCCCGCCGCCGGCGCTGGACGCCGACGCTGAGGCGGCCATCGAGGCGGCCGGCGCCGCTTTCTTCGAGACCGCCGCCGCGGCGGCCGAGGAGGGCTACAACCGCTTCCAGGGGCTCCGCGGGGCCCTCCAGGAGCGCACGGGCCGCAAGGGCAAGCGGCTGCTCATGCCGCTGCGCGCGGCGCTGACCGGCCGATGTAGCGGGCCGGAGCTGCAGCCGATGGTCGACCTGATGGGCGGCGAGCGGGTGACGGCGCGGCTGCGCCGCGCCGTCGAGGTCGCCGCCGAGGAACGTGCGCAGGAGGGGTGATGCTCAGGATCCACAACAGTTTCAGCGGGGCCAAGGAGCCCTTCGAGCCCATCGAGCCGGGCCACGTGCGCCTCTACGCCTGCGGGATGACCGTCTACGACTACTGCCACCTCGGCCACGCCCGGGCGATGGTCGTCTTCGACGCGGTGGCCCGCTACCTGCGGTGGCTCGGCTACGAGGTCACCTACGTCCGCAACATCACGGACATCGACGATAAGATCATCCGCCGCGCCGCCGAGAACGGCGAGCCCATGGGCGCGCTGACGGACCGCTTCATCCGGGCCATGCACGAGGACTGCGAGGCCCTGGGCGTGGCGCCGCCGGACCACGAGCCCCGGGCCACCGAGCGCCTGGCGTCCATGATCGGCATGATCCAGGAGCTCATCGACGCCGGTTGCGCCTACGTCGGCGACAACGGCGACGTCTACTTCTCGGTGGCCAGCTTCCCGGGCTACGGCAAGCTGTCCGGGCGGCGGCTCGAGGATCTACGCGCCGGGGCGCGCATCGAGCCCGACGAGGCCAAGCGCGACGCCGTGGACTTCGTCCTGTGGAAGGCGGCCAAGCCCGGGGAGCCGTCCTGGCCCTCGCCGTGGGGGGACGGCCGGCCCGGCTGGCACATCGAGTGCTCGGCCATGTCCCGCGATCTGCTCGGCGAGCGCTTCGATATCCACGGCGGCGGGCTGGACCTGCAATTCCCCCACCACGAGAACGAGATCGCCCAGAGCGAGTGCGCCACCGGCCACCGCTTCGTCAACTACTGGATGCACAATGGCCACGTGCGCATCGACGACGAGAAGATGGCCAAGTCCCTGGGCAACTTCTTCACGGTGCGCGATATCCTGGCCGAGCACCCGGCCGAGGCGGTGCGCCTGTTCCTGCTCTCGAGCCACTACCGCGGGCCGCTGAACTACACCCTGGAGGCGCTCGACGAGGCCCGCGGCGGTCTGGAGCGGCTCTACAACGCCCTGCGCGGGCTGCCGGCGGCGGCCTCGGAGCGCGGCGAGGCGCGCGAGCGCTTCCGCGAGGCCATGGACGACGACTTCAATACCCGCGAGGCGTTGAGCGTGCTCTTCGAGCTGGCCCGCGAGGTCAACCGCCGCCGCGAGGCGGGGGATGACACCGCCGCGGCGGCCGCGGCGGCGGAGCTGCGCGAGCTCGGCGGCGTGCTCGGGCTGCTGCAGCAGGATCCGGAGGCGTACCTGCGCGGCGGCGTGGCCGATGCCGAGGCCGAGGAGATCGAGGCGCTGGTGGCGCGGCGCGCCGAGGCGCGCAAGGCGCGGGACTTCGCCGAGGCGGACCGCATCCGTGACGAGCTCCAGGCCCGCGGCATCGAGCTGGAGGACACCCCGGAGGGCACCAAGTGGCGCCGTGCCCGCTGAGCGCGCGGGGGCGGCGAGCAGGGGCCCGACGGGGAGGGCGCCGAGGGGCTACGGGGCAGGGCGCGTGGGTGGCTGGCTTGACACCCGGATGACCCCCGCTTATTATTGCTCCCGCTTTGAGGTAATCCCACGTCCCCATCGTCTAGCAGGCCTAGGACACCACCCTTTCAAGGTGGCGACACGGGTTCGAATCCCGTTGGGGACGCCATAGACAGACCCTGGTACGGGGGCAGCTCGATCCTGGGCCACGGGCGCTGGCGCCAGCCCCCGCACCAGCCCCGTCAAAGCGGCAAGGGCGGCGACCGCGAGCCTGATCGGCTCAATGCGCGGCACCAGCCTCTGGCCTGAGGCCCGCTGCGAGTGCCGCAGTCCGGAGTGAAGGCATATGGGAAGATCCCCCTCAAGCCGTGTCTACGTCTGGGACCTGTGGGTGCGCCTGTGCCACTGGGGGGTGGCGGCAGCGATCGCGTTGGCGTGGTTCAGCGCCGAGCAGGGCGTCGAGTGGAGCCAGGTCCACGCCTGGAGCGGCTACGCCGCCATCGTGCTCATCACCTTCCGCGTCCTATGGGGGGTCCTCGGTAGCGAGACGGCCCGCTTCTCCCAGTTCCTCGCCGGCCCGGGGCGGGTGGTGGCGTACCTGCGGCACTGGCGCCAGGGCGAGCCCCACCGCGTCGGCCACAATCCGCTCGGCGGCTGGGCGGCCGTGGTCCTGCTGGCCGTGCCGTTGGCGCAGGCCGTGAGCGGGCTCTTCGCGACGGACGATATCCTCTTCAGCGGCCCGCTCAACCCCTGGGTAGGCAGCGGCACTGCCGATCTGCTCACCTCCCTGCACAACCAGCTGTTCAACCTGGTCCTCGCGCTGGTCGTCATCCACGTCCTGGCCATCGCCGCCTACCGCCTCTTCCGCGGTGACCGGCTGGTCAAGCCCATGATCACGGGCTACAAGGACGGCGGCGCCTACCAGCCCTGGATCGCCCCCGCCCGCCGGGCGCTCGCGCTGCTCGCCGGGGTGGTCGCTGCCTTGGTGGGCCTCCTCGCGGCCGCCTCCGCTTGAGGCGGCCTTCGCTTGAGCGGCCCCGGTCCGTTTTGAGTGGCGTGATCGTGGCTCGGGATGCCCATCCGGTAATCCCTCGGGGGTGACCGCCACCATCGAGGCGGCAGGCGCTCAGGGGCGGGGCGGGTCCGGGCGCCAGGGGCCCTCGGGCGGCTGCGCCGCAGCCGCGGGTTCGTCTGCCAGCCACCCGCGGAAGGTCTGCAGCAGCCGATACCGGACGCGGTCGTCGGCGAGCGCGGCGCTGTGCCGGGCGCCCTCGATGGCCCACAGGTAGCGGGGCTCCTCAGCGGCCTCGTAGAGGCGCTCGCCGTGGGCCGGGGGGACGGTGCGGTCGTCGCCGCCGACGATGAGCAGCAGCGGGGTCGGGGCCAGGTCGTCGACGTGGTCGATGGGCGCGTAGGTGTCGTCGATCAGCGCGGCGAGGGGGTACTGCAGCGGCCAGGTGAGCCAGAAGCCTCCTAGCTTCTCCCGGGCGATCCCGCGGTAGCTGGCGAAGGCGCCCTCGGCGACGATGCCGGCCGGCGCCTCGCCCTCCCAGCGGGCGAGGGCCGTGATCGCGACGCTCGCCCCTAGGCTCTGGCCGAGGATCATCAGCCGCTCCGGGCGCACGTCCTCGCGGCTGGTGATCGCCTCCAGGGCGGCCAGGGCGTCCCTGTGGACCCCGGCGAAGCTCGGCTCGCCCGCCGAGCGCCCGTAGCCGCGGTAGTCGAAGGCGAAGACGCGGAAGCCGTGCCGGGGTAGCCACCAGACGGCGGCGATGTGGGTGCTGATGTTCTGCGCGTTGCCGTGGAGGTGGAGGACGGTGCCCTGCACCTCCTCGGTCTGGGCCGGCAGGAGCCAGCCGTGGAGCTCGGTGCCGTCGGCGGCGGTGAAGCGGACATCCTCGTAGGCCAGCCCGGCCTCGGCCGGGTCCCCGTAGTGCTCGCGCTCCGGGAAGAAGAAGGCCTGCTGGCAGCCGCCGAGGAGGGATGCTGTCAGCAGCAGTAGGGGGATGGCCGCCGCTCGGGATGGTGCCGGCATGGCTACAGGTAGCGGTGCAGGGTGAGCTGGATGCGGTCGCTGCGGACGCCGAGCTCCGCCTCGCGCTGGAGCTCAAGGCGCAGCGCTGTCTGCGGTCCCAGGTCGTGCGCCATGCGGCCCACCAGCTGCCAGGCCTCCTTGCCGTCGCTGAAGCGCTGCCCGCGGAGGGTCAGGCGCAGGCGCCAGTCTGCGCCCTGGTGCACCGCCTCGGCGCGTAGCTCGCCGCCGAGGCGGTAGCCGTCGTCCAGGTGGCCGGAGGCGCGCAGCGTCCCGCCGGCGCCGGTGTAGAGGCGCAGCCGGCCGTCCCGCCACGCCCAGGCCGGGCCGAGGTCCCCCTGGAGGTGGGCCGTGAGCGGCCGCTCGCCGTCCGCGTCCCGCATCCGCTCTATCCCCACGCCGGCGCCCCAGGCCCAGCCCGGGAAGGGGCGGTTGCGCGGCTTGAGCGAGCGTGCCCGCAGCAGCTGCAGGCGCTCCAGCGCCACGCCCCCCTCGGGCCCGCGGCCATCGCTCGGCTCGCCGTGCCCATAGGCCCGTGCCGCGATGGCCAGGAAGGAGACCTGGGCCCCCCGGAGGTAGCCGCCCGGCGGGTCGAGCAGGTCGTGGTACGCCGCGCGCCACTGCAGCTCCGCGTAGCCGACGCCGGCGTACGAGCCCAGGCCGATGCCGGCGCGCCCGGTGCCGTGCCCCTCGTCCGGGCGCCGCTCTGGCCGGGGGGGAGGGGGGATGCTCGGGCCGTCGATCTCGGCCCGGGCGGCCAGGAGGGCGTGGCGTCGCCGGCGCCCGGCATCGCCGATGCCGGCCACGTGGCCGAGCTGCGCCAGGTACGCCTCGGCCGCCTCCAGGAGCCGGGCCTGCTCCCGCTCCGGCAGGGCGGTGACCGCCTCATCGTCCGGCGCCAGCTCGCCGCGGGCGAGGGCGCGGGCCTGCTCGGCACGCTCGGCCGCCAGGTCGCCGAGCATGTGATCGAGGATCCGGCGTTGGGACGGCCGATAGCGCACCTCACGCACCAGGCCCGGCTCCGCCGTGATCGCCCGGAGCGTGTCGCTGGGGATGGCCCAGAGGCCGAAGGCGTCGCGCAGCGTCAGGCTGGGATCGGCCACCTCGAGCAGGGTCAGCAGCCGGTAGGAGCAGTTGTGCAGGAAGAAGTAGTACGGCATCGCCGCGCCGTCGAGCTCCCAGAGGTGGGCGAGGAGGCGGTCGATGGCCGCCTCGTCGAGGCTGAGCTCGTACGCCCAGAGGTCGCGCTGCTCCATCCGGGTGTACTGGTTGACCTTGTAGTAGTACGGCATGAGCGTGTAGAGGCCGGGGTAGCTGCCGATCACGCCGCGCACGGCGAAGCGGATCCCGGTGTCGTCCCCGGCCTGTGCGGCGTGATTGACGGCGTAGGCCGTCAGCGGCCGCTGCAGGTCGTCCCGGCTGTCGAGGCGCAGGAGGGTGTGCCCGAACATGGATGCGGGGTTGCCCATATAGGCGTCCGCGTAGACCAGCACCACCCGCTCGACATCGATCCGCTCCCGCCAGGCTCGATAGGCGCTGCAGGTCGGCTCGGGCAGCGGCTGCTCGTGGAGCCGGAGGCCGAGCCGCTCGACGAGGAAGGCCCGGCGTGCCGGGAACTGGCAGGCGGCGTGCGCCCCCGCGGCGCCGGGTGGGGCGTACAGGGCCTCGAGGGTCGCGCGCAGCTCGGCCTCGGGGTCCTCGGCGCCGTCCTCGTGGAGGTAGAACTCCGGTGACTGCACGCGTCCCGCTCGGCCCGGCCAGAGGGCGCGCCGCTCGTAGGCGAGCAGGCGCAGCCACTGGGGGTCCTCGGCCAGCTGCAGCGCCTGGGCCAGCGCCATGGCGCGATCCGGGCCGGCGTGGAGGCTCGGCGGGGCGAGTAAGCCCCCGGCCAGGATGCCGACGAGCAGGACTGCACCGCGCCGGGTGCGGCAGCGGGCCGCCCGGGCGAGGCCGGGTAGGATACGGGAGACGCCGCTGCCCCCGGCCCGGGCCGGGCCGGGGGGCTGTGGACGGTGGCCCAAGCTACACGGTGTAGCGGCTCAGGGCCTCATCCTCGGCCATGCTGGCCTCGAGGTTCTCCAGGGCCTCGCCGGCGGTGACATCCGCCGAGGGGAAGATCTCGCTGAAGTGGTCCTGGGCGTGGGCGTAGAACGCATCGCGGTCCGCCTCGTCGATCTCCAGCAGGGAGGCCAGCGTGGCGAGCGCCTCACCCTTGCCCCGGGCAGCGTCCTGGGCCACCTGCTCCATGTTCTCGGACATGAACTGGGTGGCGTCGGCTGAGATCGTGCCGCCCTCGTCGCAGCCCAGGGTGCCGAACGTGATCCCGAAGAACTGGTTGAAGAGGAAGCCGTTCGTCGTCACGGCCAGGATCTCTGGGCCCTTCCCGGACTTGCCCTCGAACAGGATGCTCCCGGCACCGCAGCCGGTGTTCTCCGCCTGGGCCGTGCCGGCGAGGCTGAGGAGGCCGCCGAGCACGGCGGTTGCGGCGTACTTTCTCATCATCATGGATCCCCCTTTGGTCTTCTAGGGTCTTGGGATCGTCCCCGAGGCGCGTGCCTCGCGCTGTACGCTGATGGTACAGTCCTGTATGCATCAAAGTAGACGCCACCCCGGTGCTCCACAAGTGCGGCAGTCGCTGGGATGGCGCGTCCCCTGACCGCAGGCGGCTCGCTGCCAGAGGCGACGCCAGCCGCACGCGAGGGCAGGGGTGAGGGGCGGGCTGCCCTCGATCGGCTTCATCCCGCTGACCCGCCTCTATCATCATCCTGCAACCTAGGGGCGACAGGCTCTAGCACCGTGGGGGCTCGAGCCCTGGCGTGCCCCGCTGCTGCTGGGGCGCCCCGCCGTCGGGAGCCTGCCCCGGCGGCGGGCGCGGCCGCCTCACAGCTAGCCGCTGCAGCAGGCCAGGCTGCGCCAGGCCAGCGGGCGCGGCAGGTCGAGACCGCTGCAGGCACCTTGCTGTCGCCGGGGCGCACGCGCCACGCTGGCATCCGCGCCCCAGCGTCCAGGCGCTGCGCTAGACTGGGAGGAGGTCGCCCGCCGCTGCGGGGGCACCCTTGCCGAGGCGGCTGATACCAACGATATCCCGAGGAGGGGTCCGCTATGCAGCAAACCCTGAGCCGCCTGAAAGACCAGGAGCTAGCTGTATGCCTTTCCCTCAGCCGCCTGCAGCGGCTGCGCCTGCCGCGGCGGATCCTGCTCATCGCCAGCCGCGCGGGCGACGGCGTGCTGTGGTACGCCCTGATGGCCGGGCTCCTCCTCGTCCAGGGGCTCCCCGCCACCACGGCGGTCGTCCGCATGGCCGTCACCGGGGCCGTGGCGTCCCTGCTCTACATGGCGATCAAGCGCCGGATGCAGCGCCCGCGCCCCTGCGAGGCTGACCCTAGGCTGAGGTCGGCCGCGCCGGCGCTGGATCAGTACAGCTTCCCCTCCGGGCATACGCTGCACGCCGTCTCGTTCAGCATCCTGGCCATCGCCCCCTACCCGGGGCTGGCGCCGTGGCTGCTCCCCGTGGCTGCGCTGATCGCGGCCTCGCGCGTGGTCCTCGGCCTGCACTACCCCAGCGACGTCGTCGCCGGCGGCGCGCTCGGCTGCCTGCTCGCGCTGATCAGCCTGGCCCTGCCCTTCGACCGGCTCGTGGCGGGGATCGCCGGGCCCGGGCTGGGCGCTGGCCTGTGAGCGGCGCGGCCCGGCTACCGGCCCGGGACCGCGCCCGTGTCCAACTCCCCCTGAGACGGCTGCGCAATCCCTCCGTCAAGCGGTTGTAACGCCCGGCCTGCAATCTCGTGGCCGCTAGCGGAGCAGCGGAGCGCCTGCGCGCCCGGGCCCGCCCGGGAGGCGAGGGGTGGGCACGGCGCAGGCCGCCTGCCACCCGCCTCCGGGCAAGCCTGCTCCCGTGATCGACAGCGCTAGGACGTTCGGGGGAGAGACCATGCGGCTATTGATCCTCGGCGGCGACGGCTTCTGCGGCTGGCCCACCGCCCTGTACCTGTCGGAGCAAGGCCACGAGATCGCCATCGTGGATGACCTGTCGCGGCGCAAGATCGACGTCGAGCTCGAGTGCGAGTCGCTGACGCCGATCGCGCCGATCTCGGAGCGTCTCAGGGCCTGGCGCGAGGTCTCGGGCCAGGCCATCGAGTTCCACAACCTCAACGCCGCGGTCGACTACCAGCGCCTGCTCGGCCTGCTCGAGCGCTGGCGCCCGGATGCGGTCGTGCACTTCGCCGAGCAGCGGGCGGCGCCGTACTCCATGAAGTCGAGCTACCACAAGCGCTTTACGGTGGATAACAACACCGGCGCCACGAACAACCTGCTCGCGGCCATCGTCGAGAGCGGGCAGGACATCCACGTCGTGCACCTGGGCACGATGGGCGTCTACGGCTACGGCTCGCCGGGGATGCGGATCCCGGAGGGCTACCTGCCGGTGGCGATCGAGGCCGAGGACGGCGGCCAGATCGAGCAGGAGATCTTGTACCCGCCGAACCCAGGCTCGATCTACCACATGACGAAGACGCTCGATCAGCTCATGTTCCTCTACTACAACAAGAACGATGCGGTACGCGTCACGGACCTCCACCAGGGGATCGTGTGGGGGACCCAAACCCCGCAGACCAAGCGCGACGAGCGCCTGGTCAACCGCTTCGATTACGACGGCGACTTCGGCACGGTGCTGAACCGCTTCCTGATGCAGGCGGCGGTAGGGCACCCGCTGACGGTGCACGGCACGGGCGGGCAGACGCGGGCGTTCATCCACATCCGGGACACGGTGCGCTGCATCGAGCTCGCCCTAGGCAATCCGCCGCCGGCGGGGGATCGGGTGCGGATCCTGAACCAGATGACGGAGACGCACCGGTTGCGGGATCTGGCGAGGATGGTGGCCGAGCGCACGGGCGCCGAGATCGACTACGTGCCCAATCCGCGCAACGAGGCCGACGAGAACGACCTCCACGTCCGCAATGAGGGGCTGCTCGAGCTCGGCCTGGAGCCGACCACGCTGGAGGCGGGGCTCATGGAGGAGGTCATGGAGGTCGCCGGCCGGTACGCGCACCGCTGCCATACCGACCGGATTCCATGCCGCTCGCTGTGGAGCCGCCCGCGGCGCGTGCCGAGCCCGGGCGTGCTGGATGCCGGCTGATGCGCCGCACCTGGTGGTCGCCGTCTCGGGGCACGGGCTCGGCCACCTGGGGCAGGTAGCGCCCGTGCTCCAGGCGCTGCGCCGCCAGCTGCCGGCGCTCCGTGTCACCCTCCGCACGGCCCGGCCGGCACCGCTCGTGGCCCGCCAGCTGGGCCTCGATGCCGCAGTGGCGCCGCCGGCGGCGGAGGCGCCGGTCCCGATGCGGGGCCCGCTGACCGTGGATGCAGCGGGGATGGCGCAGGGGTTCGCGGCGCTGCACGCGGACTGGCCAGCGGCGGTCACGCGCGAGCGCCAGGCGCTGGCGCGCCTGGCCCCGGACGCCGTGCTGGCGGACGTGCCGTACACCATCCTGCCGGCGGCCGCGGGGCTCGGCGTGCCGGCGACGGCGCTGTGCTCGTTCAACTGGCTCGAGGCCTACGCCGCGTACGCCGGGCAGCGGCCGGAGGCCCGCCGGATCCAGGCGCAGATCCACGCCGCCTACGAGGCGGCCGATCGATTCCTGCAGCCGCGCCCGCATACGGCGATGCACGGGCTGACGAACACGCGCTCCATCGCCCCCGTGGCCCGCGTGGGGACGCCTCGCTCCCGGCAGCTGCGCGAGCGGCTGGGCGTGGGCCCCGAGACCGCCCTCGTGCTCATCACCTGGGGCGGGATGGGGGGTGCGGTCTTCAGCGCCTTGCCCCGGTGCCCAGGCGTGGTCTGGCTGCAGCCGGATGCCCCCGGCGGCCGCCCGGATGTGCGCGACACCGCGAGGATCGGGCTGGCGCACACGGACCTTATCGCCTCGGTCGACGCGGTGGTGACGAAGAGCGGCTACGCGACCCTCGCCGAGGCCCTGGCGGCGGGGACCCGGGTGTGCATGGTCAGCCGGCCAGCGTGGCCGGAGGATGCGGCCCTGCGCCGGTGGCTCGCGGAGTACGGGACGAGCGCCATCCTCGAGGAGGGCGAGGCGAGGCCGGGGCGGCTGGCGGAGGCGGTGGCGGCCCTCCTGGCGCGCCCGCGCTGCGTGCCGGTCACGCCGGCGGGCTGCGAGGAGGCAGCGGCGGCGCTCCGCTCCGATCTCGGGCCCGCGGGCAGCGCTCTCCCCCGCCAGGCGCCATCCCGGCCCAGCAGCGACGCGGAGGATCCTTGCGCATAAGCCTGATCACCGATGCCTGGTATCCCCAGATCAACGGGGTGGTGACGGCCCTGGCGCACACGGTGGCGGAGCTGGAGGCCATGGGCCACAAGGTTGACCCGGTCACGCCGACGGGCTCGCCCAGCGTGCCCCTGCCCACCTACAACGAGATCCGCCTGGCCACGGACGCCCGCAGCAAGGTCCACCACCGCCTGGCGGCCTTCGTGCCTGACGCCGTGCATATCGCCACCGAGGGGCCGCTGGGGCTGGCGGCGCGGCGGTATTGCGCCCGGGCAGGCATCCCCTTCACCACCTCCTTCCACACCCGCTTCCCGGAGTACGTCCAGAAGCGGCTGCCCTTCGTGCCCCTCTCCTGGGGCTACGCCTTCATGCGCTGGTTCCACGGCGGCGCTGAGCGTACCATGGTGACCAACGAGCCCCTGCGGGCCGAGCTGGCGGCGTGGGGTCTGGAGGACCTCGTGATCTGGCCGCGGGGCGTGGACGCGCGGCGCTTCCGGCCCGTCGGGCGCGGCGAGCTCGGGGTGCGGCGGCCAGTCTTCCTCTACCTGGGCCGGGTGGCCGTGGAGAAGGGCGTGGCGGACTTCCTCGCCCTGGATCTGCCCGGTACCAAGGTGGTGATCGGGGACGGCCCGGCCCGGCCGCGGCTGGAGGCGGCGTACCCCGAGGCGGTGTTCATCGGCTACCGGACCGGTGAGGCCCTGGTGCGCGCCCTGTCCGATGCCGACGTCCTCGTCTTCCCCAGCCGCACCGACTCCCTGGGGCTGGTGCTGCTCGAGGCCCTGGCGTGCGGCGTGCCCGTGGCGGCCTACCCGGTGACCGGGCCCCAGCATGTCGTGGCGCACGGGGTCACCGGGTACCTGGACGAGGACCTGGGGTGGGCGGCCAGGGCCGCGCTCGGGCTGGGTCCCGCCGATTGCCGGGCCGCGGCGCGGCAGCGCTCCTGGCGAGCCTGCACCGAGGCCTTCCTCGGCCACCTGGCCCCTCGAGAGGGCGCCTGGCTGCACCGCCCTGAGCGCCGGCGAGCCGGCTAGAAGAGCGCCGCCTCGACCTGCAGGTAGGTGTGGTTCACGGACCTGCCGAGGCGCTCCTCCAGCCGCTCGAGGCGCTCCGCCAGCCCCCGCTCGGCCAGGGCGTCGCGGACCTCGGGCGTGATCTCTTGGTAGGAGTGGCCAGCCTGCCAACCCTCCTTGGTGACCGACCAGAGCGTCTGGAAGTAGGCCTGCTGGGCCTCGATATCCGAGCTCGTGCCCAGGCCGCCGTGGCCGGCGACGACCGTCTCCGGCTCGAGGGCCAGCAGCGTCTCGTGGGCGTCCAGCCACTGCTGGATGTCGGCGTCGAACGTGCTGGGCGCCGTCTCCTCGAAGACCACGTCGCCCGCCAGCACCGCCTCCTGCTCCGGTAGCCAGGCGACCAGGTCGTCGGTGGCGTGGGCCTGGCCGAGCGGGATCCACTCGATGGGGGTCCCGCCCAGCCGCTCCCGGGTGCGCGTCTCGATGGTGCGCTCGGGGAGCACCACCTCCGGGCGCTCGCCGGTCGCCTCCTCGAAGCGCTCCAGCCACTCGTCCTGCTGCTCGCGGATCGTCCGCCGCGTCGCCGGCGTGGCGATGATCGCCGTGTCCTCGCCCGCGAGGGCGGCGTTGCCCATCCAGTGGTCCCCGTGGGGGTGGCTGTTCACGATCCAACGGATCGGCTTGTCCGTGACCTGGCGGATCGTCCGGCGCAGGGCGGCGCCGATGGCCTCTGAGGAGCCGGTATCGAAGACCAGGACGCCGTCGTCCGTGACGAGGAAGGCGCTGTTCGAGATCCAGCCGCCGTTCTCGGCGCTCATCGCCTCCTGGGAGTGGGGGGAGGTCACCGCCCAGAGCCCGTCGCCGATCCGCTCGGCGGTCATGGGGTAGCGGTCGTGGTCGATGGCTACCGTGGGCCCGGCGGCGCTGGTGGCGGCGAGCCCGAGCAGCGTGGCGCCGGCCGCCGCGGCGGCCAGCCAGCGCCGTGTGGCGGCGGCGCGCGGCCTACGGCCGCGCAGCGGGGTGGCAAGGCCCGAGGTGGCGATCCCCATAGGCGTACCTCATCCTGTCTGGCGGTAGGTGCGGGCGCCGCAGATGGCGGCGCCCTGCCGACCCTACGGGCAGCGCCGGGGCTAGCGTATACCCCTCTTGGTAGGGGGCGGGGCCGGCGGCGTGCTCGTGGCGTCCAGATCGGCGCCGCTCTCGATGGGGACCGTCGCCGAGGCGGGGTAGACAGGCTCCCACCGCCCGCCGCTGCGGACGAGCCCCTGCGGGGCGAGGTCCGGGCGGACCAGCCGGGCGCGGGCCTGCCAGCCCGCAGGGGTGTCGAGCCCCGCCGGTAAGGGGGGCTCTGGGCCCGGCGCATCCGGCAGGCGATAGCGGGGCAGGGGTGATGCCTCTTCAACGGCCATGGGCCGACCGTGCCAAGCCCGCCCCGGGGCCGCAAGCGGGGCGAGGGGGGTGGAGGGCGTTTCACGCCGGGCTCGATCCCCTTTAGGATAGATTGCCGCTACGGCTGCCGCCGTGGCAATGTGCCGCCTGCCGGCCACCGGAGACGGCGCGGGCAGGCACGGATACGCAAGGAACCAGCGAGGTAGGACCCCATGATGAAGCAGCAGCTTGGCCTATCCCTCACCCTCCTGGCCGGTGTCGCGGCCGGCCCTGTCCTGGCGGCTGAGGCCGAGCCGAGGCCCGAGCAGGCCCGCCAGACGGTGAAGGCCCTGATGGACGAGCTCTCCGGCGAGCTCGAGGCGGCCATGTCGAGCGGGGGGGCAGGCGAGGCCATCGATGTGTGCGTGGAGCGCGCCCCTGAGATTACGGCCCGCCTGTCCCGGGAGACGGGCTGGCGGGTGACGCGCGTCTCCGGGCAGGTACGCGATCCGCTGCTGGGCATGCCCGATGCCTGGGAGCAGCAGACCCTGGCCCAGTTCCGGGAGCGCCACAGCGAGGGCGAGGCCCTGAAGGGCATGAGCCGCGGCGAGGTGGTCACCGAGCCCGGGGGCGAGTACTACCGGTACATGCAGGCCATCCCGATGCAGAAGGTCTGCTCGAACTGCCACGGCGCCGAGGACGAGCTGGCCCCGGCCGCGCGCGAGACCCTCGCGGAGCGCTATCCGCACGACGAGGGCACCGGCTACGAGGTGGGCGAGCTCCGCGGCGCCTTCAGCATCAAGCAGCCCCTGGAGTAGGGTCCCGGACGCCCTTGCGGAGGCCCCTGCGAGCCCTGCCCCTCATCTGCCTCCTCGCCGGGTGCGCCGGTACGGGGTCGACACCGGAGCCGCCGGTGGACCTGGACGAGCCCTTCTCGGAGGCCGGATCAGGACCGCGCCCCGAGCGCTGGTGGCGCGCCTTCGAGGACCCGGGGCTGAGCGAGCGCATCGACCGGGCGCTCAGCGCCAACCTGGATCTCCAGGCGACCTGGCAGCGGCTCGAGGAGGCGCGTGCCCTGGCCGAGCAGGAGGCCGCCGGCCTGCTGCCGAGCCTGGAGCTCCGCGGCCAGGCCCAGGAGCAGGATCCGGAGCCCCTCGGCAGTGAGCGCCTCAGCACCACGCTCAGAGCGGAGTACGAGGTCGACCTCTGGGGCCGCATCCGCGCCGGGGTCGAGGCCCAGGAGCGCCGCGCCCGCGCGGCCGCGGCGGACTACCAGGCCGCCGCCCTGTCCCTGGCTGCCGAGGTGGCCCGGACCTGGTACCAGATCGCCGAGGCCGAGGAGCGCCTGCGCCTGCTCGACGAGCAGCTGTCCACCAGCGAGGCGCTGCTGCGGCTGACGGAGCGGCGGCTGGCGAACGGCCAGGCGCGCCGGCCTGAGGTCCTCCGCCAGCGCCAGCAGGTAGAGGCCCTGCGCGAGCGCCGCCACGCCCTGCGCGCCGAGCGGGGCGTGCTGCGCAACCAGCTGGCGGTGCTGCTCGGCGAGCCGCCCCAGGCCGAGACCGCCGTCGAGCCCGAGGGGCTTCCCGAGCTGCCGGCGATGCCGGATACCGGGGTGCCCGCCCAGCTGGTCCAGCGCCGACCGGATGTCCGCAGCGCCTTCCACGAGCTGCAGGCCGCCGACCGGGAGGCCGCCGCGGCGGTCAGCCGGCGCCTGCCGCGCCTGACCCTGACCGCGGAGGGGCGCAGCACGGGGGACGGCCTGGCGGCGCTGGGCGACGACTGGAGCCTGTCGCTCGGTGCGGGGCTGGTGGCGCCGCTGCTCGACGCCGGGCGGCGGGCGGCCGAGGCGGATCAGGCCCGGGCGGTGGAGCGCCGCCGCCTCTACGCCTACGGCGAGGCGGTGCTGACCGCCTTCCAGGAGGTCGAGGACGCCCTGCTTCAGGAGCGCCAGCAGCGCCGGCGCGTGGCCAGCCTGCAGGCGCAGCTGGCCGATGCGCGCGAGGCCTACGAGCGGCTCCGGGCGCAATATCGCCACGGGATGACGGACTACGGCGACGTGCTGACGGCGCTGCGCGACGCCCAGGGGATCGAGCGGGACCTCCTAACGGCCGAGCGGGAGCTGCTCGAGTACCGGATCGCCCTGTATCGGGCGCTCGCCGGCGGCATCGGGATGGCGGAGGAGACGAGCCCATGAGCGAGACGGGCAGGAGGCGTCTTGGGCCCTGGTGGACCGTGGCGCTAGCGCTGGGCCTGCTGGGCCTGGGCGCTGCCACGGCCTGGCTCATCTTCCGCACCGAGCCCTCCGCCGACCGGGTGACCGCCAGCCGGGAGACTGCGATCCCGGTGACCGTCACGGAGGTGGAGGCCGGCACCTACCGGCCCCGCTTCCGGGTGATGGGCACGGTCCGGCCCCGGCGGGAGATCCAGCTCAGTCCCCGGGTGGAGGGGGAGGTCATCGAGCGCGCCGAGGCGTTCGTCCCCGGCGGCACCGTCTCCGCCGGCGAGACCCTGCTGCGGCTCGATCCCGCTGACTACGAGAACACCCTGGCGCAGCGGCGCAGTGAGCTGGAGCAGGCGGAGGCGGAGCTGCAGATCCAGCAGGGGGAGCAGCGGGTCGCCGAGGGCGACTACGAGATGCTCGACGAGCCGCTACCGCCGGAGCAGCGGGCGCTCGCCCTGCGCAAGCCGCAGCTGGCCTCGGCCCGGGCCCAGGTCCAGTCCGCCCGGGCGGCGGTGGAGCAGGCGGAGCTGGAGCTGGCGCGCACGCGGATCCGGGCGCCCTTCGATGCGCAGGTGCTCAGCCGCGAGGCCAACGTCGGCTCCCAGGTCAGCCCCGGGCAGTCGCTGGCGCGGCTGGCGGGCACGGAGGTGTACTGGGTGGAGGCCACAGTACCCGTGGCCAAGCTCCCCTGGATCCGGGTCCCCGACGGCGAGGACGAGGACGGGGCCCCCGTGACGGTCCGGGATCCCGGCGCCTGGTCCGAGGGGGCCACGCGCACCGGCGAGGTCGACCGGCTCATCGGCACCCTGACCGAGGACACCCGCATGGCGCGGCTGCTGGTGGCCGTGCCGGACCCGCTGGGCCTCGAGGGGGCGGAGGG
This sequence comes from uncultured Ectothiorhodospiraceae bacterium, assembly GCA_913055765.1. GTDB lineage: Bacteria > Pseudomonadota > Gammaproteobacteria > Nitrococcales > Halorhodospiraceae > Halorhodospira. Next base: position 25,213 of record CAJXKI010000009.1, read on the forward strand.
GCGGCCGCAGCTGCTGCTCGACGCCTACGTCGAGTGCCGCATCCAGGGGCGGCCCCTGGAGGGGACCGTCCGGCTCGATCGGGAGGCGGTGCGCTCGGGCGACACGGCCTGGGTCATGGCCGACGGCGAGCTCGCCATCCGGGATCTGGCGATTGAGGCCCGGGATGAGGCGCACGTGTACGTCGCCTCCGGGCTCAAGGACGGAGACCAGGTGGTGACCTCCGATCTCGCCACGGTCCGGGAGGGGGTGCCGCTGCGCCGCAAGGGAGACGATTCGTGAGCGATCCGTCGTCCGGGTACGACGGCCGCCCCGAGCGCGAGCGCCGGGGCCCCATCGCCTGGATGGTGGCCAATCCGGTGGCGGTGAACCTGGTCATGCTGCTCCTGCTCCTCGGCGGCGCCTGGAGCGGGATCAGCATGCAGAAGGAGGTCTTCCCGCCGGCGCAGCTGGACACCGTCGAGGTCAGCGTCTCCTATCCCGGGGCGGCGCCCGCCGAGGTGGAGCAGGGGATCCTGCTGCCGGTGGAGGAGGCCGTCCGGGGGATCCAGGGCATCCGCGAGATCAGCTCCACGGCCCGCGAGGGGTCCGGGACGGTCACCCTGGAGCTGGCCGCCGGGGCGGACCGGATGCGCGCCTACCAGGATATCGACCAGGCCGTCGCCACGATCCGCACCTTCCCGGAGGCCGCCGAGCGGCCGGAGGTCCGGCTGCAGGCCCGGCGCGTAGATGTCATGGAGATCGTCCTCTACGGCGCGGTGGACCCCTGGTCGCTGCGCCAGCTCGGCGAGCGCGTGCGCGACCGGCTGCTCAGCGATCCGGCGATCGCCCAGGTCGAGCTCAGCGATGTCCCCGACTACGTCACCCACGTCGAGATCCCGCAGCGGCGGCTCCGGGCCTACGGGCTGAGCCTCGCCGACGTCGCCCAGACCCTGGAGCGCTCGGCGCGCGACATCCCGGCCGGCTCCATCGACACCAGCGCCGGGGAGGTCATGCTGCGGCTCCAGGAGCGCAAGCAGTGGGCCGAGGAGCTGAGCCAGGTGCCGGTGGTCACCGGCGAGGGCGTCACCCCGGTGACTCTCGGCGAGATCGCCAGCGTCGAGGACGGCTTCGAGGAGGCGGGCTTCCACTCGCATTTCAACGGCCAGCCCTCCATCGAGCTGGAGCTCTTCCGCAGCGGCGAGCAGTCCCCCCTCACCATCGAGGCGGCGGCCCAGGCCATCATCGAGGACCTCGACCGCGAGCTGCCGTCGGGCGTCAGCATCCGCGTCGACAGCAATCGGGCGAAGGATCTCGGCGATCGGCTGGGTCTGCTGCTCGAGAACGGCGCCATGGCCATGGTCATCGTCCTGGTCATCCTGGCGCTGTTCCTCGAGTACCGGCTGGCCTTCTGGATCATGATGGGGATGACCCTCTCCTTCGTGGCCAGCCTCCTGATCCTCCCCTGGCTCGGGGTGAGCCTGAACATGATCTCCCTGTTCGGCTTCCTCGTCGCCCTGGGGATCGTGGTCGACGACGCCATCGTCGTCGGCGAGAACATCTACGAGCACCGCCAGCGCGGCGGCAGCCGCCTCGAGGCGGCCGTTCGGGGCGCCCGGGACATCGCCGCGCCGGTGACCTTCGCCGTGCTGACCAACATCATCGCCTTCCTGCCGCTGCTGCTGGTCCCCGGGGAGATCGGCAACTTCTGGTGGCCGCTGCCGGTGGTGGTCATCACGGTCCTCGCCATCTCGCTGCTCGAGGCGCTGCTGATCCTGCCCGCCCACCTGGGGCACAGCCGGGGCGGCGGCACGACCCGCACGGGCAGCTGGCTCCATCGCGGCCAGCGGCGCTTCGCGGCGGGCTTCGAGCGGCTCGTGGAGCGGGCCTACCGGCCGGCCCTGCGCGCCGCCATGGCGGGCCGCTACCTCACCCTCGCCGGCGCGGCGACCCTCCTGGTGGTGGTGGGCAGCTACGCCTACAGCGACCACATGGGCATGATCATGATGCCGGAGGTGGCCGCCGACGAGATCGAGGCCGGCGTCTCCCTGCCCACGGGCACCACCCACCGGCAGGCCGCGCGGGTCGCCGAGCGGATCACCGAGGCCACGCAGCGCATGTACGAGGCCAACGACCTCGGCGAGGTGGCGGAGGGGATCAAGTCCAACGTCCGCGGGCAGCACTTCATCGACGTGGAGATCGTCATGCGCTCGCCGGCCGAGCGGGCGATCACCGCGCGGGAGGTCATCGAGCTGTGGCGCGGCTCCATCGGGGATATCGAGGGCGTGGACCGGATCACCTTCGAGGCCGAGCGGGGGCCGGGCAGCTGGCGCGACGACATCAGCGTCGATCTCAGCCACGACGACATCGGGACCCTGGAGCAGGCCAGCGAGGCGCTCCTCGAGCGGGCCGAGGCGTTCGCCGCCACGCGGGACGTCGACGACAGCTACCAGGCGGGCAAGGAGCGGCTGGATATCTCCCTGCGCGATCAGGGCCGGGCCCTGGGGCTGACGCCCGAGGCGGTGGGCCGGCAGGTGCGGGACGCCTTCTACGGGGCGGTCGCCTTCCGCCAGATGCGCGGCACCAACGAGGTCGAGGTGCGGGTCAAGCGCCCCCTGGCGGAGCGCACGGGGCTCGAGCACCTGGAGGACCTCATCATCCGGGCCCCGGACGGCGCCGAGGTGCCCCTGGCCGAGGTGGCCCGCATCGAGCGGGACCAGGCCCTCACCAGCATCGACCGCCGGGACGGCCGGCGCGTGATCACGGTGGGGATGGACGTGGAGCCCAAGGACCGTACCGGCCAGGTCCTGGACGGCCTGCGCCAGGAGGTCCTGCCTGACCTGCGCGCGGACTATCCGGGGCTCACCTGGACCTTCCGCGGCAGCCAGGCCCGGATGCAGGAGTTCAGCCAGGTCCTGATGGGCGGCTTCGTGCTGGCGCTCGTGGCCATCTACGGGCTGCTGGCCGTGGCCTTCTCCAGCTACAGCCAGCCCCTCCTCGTCCTGGGCGCGATCCCCTTCGGCTTCGCCGGGGCGGTGATTGGCCACATCCTGCTCGGCCTCGACCTGTCGCTGATCAGCCTCATGGGGGCGGTGGCCCTCTCCGGGGTGATGGTCAACGATGCCCTGATCATGGTCACGTACGCCAACCGCAACCGGTCCGGCTCGGCAGCCCAGGCCGCCATCGAGGCCGCCGGCGTCCGGCGCTTCCGGCCCATCCTGCTGACGACCCTGACCACCGCCGGGGGGCTGGCACCGATCACCCTGGAGACCTCGCGGCAGGCGGTCTACCTGATCCCCATGGCGGTCTCCCTGGGCTTCGGCATCCTCTTCGCCACGGCGCTGATCGTGTTCATCGTCCCCTGCCTCTACCTCGTCCTCGAGGACCTCCACGGGGCCCGCCGAGGCTCGGCGAGGGCGGGTAGCTGATCGCCACGTAGGCAGCCGCGCCGGGGGCGACGGGGCGCCCGGGCTGCGGCTCAGGTGGCCCGCCCGCGGCGGCGGTCGCCCCGCTTGGCCGAGCGCTTGGCCTTGCCGCCGGCCGGCTTGCCGGCGCCCTTGGCCCGCCGCGGCGGGGGGCGGCCGCTGGCCTGGCCGCGGCCCCCGCCGCCCTCGCCGCCGGCCCGGGGGTCCCGGCGGCGCCCCTCGCCGGCGTCACCGGTGCCCGGCGGCTGGTGGGCAGGGACCAGGTGGCGCTTGCTGCTGCCGATGAGGTCCTCGCGCCCCATCTCCCGCAGCGCCCGGCGGAGCAGCGGCCAGTTCTCCGGGTCGTGGTAGCGCAGGAAGGCCTTGTGCAGCCG
>CAJXKI010000010.1 GCA_913055765.1 uncultured Ectothiorhodospiraceae bacterium
GGCCTGCTGCTCGCCTTCACCGCCTGCATCTACCCCATGATCCCCATCCTCTCCGGGCTGATCGTCGGCAGCCAGGCGGGTAGCGGCCCGGGCACCGGCCGCGCCCTGTGGCTGTCGTTCGTCTACGTCCAGGCGATGGCGATCACCTACGCCCTCGCCGGCGCCCTGGCCGGGCTCTCCGGCCGGGCCATCCAGGCCGATATGCAGGGGCCGGTGGCCACCGTGGGCTTCAGCCTGCTCTTCGTGCTCCTGGCCTCGGCCATGTTCGGCCTGTTCAACCTGCAGATGCCGGCCTCGGTGCAGGGCCGGCTCCAGGCCGCCTCCAGCCGGCTGCCGGGCGGGCAGGCTGCCGGCGTGGCCGCCATGGGTGTGCTCTCCACACTGATCGTCGGCGCCTGCTCCGGGCCGGCGCTGGTGGCGGCGCTCGCGTTCATCGGCAATACCGGCCAGGTGGTCCTCGGCGCTGCGGCGCTCTACGTCATGGCCCTCGGCATGGGGGCGCCCCTGCTGGCCGTGGGGACGGCCGCCGGGCGCTGGATGCCGCGCTCGGGCGCCTGGATGGGCGCGGTCAAGCAGGCCTTCGGCTTTATCTTCCTGGGCCTGGCGTGGTGGATGTCCGCCCGCCTGCTGCCGGACTGGGCGGCCCTGGCCGGCTGGGCGCTCCTGCTGCTCGCCGCCGCGGTGTGGCTGGCCGGCCGCCTGCGCGGTGCCGGCGGCCCGGCGCCGGCCCGGCTCGCCGGCGGCGCGCTGGCCGCAGCGCTGGCCGTCGCAGGGGCCGCCGAGGGTGTCGGCGCCGTGACCGGTGCCGGGGATCCGCTCCGGCCCTGGATCGGCCTGCTGGGCGATCCGCAGGCCGAGGCGCGTGCCCGGGCCCTGGAGGCGTGGCGCTCCGTCGATACGCAGGACGAGCTGGAGGCGGCCCTGGCCGAGGCGGAGGCCGAGGGGCGGCCGGCTGTGGTCGATTTCACCGCGGAGTGGTGCGCCTACTGCGTCAAGCTCGAGGAGCGGACCCTGCCGGATGAGCGGGTGCGCCGCGCCCTCGAGGGCGCCGAGCTGCTGCGCGTGGACGTCACCGAGATGACGGACGCCGACCGCGCCCTGATGGCGGCCTACGACGTCTACCTGCCGCCCGCCTTCCTGTTCTTCGGCGCCGACGGCGAGGAGCGGGCGGACCACCGGGTGGCCGGGTTCAAGGCGCCTGCGGCCTTCGCCGAGCGTGCCCGGGCGGCCTTGGGCCAGGAGTAGGGTCGCGAACCCCCGCGGGCGCCCGGGGCGCGCTCGACGCCCAGGGCCGGCAGCTGCTCCGGGGTGGCGCCCCCCGGTGCGCTCCGGGCGAGCCGGGGGTGTGCCTTGACAACATGCCGCAGCCATTCGCCCGGAAATGGTCGGGATCGTGCCGCTATCGCCCCAGAACTGGACAACCCCCCAACGCTCAGCCAGAATCCCGGTTCGTGCAGTCCGGGGTGAGCGCGCCATGGCCAAGATCCTGCTACTCCACGGGCCCAACCTCAACCGGCTAGGGAGCCGCGAGCCGGAGCGCTACGGGCGGCAGACGCTGGCGGACATCGAGGCGCGGCTGGCGGCCATCTGCGACGCCGAGGGCGTCGAGCTGCAGAGCGCGCAGTCCAACCACGAGGGTGAGCTCATCGACCGGATCCACGCCGCGGCGGATGACGGGGTCGGCTTCGCCGTCATCAACCCGGCGGCCCTGACGCACACCAGCGTCGGGCTGCGCGACGCCCTGCTGGCGGTCGCGCTGCCCTTCATCGAGGTGCACCTGAGCAACGTCCACGCTCGCGAGGCGTTCCGGCAGCACTCGTACCTCTCGGACGTGGCCGAGGGCGTGATCGCCGGCCTCGGCGTGGACGGCTACGAGTTCGCGGTCCGTGCAGCCATCCGGCGCATGGGCGGATAGTCCTGACCACAGGGTTCCGGCGATCTATGGATATTCGCAAGATCAAACGCCTCATCGAGCTGCTCGACGAGTCCGGCGTCCACGAGATCGAGATCTCGGAGGGCGAGGAGTCGGTCCGCATTACCCGTAATGCGCCCCATCCGCCGCCGCAGCCGGCCTACGCCGCGCCGGCGGCTGCGCCTCAGCCGGGCCCGGCACCGGCGCCGGCTGAGGCGGGCGCTGCCGGAGGCGCAGCCGCCTCGGCCGCCGCCGAGCAGGCGGAGGAGGCTGCGGATGAGCCCGAGGGCGAGCCCATCCGCTCGCCCATGGTGGGCACCTTCTACCGGGCGCCGTCGCCTACGGCCAAGCCCTTCGTCGAGGAGCAGCAGCGGGTCAAGGCCGGCGATACGCTGTGCATCATCGAGGCGATGAAGATGCTCAACCAGATCGAGGCCGACCGCGACGGGATGATCAGCGCCGTGCTGGTCGAGAACGGCCAGCCCGTGGAGTACGATCAGCCGCTGTTCCTGATCACCGACTGAGTGAGCGCCATGCAGAAGATCCTCATCGCCAACCGCGGCGAGATCGCGCTGCGCATCCTGCGCGCCTGCCGGGAGCTCGATATCCGCAGCGTGGCCGTCCACTCCGCGGCGGACCGGGAGCTCAAGCACGTCCGCCTCGCCGACGAGTCGGTCTGCATCGGGCCGAACAACGCCCACGACAGCTACCTCAACATCCCCGCCATCGTCGCCGCCGCCGAGGTGACCGACGCCACGGCCATCCACCCGGGCTACGGCTTCCTCTCGGAGAACGCCGACTTCGCCGAGCGCGTCGAGCAGTCCGGCTTCACCTTCATCGGGCCGCGGCCGGAGAGCATCCGCACCATGGGCGATAAGGTCTCGGCGATCCGCGCCATGAGGGAGGCCGGCGTCCCGTGTGTGCCGGGCTCCGACGGGCCGGTCCCGGACGATCCGGACGAGGCCCTGCGCATCGCCGCGGAGATCGGCTACCCGGTGATGATCAAGGCCGCCTCCGGCGGCGGGGGGCGAGGCATGCGCGTGGTGCATAGCGAGGCCGCGCTGCCCAACGCCATCTCCCTGACCCGCAGCGAGGCGGAGACCGCCTTCGGCGACGGCACCGTCTACATGGAGAAATACCTCGAGCGGCCTCGGCACGTCGAGGTCCAGGTCCTCGCCGACCGCCACGGCAACGCCATCCACCTCGGCGAGCGGGACTGCTCGATGCAGCGCCGCCACCAGAAGGTGGTCGAGGAGGCGCCGGCGCCGGGGATCACGGAGGCCCAGCGGCGCTACATCGGGGAGCGCTGCGTCGAGGCTTGCCGGCAGATGGGCTACCGCGGCGCGGGCACCTTCGAGTTCCTCTACGAGGACGGCGAGTTCTACTTCATCGAGATGAACACCCGCATCCAGGTCGAGCACCCGGTCACGGAGATGGTCACCGGCTGCGACCTCATCGCCGAGCAGATCCGCGTCGCTGCCGGGGAGCCGCTGAGCTGGCGGCAGGAGGATATCGAGATCCGCGGCCACGCGGTGGAGTGCCGGGTCAACGCCGAGGACCCCAAGAGCCTGATGCCGTGCCCGGGGACCATCGACCACTTCCACGCCCCTGGCGGCCCCGGCGTACGGGTGGACTCCCACGTCTACACCGGCTATGCCGTACCCCCGTACTACGACTCCATGATCGGCAAGCTGATCACCCACGGGCCGAGCCGCGACAGCGCCCTGGCGCGCATGCGCACGGCCCTCGCCGAGATCATCGTCAGCGGCATCGGCACCAATATCGCCTTGCAGCAGGAGATCATCGGCGATGCCGCCTTCCGGGCAGGGGGCACCGATATCCACTACCTGGAGAAGAAGCTGGCGCTGGACTGAGCCCGCCGGGGAGAGCCGGCCGGGACCCGACACCTACCAGGCAAGAGACCGACCTGCAGGAGGAGGTGACCATGACCAAGCGGATCGCGGCGGCCGTGCTGGCGCTGTGGGCCACGGCCCCGATGGCCCGCGAGCTGGACCTGAATCTCCACAATGAGGCGGCGGAGATCGGCTACTACGTCCAGCCCGAGGGGGAGGCCTTCGCCGAGGGCACGGATGTCGGCGGGAGCTTCTACTTCAACGAGGGGGGCGACCTCATCCTGAGCGGCCTGTTCCACGCCCTGATGCCGCCGGCGGAGGGGTTCAGCCCGTGGCAGTTCGGCGCTGGCGTCAAGGGCTACGCCCTCGCCCTGGACAGGCCCGACGAGACGGCCGGGGCCCTGGCGCTGAGCGGCTCGGCCCGCGCCAGCATACCGGCTGAGCTGCCCCAGGCCGTGGTCCTGCGCGCCCATATAGCGCCGGCGATCACGGCGTTCGGCGAGGCCGACCGCCTCCTCGACGCCACAGCCCGCTACCGGGTGGAGCTCAACCCCCAGGTGAGCGGCTACCTCGGCTACCGCTACCTGCAGGTGGATGTAGACAGCGGCCGCGACCGGTCCCTGGAGCACAACTTCCACGTCGGCGTGGGGCTGCGCTTCTGAGCCGTCAGCCTAGCAGCAGCCGCAGCGCCACGAGCAGCAGCACCGCCGAGAAGAGCCGGCGCAGCCGGGCCGCTGGCACCCGGTGGGCCAGGCGTGCGGCCAGCGTGGAGGCGATCAGGCTGGCTGCCGCCACGCCGAGGAAGGCCGGCCAGTAGAGGTAGCCGGTAGCCGCTGCCGGTAGCTGCGGCTGGCCCCAGCCCCCCACCAGGTAGCCCACGGTCCCGGCGAGGCTCAGCGGTACGGCCGTGGCCGCCGAGGTCCCCACGGCCCGATGCATCGCCACGCCTCGCCAAAGCAGGTAGGGGACCGTGATGACCCCGCCGCCGATGCCGAGCATCGTGGATAGGGCGCCGATGCCGGCCCCGGGGACGGCAAGCCCGTGGTAGGCGTCGCTCGTGGGGCGTTGCCGTGGCTGCCAGCCGGAGAGCATGTACAGCGACACCAGCAGCAGGAAGCCCCCGAAGACCCGCTGCAGCACCTCGCCCGGCAGGTAGCCGGCGATGACGCTCCCGGCGCCCGCCGCCGGGATCATCCCCGCCGCCAGCCGCAGGAAGGCGGCGGTATCCACGGCGCCGAGGCGGTAGTGGCCGCGCGCTGAGCCGGCCGTGGTGACGACAACGGTGGCCACCGAGGTCCCGATGGCCAGGTGGGTGGTGATCGCCGGGTCGATGCCCTGCAGCTCGAAGACGAGCAGCAGCACCGGCACGATGATCATGCCGCCGCCGACGCCGAGCAGGCCGGCAGCGGTGCCGGCGAGGGCGCCGGTGACCAGGTAGATGGGCAGATCGAGCATGCGCGGCATGCTCCACTCACCGGCGCCGGCGCGCAAGGGCATAGGCGACCCCGGGCGAGCCGTTGCAAAGTTGCGCATGAGGGGCCAGGGTAGCGCGGCGCATCGCATGTTCCTGGCCCAGGAGAGTGCCCATGGACGTGAAGACCGTCTGCATCATCGGGGGGACCGGTTTCGTCGGCAGGCACGTGGCCAACCGCCTCGTCGAGCAGGGCTACAGGGTCCGCGTGCTGACCCGCCGCTGGTACCGGGGGCGCGACCTGCTGCCGCTGCCGCGGCTGCAGCTGATCGAGGCGGATGTGCACGATGAGCGCGAGCTGGTGCGCCACCTCGGCGGCTGCGACGCCGTGATCAACCTCGCCGGTATCCTCAACGAGCGCCGCGGCGCGCGCGGCGAGGACTTCCGGCAGGTCCACGTCGAGCTGCCGCAGCGCGTGCTCGAGGCCGCGCGCCGGGCGGGCGTGCCGCGCTACCTGCACATGGGCGCCCTCGGCGCCAGCCCGGAGGCGCCGAGCGGCTACCTGCGCACCAAGGGGGAGGGGGAGCAGCGGGTGCTCGCCAGCGATCCCCAGGAGGTGGCGGTGACCAGCTACCGGCCCTCCGTGATCTTCGGCGCCGGCGACCACTCCCTGAGCCGCCTTGCCGGCCTGGCGCGGCTGGCGCCGGGGATCCTCCTCCTGCCGAGCCCGGCGGCGCGCCTCCAGCCCGTCTACGTCGGCGATGTCGCCCGGGCCCTCGTGGCAGCGCTGGAGGATTTCTACAGCGCGGGGCGCGCCTACGAGCTCTGCGGGCCGCGGGTCTACACCCTGCGCGAGCTGGTGGCATACGTGATCGAGCTGCGCGGCCTGCGCCGCCGCGTGGTGGGGCTGCCGGCTGCGCTGTCGCGGCTCTCGGCGCGGCTGCTGGGGGCGTTGCCGGGGCGGCCCCTCACACTGGACAACTACCGCTCCACCGAGGTGCCGAGCTGCTGCCAGGAGGACGGCCTGGCCGAGCTGGGGATCCGTGCCACCCCCCTGGAGGCCGTGGCCCCCGCCTACCTCGGCCGGGAGGGACGCCAATCCCGGTACCAGGAGGCCCGGCAGGAGGCCGGCCGCTGAGCCATGCGCAGCTATCGGGTCGGCGGCGCCGTCCGGGACCGGCTCCTCGGCCGTCCGGTCGAGGAGGTGGACTGGGTCGTGGTCGGCGCCACCCCGGAGGCGATGGCCGAGGCCGGCTACCGCCCGGTGGGGAAGGACTTCCCGGTCTTCCTGCACCCGGACACCGGCGAGGAGTACGCCCTGGCGCGGACGGAGCGCAAGACCGCCGCCGGCTACCACGGCTTCGAGTTCCACGCCGCGCCGGACGTTACGCTGGCGGATGACCTCGCGCGCCGCGACCTGACCATCAACGCCATGGCCGAGGACGAGACGGGCGCGCTCATCGATCCCTACGGCGGCTACGCCGATCTGCAGGCCCGGCGCCTGCGCCACGTGACCGAGGCCTTCGCCGAGGACCCGGTACGCATCCTGCGCCTGGCCCGCTTCGCCGCCCGCTTCGCCCCGGAGGGGTTCACCGTCGCCGACGAGACCCTGGCCCTGTGCCGGCGGATGGTCGCGGACGGCGAGGCGGACGCCCTGGTCCCGGAGCGGGTCTGGCAGGAGCTCGCCCGTGGGCTGATGGAGGCCGTGCCGAGCCGGATGGTGGCGGTGCTGCGTGACGCCGGGGCGCTAGCCAAGGTCCTGCCGGAGGTGGACGCCCTGTTCGGCGTCCCGCAGCGCGCCGACTACCACCCGGAGGGTGACGCCGGGACCCACACGCTGCACGCCCTGGACGCGGCGGCGGGGCTGGCGGCGCCGCTGGAGGCGCGCCTCGCGGTGCTGCTCCACGACGCCGGCAAGGCGTACACCCCGGCCGAGGCACTGCCGCGCCACCCCGGCCACGAGGAGCGCGGCGTCGAGCCGGTGCGCGGCGCCTGCGAGCGCCTGCGTGTGCCTCGCGCCTGCCGCGACCTGGCGCTGCTGGTCACCCGCTGGCACATGCAGGCCCACCGCGCCGCCGAGCTGCGCCCGGGGAGCCTGGTGGATCTACTGGAGGGGCTGGACGCCTACCGCCGACCGGAGCGCCTGGAGCCGTTCCTGCTCGCCTGCAAGGCTGACTACCGCGGCCGCGGCGGGCAGGGAGCGGCCGAGTGGCCTGCCGAGGCGATCTTGCGCCGGGCCTTCGAGGCCTCCCGCGGGGTCTCGGCGCGGCCGTTCGTCGAGCAGGGCCTGCGCGGCCCGGAGATCGGCCGGGCCATCCGCGAGGCGCGCTGCCGGGCCGTGGCCGAGCAGGCGGCGAAGGCCGGCGGCGGCCCCGGCGCGGGGGCGGCGGATGCCGCTGGGCCGGAGGGGTGAGCGCCGGCTAGAGCGTGGCCCGCCGGTCGACGAGCCGGAAGCCGCTCAGGGGCCCGTCGTAGCCGCGGCCGAGGGCCATGACCTTGAAGCGCTCCCCCATGTCGCCGGCGTGGGTGAGGCGCTCGACGCCCTGGGCGACGGCGATGCGCTCCGGGGTGGCCGCACCGGCCATCGCCGCCTCGGCGCAGGCGTCCAGCCCGGCGCCCAGCAGGAAGGGGCCCTGCGGCGCGTAGCCGAGCACCTCGAGCCCGCACGCCAGGGCGGCGTCGGCTACGGCGGTGAAGTCCACGAAGGCGGTGATATCCTGCAGCCCCGGGTAGAAGAAGGGGTCGTCGTGGGCGCGGTGGCGGAAATGGCAGAGGAGGGTGCCGCCGCGGCGCTCCGGCAGGTAGTACTCGCGGCGCGGGTAGCCGTAATCGAGCCACAGGGCGACGCTCCCCGGCGGGAGGGCCTCGGCGATGCCGCGCAGGAAGGCCGGCAGCCGCGTGCAGACCTCGGAGGCGTAGCCCTCCGGTAGCGGCGCCTCGAGCCGGGCCTCGATCTCGCGCACGGCCTCGGTGAGCGCCGGCTCCGGCTCGATCTCCGCCCAGCCGAGGCCGTCGCCGGTAGCGGCGACGCCGAGCTCGCGGAAGCCGCCGCCACGCTTGACGAAGCGCCGGACGGGCAGGGCGTCGAGGACCTCGTTGGCGAGCCAGACGGCCGGGGGGCCGTCGCCTTCGGGCAGCCGCTCCAGCCACTCCACGCGCCCGAGCAGGTGGGGCACGCGCGCCGCCAGGGTGCGCTCCTGCTCCTGGCGCAGGGCGGCGCTGACCTCGAGCAGCCGCCAGCGCCGGGGCAGGCGGTCCAGGGCCTCGAGCTCGGCGAGGGCCTCGGCGGCCAGCCGCCCGGTGCCAGGGCCCAGCTCCACGACGTCGCCGCCGCCGAGGTGGCCGAGGATCTCGGCGGCCTGGCGGGCCAGCGTGCGGGCGAGCAGGGGCGTCAGCTCCGGGGCGGTGACGAAGTCGCCGCCGGCGCCGAAGCGCGCCGCGCCGGCGCGGTAGTAGCCCAGGCCCGGCTCGTAGAGGGCCCGCTCCATGTAGGCCTCGAAGGGGAGGGCCCCGCCGGCCTCGGTGACGGCGGCGCGGATGCGCCGGCTCAGCTGCTCGCTGGTGCGCAGCGCCTCGGCGTCGAGCTCGCGGGCGGGATCGGTCTCGTCCATAGGCCGGTAGTCTCCAGGCCGTCGGCGCCGCTGGCAAGCTGCCTGTGATTCGCCGCGCCGGGCGTATACGCTGGGAGCCCGCTGTCCGGCTTGTGAGACTTCCTGCGCAGCTGCATAGGCTTTGGGACCACCATGCTTGATCTGATCCTCGTCATCCTCGGCTACCTTATCGGCTCGATCTCCTCGGCCATCGTCGTCTGCCGTGTGCTCCGCCTCGGCGATCCGCGCCAGGGCGGCTCGGGCAACCCAGGCGCTACCAATGTCCTGCGCCTCGCCGGCAAGGCGCCCGCTGCTGCGGTCCTCGTCGGCGACTGGCTCAAGGGCACGGTGCCGGTGGTGCTGGCCTGGATCGTCGCCCGCGACCCGTTGATCGCCGGCGCTGCCGGGCTCGCGGCCTTCTTGGGCCACCTCTTCCCGGTCTTCTTCCGCTTCCAGGGCGGCAAGGGGGTCGCCACGGGTATGGGCGTGATCCTCGGCTGGTCGCCGCTGGCCCTGCTGGCCACGGCGCTGACGTGGCTGGCCGTGGCCGGCGCCTCCCGCTACGCCTCGCTGGCGGCGCTGGTAGCCTTCGCCATGGCGCCGCTCTTCGTGCTCTGGCTCTCCGGCTCCCCCGCGCTTACGGCGGCCGCGGCCCTGCTCACCGTCGCCACCGTCTGGCGCCACCGGGGCAATATCGCCCGGCTCGCCGCCGGCGAGGAGAGCCGGATCAACCTCTCCAGCTCATGAGCGGGCGCGGGGCGAGCCCCTTCCGGCTCCAGCGCGCGGCCGCTGCGCTGCGCGGCGGCGGGGTGGTGGCCTACCCCACCGAGGCGGTCTGGGGCCTAGGCTGCGATCCCTGGCAGGCGGCGGCCGTCGAGCGCCTCCTCGCGCTCAAGGGGCGTCCGGCGGCCCAGGGGCTGATCCTCATCGCCGCCGATCCCGGGCAGCTCACCCCCTTCCTGGCGCCGCTGCCCGGGGGGCGTGCCGGCGAGATCCACGCCAGCTGGCCGGGGCCGGTGACCTGGGTCCTGCCGGCGGCGGCGCAGGCGCCGGGCTGGGTCACCGGCGGCCGCGATACCGTGGCGGTGCGGGTTACCGCCCATCCCGTCGCTGCGGCCCTGTGCCGGCGCTTCGGCGGCGCCCTCGTCTCCACGAGCGCCAACCGCCGCGCCGCTCGGCCGGCGCGCAGCGCCTCGGCGGTGCGGCGCTACTTCGGCGCGCGCATCGACGCGCTGGTACCCGGGGCGCTGGGGGGATTGGCGCGCGCGACCCCCATCCGGGACGGAAGGACCGGCGCCTACCTGAGGGTGTAGGCTAGGGCCGGCCGCGGCATCGCGGCGTAGCGCATTCGCCTAGGAGGGGGCCGTCTTGAGGGTACTCGGCATCGAGAGCTCCTGCGACGAGACCGCCGCTGCCGTCTACGCGGCCAGCGGCGGCCTGCTCAGCCACGCCGTGCACAGCCAGGTGGCCGATCACGCCGCCTACGGGGGTGTGGTGCCGGAGCTCGCCTCGCGGGATCACGTCCGCAAGCTGCCTGGCCTGGTGGCCGGTGTCCTCCGCGACGCCGGCCTCGAGCCGGCGGATCTCGACGGCGTGGCCTGGACGCGCGGCCCCGGGCTGCCCGGTGCACTCATGGTGGGCGCCGGTTTTGCGCGCAGCCTCGCCTGGGCGCGCGGCCTGCCCGCCGTGGGCGTGCACCACATGGAAGGGCACCTGCTGGCCCCCCTGCTCGAGCCGGACCCGCCGGCCATGCCGCTGGTGGCGCTGCTGGTCTCCGGCGGCCACACCATGCTGGTGCAGGTCGCCGGCTTCGGCCGCTACCGGGTGCTGGGGGAGTCGGTGGACGACGCCGCCGGCGAGGCCTTCGACAAGACGGCGCGGCTGCTCGGCCTGCCGTACCCGGGCGGCCCGGCCGTGGCCCGCCTCGCCGCCGAGGGCACCCCGGGCGCCGTGCGCCTGCCGCGGCCCATGACCGACCGGCCGGGGCTGGCGTTCAGCTTCAGCGGGCTGAAGACGGCGGTGCTCCACGCCGTGCAGGCGGCAGGGGACGATCCCCAGGGGCGGGCCGATATCGCCCACGGCTTCCAGGAGGCCATCGTCGACACCATGGCGATCAAGTGCCGGCGGGCCGTGGCGCAGGCCGGCTCGCCGAGGCTGGTGGTCGCCGGCGGCGTCGGCGCCAACGCGCGGCTGCGCGAGCGCCTGCGGGAGGAGGCGGAGGCCGGCGGCTTTACCGTGCACTACCCGAGCCTGGAGCTGTGCACCGACAACGCGGCGATGATCGCCTACGCCGGCGCCCTGCGGCTGGCCGCTGGCGAGCGCGACGACCTCGACTTCTCGGTTCGCCCCCGTTGGCCGCTGGCGGAGCTGCCGGTGCCGGAGGGAGGGGAGGCGTCCCGGTAGCGGTGCTGCCCTGCTGCCCGGGGCGGGAGCGCATGGCCAGCCTCTCGAGTGCGCCGAGCATTGCAGCCCGAGCGGGGCGCCGAGCGGCGTTAGCCGCCCGGCGAGCGCGCGTTGTCCGAGCGAAGCGAGTTTAGCGCGCGGCCCCGCTCGGGCGAGAAGCGCAGGGTACCCCGAAGGGGCGCGCTCGGCAGCTGGCCGTGCGCCCCCGCCCCGGGCAGCACCGCGGAGCCCCGGGCGAGGCGTCAGCTGGTAGCCTTGCTCCGCCCGCGCCGGGCACCGCCGCGGCGGCCCTTGCGGGCGGGGGCCTTGGCGATCAGCTCCTGGCACTCCTCGTGGGTGAGCCCCTCCGGCTCGCGGTCCTTGGGGACCTTGGCGTTCTTCTCGCCGTTGGTGACGTACGGCCCGTAGCGGCCGTGCAGGACCTGCAGGCCGTCGCCGAAGTCGCGGATGATCCGGTTGGCGTCCGCCTGCTTCTTCTCCCGGACCAGCTCGTGGGCCCGCTCCTTGGTGATGGTGTACGGGTCCTCGTCCTTGGGGATGGAGACGAACTTGTTGCCGTAGCGGACGTAGGGGCCGAAGCGGCCGATGCTCACCTGCACGTCCTCGCCCGCCTCGGTCTCGCCCATATCCCGCGGCAGCTGGAATAGCTGCAGGGCCTCCTCGAGGGTGATGGTGTCGATGCTCTGCCCGGGGCGCAGGCCGGCGAACCGGGGCTTCTCCTCGTCGTCCCGGGAGCCGAGCTGGGCGAACGGGCCGTAGCGGCCGATGCGCACGGTCACCGGCTTGCCGCTGTCCGGATCGGTGCCCAGCTCGCGGGCCTGGACCGCCTCCTCCCGCGAGACGTTCTTCTTCTCCTCGACGCGCTGCCGGAAGGGCTCCCAGAACGACTCGAGCACGGGCACCCAGTCCTGCTCGCCGCGGGAGATGGCGTCCAGCTCATCCTCCATGCGCGCAGTGAAGTCGTAGTCCACGTAGCGCTCGAAGTGCTCGGTGAGGAACTTGTTCACCGCGCGCCCGATGTCCGTGGGCACGAAGCGCTTGCCGTCCATCTCCACGTAGTTGCGCTGCTGCAGGGTGGAGATGATCGAGGCGTAGGTGGAGGGGCGGCCGATGCCGTACTCCTCGAGCGCCCGGACTAGGCTCGCCTCGGTGTAGCGCGGCGGCGGCTCGGTGAAGTGCTGCTCCGGGCGGATGGCGTGCAGAGCGACCCGCTCGCCCTCGGCGAGCTCCGGGAGGAACTTCTCGCCGGCGTCGTCCTTGCCGTCGTCGCTGCCCTCGCGGTAGACGGCCATGAAGCCCGGCTCCCCCACCGTGGAGCCGGTGGCCCGGAGCAGGTGGCGGCCCTCGGCGTCGGCAGCGAGCTCCGCGGCCACCGTGTGGATGGTGGCATGCCTCATCTGGGAGGCGACGGCGCGCTTCCATATCAGCTCGTAGAGCCTGCGCTGCTCGTCGCTGAGGTAGCTGCGCACCGCCTCGGGGTGGCGCGCCGCCGAGGTGGGGCGGATGGCCTCGTGGGCCTCCTGGGCGTTCTTCGAGCGGGTCTTGTAGACCTGCGCCTGGCCCGGGAGCTTGTCCGCGCCGTAGCGCTCGGCGATGACCTGGCGCATCTCCGTGATCGCCTCCTGGGCGAGGCTGACCGAGTCGGTGCGCATGTAGGTGATCAGCCCGACGGCGCCGCCCTCGCCGACATCGACGCCCTCGTAGAGCTGCTGGGCGACGCGCATGGTCCGGCTGGCGGTGAAGCCGAGCTTGCGCGACGCCTCCTGCTGCAGCGTGGAGGTGATGAACGGCGCGGCCGGATTGCGCCGGCGCTGCTTGCGCTCCATCGAGGCGACGCGCAGCTCGCCGATGACCTCCGTGTCGCCGTCCGCCGGGCCGAGGCGGGCCGGATCGGCCTGGCTGCGGGCGGCCTCGCGCAGGGCTCGGTCTACCTCCTGGGCGTAGGCCTCGTCGGTGATGGTGAACTGCCGGACCTTCTCGCCGTGGAGCTGGGAGAGCTTGGCGACGAAGGGCTGCCCGGCCTTGGCCGCGTCGGCCTCGACCGTCCAGTACTCCTGGGGCTCGAACTGCTCGATCTCCGCCTCGCGCTCGCAGATCATGCGTAGCGCCGGGCTCTGCACCCGCCCGGCGGAGAGCCCGCTGGTGATCTTGCGCCACAGCAGCGGCGAGAGGTTGAAGCCGACCAGGTAGTCCAGGGCGCGACGCGCCTGCTGCGCGTTGACCAGCTCCTGGGAGATCTCCCGCGGGTGCGCCATGGCCTCCTGGATGGCGGACTGGGTGATCTCGTGGAAGACCACCCGGTAGACCGGCTTGCCGTCCAGGACCCCTTGCTCGCGGAGGAGCTCGGTCAGGTGCCAGGAGATGGCCTCGCCCTCGCGGTCCGGGTCCGTGGCCAGGTAGAGGGCATCCGCCTTCTCGAGCCTGCTGGCGATCTTGTCGACGTGCTTCTGGTTCTTGTCGATGGGCGCGTACTTCATGGCGAAGCCGCGCTCCGGGTCTACGGCCCCCTCCTTGGGTACCAGGTCCCGGACATGGCCGTAGGAGGCCATGACCTCGTACCCGGAGCCCAGGTACTTGTTGATCGTGCGCGCCTTGGCTGGCGACTCGACGATGACGAGGCTTTTACGCATGGGGAGCCGTTCGTGTGGTGGCGGAGGCGGGTTGCCGATAATCGGGGGTGATCGCGGCGCTCGGCGCGGCCGCCGCGCCCGCCGCGGCGGCCGGCTGCCTCAGTGGACGAGGTGGGTGGGGACGTCGAACATCAGGTTCTCCATCCAGTTGTACGCCTCCTCCTCGCCCGGGCGGTTGAACAGCACCATCAGGATCACCCACTTGACCGTGTCGAGATCCACCTCCTGGTCATCCAGCGCCAGGATCCGGTCGAGCACGAGCTCCCGGCTCTCCGGGGTGAGGATGCCGACCTGCTCCAGGTAGAGGATGAACCCGCGGGTCTCGGTGTCGAGCCGTGCCAGCTCCCGCTCGCCGAAGAGCCGCATGGAGGACGCCCCGGACGGCGCCGCAGGCAGCACCCGGGAGTCCGCCAGGGCGTCGAGCCACTCGAACGCCTTGCGGATCTCCATGGCGCTGAACCCGGCCTCGTGGAGCTCGCGCTCGAGCGAGTCCCGGTCGCCGGGCTCCTCGTCGTTATAGAGGTAGTTCTCGAACAGGTACATCAGGACTTCGAAAACATTCTGTTTCATCTTCAGCCCTCTGGCTTGCGCCGCTGATACCGGCCACCGGGTATCGCAGTCAACAAGCCCTTCAACTCCATGTTGAGCAGAATGGCTGAAAGCCTATCGGGCGTCAATCCAGACCGCTGCTGGAGGGTGTCGAGCGCGAGCGGCTCGTGACCGAGGGCCGCCAGGACACGCGCCTCGTCGGGATCCGCAGCCGGTGCGTCTGGCTCTGCCGGGGCCTGGGCGGGGCCGCCTTGGCCGGCTACGCCCTCAAGCTCTTCCAGGATGTCCGCCGCCGACTCTACCAGCTTGGCCCCCTCCCGCAGGAGCGTGTGGCAGCCGCGGGCCATGGGGTCGTGGACGGAGCCGGGCACGGCGAAGACCTCACGGCCCTGCTCGGCGGCCTGCCGGGCGGTGATCAGGGCGCCGCTGCGGCGCCCGGCCTGGGCCACGACGATCCCCAGGGAGAGGCCGCTGATGATGCGGTTGCGGCGCGGGAAGAGGGCGGCCGCCGGCGCCACGCCCGGCGGCATCTCGGTGACCACGGCGCCCCGGCCGGCGATGTCGGCGTGGAGGCGCCGGTGGCGGGCCGGGTAGACGCGGTCGGGGCCGGTGGCCACCACGGCGTGGGTCACCCCGTCGGCGCTCAGCGCCCCGCGATGGGCCGCGGCATCGATCCCGGCGGCGAGCCCGCTCGTGACGGCTAGCCCGGCCCGGGCGAGGGCGGCGGCGAGGTCGTGGGCCAGGTCCCGCCCGGCAGCGGTGGCGTGCCGGCTGCCGACGATCCCTACCTGCGGCGTGGCCAGGGCCCCGGGGTCGCCGGCCACGAACAGCAGCGGCGGCGGGTCGGGGATCTCGGCGAGGCGCGCCGGGTAGGCCGGGTCGCCGAGGCGCAGCAGGTGGCGGTCGGCCCCCGCCTCCAGCCAGCGGGCGTCGGCCCGGGCGCTGTCCCAGTCCGGGGCCAGGATGCCGGCCTCGACGCCGGCGGGCAGGCCGAGGCCGCGCAGGGCGCTGCGCCCCGCGCCCAGGGCCTGCGCCGGCGTGCCGAAGGCCTGCATCAGCCGCCCCCACGTCTGCGGCCCCACGCCCGGCACCCGCGCCAGGGCGAGTGCGCACAGGGTCTCGTCATCCATGTCGATGCACCATCCTTGGTGGCAAGGCCTCCGCTAGGCGTACAGGCCATGGGGATCGCTGGCAAGGGGCGGGCCTGGACGCGAGCTGTAACCGTTCAAATCCCGCTGCCCTGAGGCGGTCCGCTGCGTTACAATAACAATCGCTACCTGCAGAAGGCGTGAACGGTTATGGCCCTCCTAGATATCCTCGTCTACCCCGACCCCCGGCTGCGCCAGCGGGCTGAGCCCGTCGCCGAGGTGAGCGACGACGTGCGCCGCCTCGCCGACGATATGCTGGAGACGATGCGTGAGGCCCAAGGCATCGGGCTCGCCGCCCCGCAGGTGGGGGACGGGCGCCGCGTGGTGGTCATCGACGTCTCCGAGGAGCGCGATACGCCCCGGGTGCTGATCAACCCGGAGATCCTCGAGCGCTCGGGCGAGGCCAGCGGCGAGGAGGGGTGCCTGTCCATCCCCGGCTACTACGATGAGGTCGTCCGCGCTACCTGGGTGCGCTACCGCGCCCTCGACCGGGACGGGCAGCCGTTCGAGGACGAGGCGGAGGGGACGCTCGCCGTCTGCGTCCAGCACGAGATCGACCACCTCGAGGGGCGGCTGTTCATCGACTACCTCTCGGAGCTCAAGCGCAAGCGCGTCCGCAAGCGCATGGCCAAGCGCGAGCGGCAGGTCAGCGCCGCGGGCTGATGCCGGGGGTCGTCTTCGCCGGCACGCCCGAGTTCGCGGTGCCTAGCCTGGAGGCGCTGATCGGGGCCGGCTACCCGCCGGTCGCGGTGCTCACCCAGCCGGATCGGCCCGCCGGGCGCGGCCGCAGGCTCACCCCGCCGCCGGTCAAGCGCGTCGCCGAGGCCCACGGGCTGCCGGTCCACCAGCCGGAGCGCCTCGGCGCGGAGCAGGCCGAGTGGCTGCGCGGGCTGGAGCCCGACCTCATGGTGGTGGTCGCCTACGGCCAGATCCTGCGCCGCCCGGTGCTGGAGGCACCGCGGGCCGGCTGCGTCAATGTCCACGCCTCGCTGCTGCCGCGCTGGCGTGGCGCGGCCCCCATCCAGCGCGCGCTCCTCGCCGGCGATGGCGAGACCGGCGTCACCCTGATGCAGATGGACGAGGGGCTGGACACGGGGCCTGTGCTCGCCCGTGAGGCGACCCCGATCCATGCCGGCGAGACCGCCGGCTCCCTCCACGATCGGCTGGCCCGGCTCGGCGCCGAGCTGCTCGCCGCCCAGCTGCCGTCCATCCTGGGCGATGGGCTGGTGCCGCAGCCCCAGGATGAGGCGGAGGCCACCTACGCCGAGAAGCTAACCAGCGAGGAGGGCTGGCTCGACCCGGCCGAGCCCGCCGAGCAGCTGGCCCGCCGGGTGCGGGCCCTGGCGCCTGTCCCCGGCGCCCGGCTCCACCTGGGCGGGGTTCAGGCCCGCATCCTTGCCGCCGAGCCCTGCCAAGGCGGCCCGGGGGACCTGCCCGGCACCGTGGCCGCCGCTGGCAGCGGCGGGATCGAGATCGCCACCGCCTCGGGCCGGCTGCGCATCACCCGGCTCAAGCCTGCCGGCAGCCGTGAGCAGAGCGCCGCCGACTACCTCAACGGCCACCCCCTGGCGCCGGGGGAGCGGCTCCGTTGAGCACGCCCCCGCGTGCCGCCGCGGCGCTCGTCCTGGAGCGGGTGCTGGCCCACGGAGAGACCCTCGATGACGCCCTGGCGGCCCAGGCGCCCCGGGTCGCGGAGCGGGATCGCCCCCTCGTGCAGGCCCTCGCCTACGGCGGCCTGCGCTGGCTGACCCGGCTCGAGGCGCAGCTCTGCGCCCTGACGCCGCGGGACGACTGGCGCCGGGACCCGCCGCTGCGCGGCCTGCTGGTGGTCGGCGCCTGGGAGGCGCAGGGGCTGTCCACGCCCGACCACGCTGCGGTCTCCGAGGCGGTGGCCGCCGCCCGCCGGCTGCACCGCGGCCGCGCCAGCGGCATGGTGAACGCCGTGCTGCGCAAGCTGCGCCGGCATCCCCCCTCACCGCCCGCTGACGAGGCCGCACAGTATGCGTTCCCCGAATGGCTGGTCGAGCGGCTGCGCTGCGCCTGGCCTGACGATTGGCCGGGGCTGGCGGAGCGGAGCAACACCCATCCGCCGCTGACGCTGCGCGTCAACCGGCGCCTGGCCAGTCGTGACGCGGCGATCGCGGCGCTCGCCGAGCATGGGGTAGGCGCCGATCCCGGCGCCGTGGCTCCGGAGGCGGTGGTGCTCCGCACGCCGCGCCCTGCCTCGGAGCTGCCCGGCCTCGCTGCGGGGTGGCTCGCGGTGCAGGACGAGGCGGCGCAGCTCGCTGCGCCGCTGCTGGATCCCCAGCCGGGGGACCGGGTGCTCGACGCCTGTGCCGCGCCCGGCGGCAAGACGCGCCACATCCTGGAGCGGCAGCCGGAGGCCGCGGTGACCGCCCTGGATCGCTCCTCGCGGCGCCTCCGGCAGGTGCGGGACAGCCTGGCGCGCAGCGGCTACGAGGCGGACTGCCTGGTCGGGGATGCCGCCGATCCCGAGCGTTGGTGGCACGGCTCGCCCTTCCAGCGCATCCTCCTGGACGCGCCGTGCACGGGCACCGGGGTCATCCGTCGCCATCCGGATATCAAGTGGCTGCGCGGTCCCGCGGACCCTGAGCGCATGGCCGCCGCGCAGCGAACGCTGCTCGACGCCCTGTGGCGGCTGCTCGCGCCCGGTGGCCGGCTGGTCTACGCGACCTGCTCCATCCTGCCGGCGGAGAACGAGGCGGTGGTGGCCGATTTCCTCGCCCGGCAAGGCGACGCGGTGCCGGGGGCGGCGCCCCCGGCGGGGCGGCCCACCGGCGCCGGCTACCAGATCCTCCCCAGTGAGGCCGGGATGGACGGCTTCTTCTACGCCTGCCTGGAGCGTCGAGGGGGCTAGGCAGGCCTCATGCCCCCTGGCTGCCCCGGCAGTCGAGGGCCATGGGCGGGGCTGGTCAGGCCTCGTTGTGGTAGCGGGTGATGCGCTCCACCTCGTTCTTGGAGCCGAGCACCACCGGGGCGCGCTGGTGGATACCCTCCGGCTGGATGTCGAGGATGCGCTGGCGCCCGGTGGTGGCGGCGCCCCCGGCCTGCTCGATGATCATGCTCATGGGGTTGGCCTCGTACATCAGCCGCAGGCGGCCGTTCTGCCCCTTGGCCTTGATCTTCTCGTCGAGCGGGTACATGAACACGCCCCCGCGGCAGAGGATGCGGTGGACCTCGGCGACCATGGAGGCCACCCAGCGCATGTTGAAGTCCTTCTCCCGCGGGCCCTCCTTGCCGGCCAGGCACTCGTCCACGTAGCGCCGCACCGGGGTCTCCCAGTGGCGCTGGTTGGACATGTTGATGGCGAACTCCTGGGTATCCTCCGGGATCTGGATGTTCTGGTGGGTGAGGATGAACTCGCCGAAGTCGCGGTCGAGGGTGAACATCTGCACACCCTGGCCCTTGACCGCCAGCACCAGGAGCGTGGATGGGCCGTAGAGGCAGTAGCCGGCGGCGATCTGCTCGGTGCCGGGCTGCAGGAAGTCCTCGGTGCTCGGGTCGTCGCGGCCCTCGGGGGCGCGGACGATGGAGAAGATGGTGCCCACCGAGACGTTGACGTCGATGTTCGAGGAGCCGTCCAGCGGGTCGCAGAGCAGCAGGTAGCGGCCTCGCGGCGCCGACGCGGGCAGCTGGTAGATCTCCTCCATCTCCTCGGTGACCAGCCCGGCGATGTGGCCGTTGTGGGCCAGCGCCTCGACGAAGATCTCGTCGGTGACGACGTCCAGCTTCTTCTGCGTCTCGCCCTGGACGTTCTGCGAGTCGGCGGAGCCGAGCATGCCGACCAGGTCCCCCTTGTTGACCAGGTCGGAGATGCGCTTGCAGGCGACCGAGATGTCGTTCAGCAGGCCGCTGAACTCGCCGGTGGCCTCCGGCAGGCTGCGCTGCGTCTCGATGATGTAGTTGGTGAGCGTCGTCCCGATGTGCATAGGCTCTCTCCCCTGGCGTCCTGTTCCGGTCCTTGTCGCTTCCGGTACATTGGTGTGCTAGCCCCAAGTCGTCAAATCACAACGCTGATCGCATGCCTAAGAACGCGCTATATGCCCAGTCCGGCGGCGTGACCGCGGTGATCAACACCAGCGCGTGGGGGGTCATCGAGGCGGTTTGGGGCCACCCGGCGCACTTCGGGCGCTGCTACGCCGCCCGCAACGGCCTCCTCGGCGTGCTGGGCGAGGAGCTCTTCGACCTCGACGAGGAGGATCCGCTGACCCTGGCGGCGCTGCGCCATACGCCGGGGGGCGCCTTCGGCTCCTGCCGCTACGATCTCGGCACCCTGGACGAGCACCGGACGCAGTACGAGCGCTTGGTCGAGGTCTTCCACGCCCACGATATCGGCTACTTCTTCTACAACGGCGGCGGCGGCTCCATGGACACCGCCCACAAGGTGGCCCAGATCGGGCGGGAGATGGGCTATCCCATCACCTCCGTCGGGGTGCCGAAGACCATCGACAACGACCTGAGCGGCACCGATACCAGCCCCGGCTTCGGCTCAGCGGCCAAGTTCATCGCCACCGTGGTGCGCGAGGCGAGCCTGGACGTGGAGTCTGCGCACACCAGCTCGACCCAGGTGTTCATCATGGAGGTCATGGGCCGCCACGCCGGCTGGCTGGCGGCTGCCGCGGCGCTGGCCCAGGAGTACGACGGCCGGCCGCCGATGCTCATCCTCTTCCCGGAGGTGCCCTTCGACCAGGCGGCCTTCCTGCACCAGCTGCAGATGGCGATCGAGACCCACGGCTACTGCGTGGTAGTCGCCTCCGAGGGGCTGAAGCATCCCGACGGCTCGCTGTTCTCGGTGGCGGAGGCCAGCGACGTCTACGCCCACACCCAGCTCGGCGGCGTGGCGCCCCGGCTGGCCGAGCTTATCCGCCAGGAGACCGGCTACAAGCTGCATTGGTCAGTGGTCGACTACATCCAGCGCTCCGCACGGCACCTGGCGTCACGGGTCGATGTGGCGCAGGCCTACGCCGTGGGGCGGGCCGCCGTGGAGGGCGTGGTCGCCGGCGAGCACAGCTTCATGCCGGTGATCCGGCGCGACAGCAGCCAGCCCTACCGCTGGTACATCGGCTACGCGCCGCTTGAGGAGGTGGCCAGCGTCGAGCAGGGGCTGCCCCCGAGCTACATCTCCCCCGACGGCTACGGCATCACTGCCGCCTGCCGGGCGTACCTGCGCCCGCTCATCGAGGGCGAGGACTACCCACCCTTCGAGGGTGGGCTGCCCTGCTATCCGCGCCTGCGTGGCGTCTTGCGCCCGCAGCGCTGCCCGCCGATGCGGGTCAGCGAGCGCTAGGCGGGCCCGCTGGCGCCTCGCCGGCCTCGGGCTGCCGTCCGAGGTGCTCGAGCACGGCCTCGGCGTAGAGGTCGGCGATATCCTGCGCCGCCAGGACGGTCCGGGCGGCCGCCTGGCCCATCTCCCGGCGGCCGGCCGGGTCGCCGGAGAGCTCGCTGATGGCGTGGCGCAGGTCGCTCTCGTCGAAGAAGCGCTGCGCGCCGCCGGCGGCGAGCAGCCGCTCCGACTCCTCGGCGAAGTTGCCCATGTACGGGCCGAAGAGGATCGGCTGCGCCAGCCGGGCCGGCTCGACGAGGTTCTGGCCGCCGCGGCGGACCAGGGAGCCGCCGATGATGACCAGCCGGGCACCGGCCATGAGGGTCTCCAGCTCGCCGAGGGTGTCCGCGATGTAGACCTGCGCCCGCTGCCAGTCCTCCCCGGCGGAGCGCAGCGCCGTGCGGAAGCCTGCCTGCTGCAGGCCCTGGCGGATCGCCGGGCCGCGCTCCGGGTGGCGGGGGGCGATCACCAGCAGCGGCGGGACGTCGCGCTCACGGCGCGCGTGGCGCCACGCCTCGGCGATGCGCAGCTCCTCGTCGTCGTGGGTGGAGGCGGCGACGATGGCCGGGCGGCCGAAGTCGAACGCCTCGGGCACGGGCTGGCTCGGCGGCGCTAGCTTGAGGCTGCCGAGCACGCGCACCCGCCCGGCGGGGATGCCGAAGGCGATGAAGCGGCGGGCGTCCTCGCGGCTGCGGGCCAGGACGGCGTCCACGTGCTGGAGGGCGGTGGCCTGCAGCCGCCGGATCAGGGCCGGCCCCTCGACGGTGCGCTCGGACAGCCGGGCGTTGGCGAGGATCAGCGGGATGCCGCGCCGCGCCGTGGCGGCGTAGAGATTGGGCCAGATCTCCGTCTCCAGGAACACCGCGCCGCAGGGGCGGAAGGTAGCCAGGAAGCGGCGTACAGCCCCGGGCCAGTCGATGGGCAGGTAGGCGTGGGCGGCCTGCTCGGGCAGCACCCGGGCGGCGGTCTCGGCCCCGGTGGCCGTGGCCGTGGTGACCAGCAGCGGCAGCTCGGGCTGCCGCGCCGCGAGGGCCTGGATCAGCGGGGCGGCCGTTCGGACCTCGCCTACCGAGGCGCAGTGCAGCCACAGCCGGCCCGGGCTGGCCTGGGCGGTGTAGCGGCCGCGGCGCTCCTGGCGCAGGCGCGCCCCGCCGCGCCGGCGCGAGGTGCGGGCCAGCCAGGCCCGGATGAAGGGGTAGAGGCCGTAGAGCAGGGCGGAGTAGACCGTTCGCAGCATGGCTTCAGTAGCGCGGGGGCTCACCGGGCGGGCGGCTCCGGAAGCGCTTGCGCGCCCAGAGGTACTGCTCCGGCTGCTGCCGGATCCAGCCCTCGATGAGCCGGTTGATACGGGCGGTGTCCGCGTGGGTGTCCCCGCTGGGGAAGTCCGTCAGCGGGGGCTCGATGACCAGCCGGTAGCGTCCGCCGGGCAGGCGCTGCGGGTAGTAGGGCAGCACCACGCAGCCGGTGCGCCCGGCGAGCCGCGCCGTGGCCGGCGTCGTCGCCGCCTGCAGGCCGAAGAAGGGTACGAAGATCCCGCCCCGGCGCGGCTGGATGTTCTCGTCCGGGGCGTACCAGATGGTCTCGCCCCGCTTCAGGGCGCGGATCATGCCGCGCATGTCGTGGTTGGCGATGACGTCCTCGATGCGCCGCCGCCGGTAGCGGCGCACCAGCGTGGCGATCAGCGGATTGCGGTCCTCCCGATAGAGGGCCTTGAAGGGGGTGAGCTGCCGGATCATGGCGCCGCTGATCTCTAGCCCGAGCATGTGGCAGGACAGCAGGAGTACGCCCCGGCCGCTGGCCTGGGCAGCCGCCAGGTGCTCGCGGCCGGTGATCTCGTAGAGCTCGGCGATCCGGTCCATGGGGAGCCACCACCCCATGGCGGTCTCCACGACGGCGATGCCCATGAGGCGGAAGTTCTCCCGCGCCAGGGCCTCACGCCGCGCCTCGTCGAGCTCCGGGAAGCACATCGCCAGATTGCGCAGGATGATCCGGCGGCGCTTCCCGGCGAATCGCCAGAGGAGCCGGCCGAGGCCCGCGCCGAGGGCCGTGCGTGCCGGCTGCGGCGTAGCCACGACGGCGCGCAGCAGGCCGAGCTGCAGCCACACGCCCCAGAAGCGGGGGTGCAGGAAGCGAGCGCGCAGGAGCTGGTCGTCCCGGGGGGTGGCGCCCCGCCTGCCCTGGTTCGCCGGCTCCCGGTCGGTCACAGCCTGAAGCGGGCCTTCGAGGCCGCCCCGCGCAGCGGGGGGACGGCGGCGTCGAAGAGGCTGGTCGTCTGCCAGGCGTCTTGCCCGGTGCGCGTTATCCGCAGCGCCTCCATCATCGGGTCGGTGCCGACGATGGCGAAGAGCCGGCCGCCGATGGCCAGGGCGTGGTGGAAGCCGTCGTGGAGCTCGGGCAGGGAGCCGGTGAGCGCGATCACGTCGTAGGCCCGGCCGTCGCTCCAGCCCTCGGCCGCGTCGCCTCCCTGGAGCTGGATGCGCTCAGCGGTCTCCAGCCTGCCGAGCCGGTCGCGCGCCTGCTCGAGCAGGTCGGCGTGCA
Organism: uncultured Ectothiorhodospiraceae bacterium; assembly: GCA_913055765.1. GTDB lineage: Bacteria > Pseudomonadota > Gammaproteobacteria > Nitrococcales > Halorhodospiraceae > Halorhodospira. Next base: position 23,379 of record CAJXKI010000010.1, read on the forward strand.
GCTCGACACTGGTGACCTGGCCGCACAGCCGTGACAGGCAGGCGGCGACGTAGCCGCTGCCGGTGCCGATCTCCAGGGCCCGCTCACCGGGCTGAGGGTCGAGCGCCTGGAGCATGCGGGCCTCGACCCGGGGCTCCATCATGACCTCGCCGTGGCCGAGGGGGAGCTGGAGGTCCGCGTAGGCGATCTGGCGGTAGCGCTCGGGGACGAAGCCTTCCCGGGGCAGCTCCGCCAGGAGCTCGAGGACCCGCGGCTCGAGCACGTTCCAGGGGCGGATCTGGCGGCGGATCATGTTATCGCGTGCGGCGTCGCTATCGCTCTGATGCGAGGTCATTGCTGTCATCAGGGTCTCCTCCCCTTATCCCTGGCGCGGTAGGCAAGGCATCCTAGGGCGTCAGCGTGGGCGCGGCAAGCGGTCCTTGCGTTCAGCGCCGTGTGCTGGTATAAACCTGCCCTTTTCCGGCGGCTGCCGGCGAGCTGGGATTGAGGAGCGTAGCTATGTCCAAGGTCTGCCAAGTCACCGGCAAGCGTCCGGGTACGGGGAACAACGTTTCCCACGCCAACAACAAGACGCGCCGGCGCTTTCTGCCCAACCTGCACGATCACCGGTTCTGGGTAGAGAGCGAGAATCGCTGGGTCCGTCTGCGTGTCTCTGCCAAGGGCATGCGGATCATCGACAAATGTGGCATCGATGCGGTGCTCGCTGACATGCGGGCCCGCGGGGAGAGGGTCTAATGGCCGGTAACAGCGCGCGCGAGAAGATCAAGCTGGTGTCGACCGCCGGCACGGGCCACTTCTACACCACCGATAAGAGCAGGCGGAACACGCCGCACAAGCTCGAGATGAAGAAGTACGACCCGGTGGTGCGCAAGCACGTCACCTACCGGGAGACCAAGCTCAAGTAAGCGGGTGTTGTAGCCTCAAGCCCGGGCCATCGGCGCGCTGCCCTGCCCGCAGCGCTGCAGCGCGCCCACGATGGATGGCCTGCCATCCCGCCGGCGCCCCTGCAGCCAGGGGCCGGCGGAGGGGATCATCCTCAGGCCCGCGAGAGCCGGATATTCCCCCATTGGTCCCGCCGGGCCCACCAGCCCGGCGCCACCCAGGTCGTGGATACCGCATCGACCACAAGGGCCGGTCCCGGCTCGGCCCGCCCGGCTGGTAGATGCTCGCGGCGCCAGACCGGGACCGGCTCGCCCTGGCCATGGACCCGGGTATGCCTCGAGGGTCCGCTATCGGCGCCGGGGAGGTGGGGCAGTACCAGCGGCGGGCGCGGGCCGGTCGCCGCCACGCGCAGGTTGACTAGCTCCAGCGGCGCGTCGAGCCGGTGGCCGTAACGGGCCTCGTGGGCGGCGTGGAAGGCCGTCTCGGCTGCCTCGCGATCGCCTTGCCAGGCTACGGTCAGGGTGAAGGCCTGCCCCTGATAGCGTAGCTCCACCCGCCGGCTCTCCTCGATCCGCTCCGCCGGCAGGCCTTCCGCGGCCAGCTCCGCGCGGCCCGCGGCAGCGAGCGCCTCGAGCCCCGCCTCGATGGCCTGACTACTGAGCGACGCCCAGGGCTGGGCTACGGTCCGCGATAGCTGCCGGCCGCGCGCCGCCGTCAGCATCCCCAGCGCCGACAGCACGCCGGAGTGGATCGGCACGACGGCCCGCTCCATGCCCAGCTCCTCGGCCAGGGCGCAGACGTGGAGTCCGCCGGCGCCGCCGAAAGAGAGGAGGGCGAAGGCGCGCGGGTCCAGGCCGCGCTCGAGGCTGATCACCCGCAGCGCCCGGGCCATGTGCTCATTGGCCAGCCGGAGGACCCCGGCAGCGGCCTCCTCGGCAGAGACCCCGAGCGCTGCGCCCAACCGGCCCAGGGCCCGGTGCGCCGCCGCCTCGTCCAGCTCCATGCCGCCGCCGAGGAACTGCCCCGGCGGTAGCCGGCCGAGGACGCAGTGCGCGTCGGTGACCGTCGGCTCACGGCCGCCGCGGCCGTAGCAGGCGGGTCCGGGGTCGGCGCCCGCGGAGGCCGGGCCGACCTGGAGCGCGCCGCCGGGGTCTACCCGCGCGATGGAGCCGCCGCCGGCGCCCAGGGTGTGCATGTCCACCATCGGCACGCCCACCGGATAGCGGCCGATGCGGCCCTCCGTGGTCAGCTGCGGTTCCCCGTCGATGACGGCCACGTCGGTCGAGGTGCCGCCCATGTCGAAGCTCAGCTGCCGGGGCTCACCGATGGCCTCCCCGATATGCCGGCTCCCGATGAGCCCGCCGGCGGGGCCCGAGAGCAGGAGGTGCACCGCCTGCTCCCCGGCGCGCGAGGCGTCGAGCCGCTCGCCGGAGCTCTGCATCACCGCGATCTGCGCCTGCGGCAGGCCGGCCTGGAGGCGCTGCAGGTAGCCCTCCATGCGCGGCCCCACGTAGGCGTTGAGCCAGGTGGTGATGCCGCGCTCGTA
>CAJXKI010000011.1 GCA_913055765.1 uncultured Ectothiorhodospiraceae bacterium
AAGCGGCGCTCGGCGGCGACGCTGATCAGCTACCTCACCCCGCCGGTGGGCAAGGCGGGCCTCTACAAGGGCCTGCTCGAGCTCAAGTCTTCCGTGGAGCGCTACCGGAGCGCACCGCCGGATAACGAGGAGGAGCGCGCCGAGCTCGCCCGGCTGATCCAGGCCCAGGCCGCCGAGGTGGATCTGGCCGAGATGGAGCCCGAGTGGGGCGCGGAGGAGGCCGAGCAGCGGATCGCCAAGCTCAGCGAGGATATCCTGGAGATGGAGTACACCCTCATCCCGGAGGGGCTCCATGTGGTCGGCGAGCCGCCCTCCCGCGAGGGCCGGATCGATCAGCTGAGCGCCATCGCCGAGGCCTCCCACGGGATCGAGGATCCCGACCGCGGCTGCATCGCGGCCCTGGTGGATGGCCACGATCCGCAGCAGGCCCTGGCGGCGGCGGAGTCGGAGGAGCCTGGCATGAGCGAGGAGCTCCTCGAGCAGCTGGGGGATATCGCTGCCAAGCTCGCCGACAACCAGGAGCTGGCGGGCATCGTCCAGGCCCTGGACGGGCACTTCGTGCCGCCGGTATCCGGCGGCGACCTGCTGCGCAGCCCGCAGATCCTGCCCACCGGCCGGAACATGCACGGCTTCGACCCGTACCGCATCCCGAGCGCCTTCGCCGTCCAGGACGGCGCCAAGCAGGCCGAGCGGCTGCTCGACAAGCACCGCGAGGAGGGCCAGGAGCTGCCCGACTCCATCGCCATGGTGCTGTGGGGTACCGACAACCTGAAGAGCGAGGGCGGGCCCATCGGCCAGGCCCTGTACCTGATCGGCGCCCGGCCACGCCAGGACAGCTACGGCAAGCTGGCCGGTGCGGAGCTGATCCCGCTGGAGGAGCTCGGCCGCAAGCGCATCGACGTGGTCATCACCCTCTCAGGCATCTTCCGGGACCTCCTCCCGCTGCAGACCCGCGTGCTGGCCGAGGCGGCCTACCTGGCGGCCGCGGCGGAGGATGAGCCGCTGGCGATGAATCCCATCCGCCGCAACGCGCTGGCCTATCAGCAGGAGCATGGCTGCGACTTCGAGACGGCCGCGCTGCGGGTGTTCTCCAACGCCGATGGCGCCTACGGCTCCAACGTCGGCTCCATGATCGACCAGGGGGCGTGGGAGGACGAGGACGAGCTGGCCGACACCTACACCCGGCGCAAGTGCTACGCCTACGGGCGTAGCGGCAGCCCGGTGCGCCAGGAGGAGCTGCTCGGCAGCATGCTCTCTGGGGTCGACCTCACCTATCAGAACCTAGAGTCCGTGGAGCTCGGCGTGACCACCATCGACCACTACTTCGACACCCTCGGCGGCATCAGCCGGGCGGTGGCCCGCTCCCGCGGCGGGGAGCATGTGCCGGTCTACATTGGCGACCAGACCCGGGGCGAGGGCAAGGTGCGCACGCTCTCGGACCAGGTGGCCCTGGAGACCCGCACGCGCATGCTCAACCCGAAGTGGTATGAGAACCTGCTCGAGCACGGCTACGAGGGCGTGCACCAGATCGAGGCGCACCTGACCAACACCATGGGGTGGTCGGCGACGACGGGGCAGGTCCAGCCGTGGGTCTACCAGCAGTTTACGCAGACCTTCATGCTCGACGACGAGATGCGCGAGCGCATGGCGCAGCTCAACCCGGCCGCGTCAGCGAAGCTCGCCAATCGCCTGCTCGAGGCCCACGAGCGCAACTACTGGAATCCCGATGAGGAGACCCTGGAGGCGCTGCGCCGGGTCGGGGACGAGCTGGAGGACTACTACGAGGGCATCAGCGGGGAAGAGGAGCACGTTGCATGAGCGGTGGCTCGGTGCCGGTGTCCGGGATAGGGCGCGGCGGCGACGGCGAGGGGAGCTCGCAGGTGCACGTGGAGCTGGCCGACGACGGCATGGACCGGGCCAAGGTCTTCGCGGTCTACGGCAAGGGGGGAATCGGCAAGAGCACCACCTCCTCGAACCTGGCGGTGGCCTTCAGCCAGCTGGGTAAGCGGGTGCTGCAGATCGGCTGCGATCCCAAGCACGACTCCACCTTCACGCTGACCAAGCGCCTGGTGCCCACGGTCATCGACAGCCTCGAGGAGGTGGACTTCCACATGGAGGAGCTCCGCCCCGAGGACTACGTCTACGAGGGCTACAACGGAGTCCTCTGCGTCGAGGCCGGGGGGCCGCCCGCCGGCACCGGCTGCGGCGGCTACGTCGTCGGGCAGACGGTGAAGCTGCTCAAGCAGCACCACCTGCTCGAGGATACCGACGTGGTGATCTTCGACGTGCTCGGCGACGTGGTCTGCGGCGGCTTCGCCGCCCCGCTGCAGCACGCCGATCGAGCCCTGGTGGTGAGTGCCAACGACTTCGATTCCATCTTCGCGATGAACCGCATCGCCGGCGCGATCCAGGCCAAGGCCAAGAACTATCGGGTCCGCGTCGGCGGCGTAGTGGCCAATCGCAGCGAGGACACCGACCAGATCGAGCGCTTCAACGAGCGTACGGGCATGCGCACCCTGGCGCATGTGCCCGATTACGACGTGGTCCGGCGCAGTCGCCTCCAGAAGGCGACGCTCTTCGAGGCAGCGGAGGAGGGCGAGGCGATCCAGCGCCTGCGCGACGAGTACCTGAGCCTCGCCGCCGCCCTCTGGAACGGCGTCGAGCCCTTGGATCCGTCGCCGCTGAAGGATCGTGAGGTCTTCGATCTCCTGGGGTTCGATTGATGCCCACGAGCTCCTACCAGCAGCGCCGCAGCCGGGTCGAGACGTACTTCGACCGCACTGCGGTCGATGCGTGGCGGCGGCTAACCTCCGAGGCCCCGGTGAGCGGCGTCCGCGCCACTGTCCGCGCCGGTCGTGCCGAGATGCGCGATACCCTGCTGGGCTGGCTGCCGGCGGACCTCACCGGTGAGCGCATCCTCGATGCCGGCTGCGGCCCCGGCGAGCTGTCGGCGGAGGCGGCGCGCCGCGGCGCCGAGGTGGTGGGCGTGGACGTCTCCGCCAATCTCATCGATATCGCCCGGCAGCGGCTGCCGGGCGATATCGACCCGGCCCGGATCGCGTTCCACGTCGGTGACATGCTCGATCCGGGGCTCGGCACGTTCGACCGGGTCGTCTCCATGGATGTGCTCATCCACTACCCGCGTGAGGACGCGGTGGCCGCGCTGGCGTCGCTGGCCGAGCGGACCCGCGCGCAGATGGTATTCACCTTCGCGCCGCGGACCCCGCTGCTCGCGGCCATGCACGCCGTAGGGAAGCTCTTCCCGCGGGGGGACCGCTCGCCTGCGATCGAGCCGGTGGCGGAGCGGCGGCTGCGACGGGCGATCGAGGCCGAGCACCGCCTCGGCGAGGGCTGGGCGCTCGGCCGCAGCCATCTGGTCCGGCGCGGGTTCTACATCTCACAGGCCTTAGAGCTGCAGCGATCATGACGGATACGGTTGAGTCCTGGCGCGCTCGCATCCGGCAGCTGGCGCTGCCCTTCGCCCAGATCGGGACCGAGGAGCTGCCCATGGGGCAGATCCTGCGGCTGTCCCTGTTCCAGGTCACAGTGGGCATGATGTACGTCATGTTCACCGGCACCCTGAACCGGGTGATGATCTACGAGCTCGACATCCCCGCCTCCCTACTGGGGGCCGTCCTCGCGCTGCCGGTGGTGTTCGCGCCCCTGCGCCTGGTGATCGGCCACCGCTCGGATCACCACCGCTCGGCGCTCGGCTGGCGACGGGTCCCCTACCTGTGGACGGGGACGCTGCTGATGTTCGGCGGGCTGGCCGTGATGCCCTTCGCGCTGCTGGTCCAGGCGGAGTATGCCGCCGATGCGCCGTTCCTGGCCTCCCTCGGGGCGGCCTTCGCCTTCCTCTTCTCGGGGCTCGGCATCCACATGACCCAGACGGCGGGGCTGGCGCTGACCAACGATCTGGCCCCCACCGGCAAGCTGCCCCAGGTGGTGGGCGTGATGTACGTCATGCTCCTGCTCGGCATGGTGGTATCGACGGGGATCCTCTACCTGCTGCTCTCCGATTTCAGCCACGAGCGGCTGGTGCGGGTGGTCCAGGGCGCGGCGCTGGTGGTCTGGGCGCTCAACGTCATCGCCCTCTGGCGCCAGGAGCCGCGGAACCCGGAGCGCAGCCGCGTCGATCGACCGCGTCCATCCTTCCGCGAGTCATGGCAGAGTTTTGCAGAAAGGGGCCCGGTGGCCCGCCTGCTCGTGGTGATTGGTATCGGCGCCGCCGGCTTCGGGATGCAGGACATCATCATCGAGCCCTACGGGGCTGCCGTCCTGGGCCTGGAGGTCGCCGGCACGACGCTGCTGACCGGTCTGTGGGCTGTCGGGATGCTGATCGGCTTCGGCATCGCGAAGCTCCTCATGGAGCGTGGCATCAACGCCTACGGCGTGGCCTCCATCGGGACCCTGATCGGCGTGGTGGCGTTCTCGCTGGTGATCGCGGCGGCACCGCTCGGCTCACCGACCGTGTTCCGGGTGGGCCAGCTCATCATCGGCATCGGTGGCGCCCTGTTCTACGTGGGAACGCTCGCCGCGACGATGCAGATGGCCACCCGGGAGCAGAGCGGTGTGGCCATCGGCGCCTGGGGGGCGGTCCAGGCGTCGGCGCTGGGGATCTCCCTGGCGATCGGGGCTGGGCTGAGCGAGCTGGTGCCGATGCTCGCCCAGGCCGGGCAGCTGCCGGAGGTGTTCCTGCACCCGGCCGGCGGCTACAGCGTGGTCTACAGCATTGAGATCGTGCTGCTGCTGGCCATGGTGGTGCCGGCCTGGCCGCTGACCCGCTTCAGGCAGCGAGAGAGCGACGCGACACCATCGATGGCCCCTTACGGGGAGACGGGCTAAGAGCGACTGCGGTCGCCTGAGGGCCCTGGCGCGCCCGGCGTGGCAGGGCAGGGGAAACGCCACTAACGCTATTGTCGTCTCGTCTAGGCCCCTGGTCTCAGCGAACGGCTAGGGCGACTTCGAGTGGAGGTTCGATATGGAAGGAATTGGCGGTTTTACCGAGTACATGAACGCAGCCCAGATGACGCTGTACGCGTTCTGGCTCTTCTTCGCGGGGTTGGTCGTCTACCTGCGGATAGAGGATAAGCGCGAGGGCTACCCGCTGCAGGCGGAGGCCAACGAGTCCACTGGCGGCAGGACGGAGGAGAAGCTCGGCTTCCCGGCCCCGCCGGCCCCCAAGGTCTTCAAGATGCCCGACGGCCGCTCCATCCAGGTGCCGCGCCGCGAGAAGACCGAGTACGAGCTCGGCACGGCCCTCCGGGCGGAGCCGGTGGCGCCCTGGGACGGTGCCCCGCTGGAGCCGACCGGCAACCCCATGGTCGATGGGATCGGTCCGGGCGCCTGGGCCAAGCGTGAGGACGAGCCGGAGGTGACCCACCGCGGCAACCAGAAGATCGTGCCGCTGCGCGTGGCCACCGAGATGGAGGTCGGCGGCAACCCGACCATCGCCCGCTTCTGGCCGGAGCTCGACCCGGATCCGCGCGGCTACGCCGTCATCGGCTGCGACGGCGGTGAGGCGGGGCGCGTCCGCGACATCTGGGCGGATCGTGGCGAGATGCGCGTGATGTACCTTGAGGCCGATCTGTCCGGTATCGGCAGCAGCAGCGATCGGGTCCTGGTGCCGATCAACTTCTGCCGCGTGACCAACGACGGCCAGGTCAAGGTCAACGCCATCACCGCCCAGCAGTTCAGCGATGTGCCGCGCCTGCGCGAGGCGGACCGGATCTCCCCGCAGGAGGAGGACTTCGTTACGGCCTACTTCGGCGGTGGCATCCTCTATGCGGTGCCGGGCCGTACGGAGCCGTTCCTGTGAGGACCCACGAGCTCGAACCCATCCCGGGGCTCCCTGAGGAGCCCCCGGATGGGGAAGAGATCCTCTGGCAAGGGAAGCCCGCTTGGTGGTCGCTCACCAAGCGGGCGCTCCACGTCCGGCCCGTGGCGGCCTACTTCCTGATCGTCGCCGCCTGGTTCGCCACGGACGCCCTCCTGCAGGGCGGGGGCGTGGCGGCCGCGGTCGGCTACGCCCTCAACCAGCTCCTCATCGGCGCTGTCGCCGTCGGCCTGCTGAGCGCCCTGGGCCGGTGGATGGCGAACACCACGCTGTACACCATCACCAACCGGCGCGTGGTCATGCGTATCGGCGCCTCCCTGCCGATGACCGTGAACCTGCCCTTCGCCCGGGTGGAGGAGGCGAACTACGCCCGACACAAGGACGGCACCAGCGATGTGACGCTGCGGCTGTTCGATACCGAGAAGGTCCGCTATCTGTTATTCTGGCCGCACGCACGGCCCTGGCGGGTAAGCCACCCGGAGCCGGCCATGCGAGCGATCCCGGACGGCGAGGAGGCCGCGCGGGTCCTGGCCCAGGCCCTGGAGGCCTACCGGGCGAGCGAGGAGGACGGCAGCGATAGCGCCTCGGCGGGTGAGGCAGGCGCTGCAGCCACGGCACACGCCCGACAGATGAGCTGAGATGGCTTCTTCCGGTAACGGCGACCAACTCGGGGCTGGGCCGATCTCCAAGGTCATCATGCCGGTGACCGCGCTGGGGATCGTGCTCATGCTCACCGTCTACGTCCTCTATACCGAGCTGGTGCTGGACGACCCTGCCAGCAGCTACCAGCCGCCGGTGGCGGAACGGGCCCTGTCGTTCACCGACGAGGATGGCCAGATCGTCATCCGCGACGGGCAGGACGGCGAGGTCCTCGACACCCTCGGGGAGGGGGAGGGCTCCTTCATGCGCCAGACCGTCCGCCAGCTCGCCCGGGCACGGACCCGGACCGGCGGATCCAAGGAGATCCCCTTCGTCCTGCGCGGCCAGGAGAACGGCCGCCTCCTCCTGGAGGACCCGGTCACGGGGCAGTCCGTCGACCTCACGGCGTTCGGCAAGACCAACGCCGGCGCTTTCGCCCGCTTCTTGGAGCCCGAGGGCAATGAGGACGGCGCCGAGGAGCTGTAGATGGTCGAGTACCTGCTCCCGGCGCTCTACGCGCTCTTCCTGTGGTGGTTCAGCACCGGCGCTGTCATCTACCTGGATAACCTCCCTGTCCGTACGTTCCGCTGGAGCATGCTCGGCTGTACCGGGGCCCTGGCGGTGGGGATCTACGGCATCGCCGTGGCCAGCACCGAGACCTCGATAGCCGGCGCCTACACCGCCTTTACCGGGGCCTTGCTCGTCTGGGCCTGGATCGAGCTCAGCTACTACACGAACTACGTCACCGGCCCGCGCCAGATCGCCTGTACGCCCGACTGCCGCGGTTGGCGGCACTTCTGGCACGCGCTGCAGAGCAACATCTACCACGAGCTGGCCATCTTGCTGCTGGGGGCGGTGATCTTCGCCCTGACCTGGGGAGACGGGAACCGCACGGCGCTATGGACCTTCCTGGTCCTGGCTTGGATGCACGAGAGCGCGCGGATCAACGTCTTCCTCGGGGTCCGGAACCTCAACGAGGAGCTGGTCCCCGAGCACATGGACTTCCTGCGCAGCTTCATGCGCCGGCGCCCCATGAACCTCTTCTTCCCGCTCTCGGTGAGCCTCTCCACCGTGGCCCTGGTGCTGCTGGTCCAGGCCGCTGCCGCCCCGGCAGCGGACAGCTTCATGGCGGTCTCCCTGACGCTGGTGGCGACGCTCATGGCCTTGGCCATCCTCGAGCACTGGTTCCTGGTGATCCCCCTCCCCACGGCCTTCCTCTGGCGCTGGGGGCTGAGGGCCCGTGACCACAACACGCGCGCCGGGCTCGCACCGAGGCCTTCAGACCCCGCGGACGTGGACGCCTCCCCTTGAGTGGGCCGCCGTGCGTGTAGCCTGGAGGCCATACCGCTGGGACCTGGGGATAGCGGCGCTGCTCCTGCTGCTGATCGCTGTGGCGCTGGCGCAGATCCTGGCCGAGGAGGCCGGTATCGAGCGGGACGAGGTCGTCATCGGTGAGACACCGGCGACGATCTACCGGCCGGATCCGGCAGATGGGTCGCCGGGCCCCGTGGTGGTGGTCTCCCACGGCTTCGCCGGGGCCCGGCCGCTCATGGACCCCTTCGCCCTGACGCTGGCGCACAACGGCTACACCGTGGTCAGCTTCGACTATCTCGGGCACGGACGCCACCCCCGCCCGCTCCCCGGCAAGATCACCTCTCAAGAGGGTGCGGCCCAGGCGCTCCTGGACCAGACGGCGGCGGTGGTGGCCTACAGCCGCCGGGAGCTGCCCGGGGCAGCGCGCGGGCTGGCGCTGCTCGGCCACTCCATGGCGACGAATATCATCGTGCGCTATGCGCAGCAGAGCGGCGACGTCACGGCGACCGTCGCGATCTCGATGTTCGCGCCGACCGTCGACGGGGACACGCCGCGCAACCTGCTGAGCGTGGCCGGCGCCCGAGAGGGCCGCCTCAAGGCGGAGGGGCGTGAGGCGGTGGCGCAGGCGGCCGGCATCGAGACCGGCCAGGTAGAGCCCGGGCGGACCTACGGCGACCTCGTTGCGGGTACGGCGCGCCGGACCGCCGTCGCACCCGGCGTTGGGCATGTCGGCGTACTCTACAGCGAGGCCGCGCAGCGTGAGGCGCTGCGGTGGCTCAATGGCGCCTTCGGGCGCGACAGCGGCGGCTGGGTGTCGGGGCGAGGGCCGTGGCTCGCGCTGCTGATCGCCGCGGTGATCGGGCTGGTACGTCCGGCGAGCCGGCTGCTGCCGCGGGTGGACACCCAGCCTCGCGGCGCTGGAGCGGGCTGGCTACGCATCGGCTGGGTGGCGGCGATCCCCGCCGTGGTGACGCCGCTGCTGCTGACCCTCGTGCCCACCGACTTCCTGCCGGTGGTGGTGGGCGACTACGTGGCCGTCCACTTCGGCACCTTCGGGCTGCTGTCGGCGCTCCTGCTCTGGTGGACGGCGGGCCGGCCCCCGGCCCGCGCCGTGCTGGCCGCGGCCGTAGGCACGGCCCCCGGTGCCGGGTGGCGCCTGGCGCTGGGGGCGCTGGGGCTGCTGGCCTACTGCCTGCTGGTCCTGGGCGCTGTGCTTGACCAGTTCGTGACGGGATTCTATCCGGCCCTGGAGCGCCTGCCGGTGATGCTGGCCCTGCTCGCCGGGATGCTGCCGTACTTCCTCACTGATGAGTGGCTGACGCGGGGGGCGGGAGCGCGCCGCGGGGCCTATCCCGCGACCAAGCTGCTCCTCCTTGTCTCCCTATCGCTGGCGATCGCCGTGGGCCAGGGGGTGGGCAGCCTATCCTTCCCGCTGATGATCGTGCCGCTGCTCCTGGTCCTGCTCCTGGCCTTCTTCCTCGTCTACGGCCTCTTCAGCCGCTGGGCCTACCAGCGTGCCGGCCACCCCCTGGTGGCCGGTCTCGGGAACGCCGTGGCGTTCGCCTGGGCGCTGGGCGCAACCTTCCCGATGCTGACCGGCTCGCCGTAGCCTCGCCCGGGGGAAGGGATCAGCGCCTGGAGGCGAGCGTGGTCGCCCTCGGCGTGCCCCAAGGCCTCAGCGGTAGTGGAGCTCGAAGCGGCAGAGGTCTGCCCCGGTAGCGGCGCAGGTGGTCTCGCGGATGGTCGACTCGCGGTTGACGAGCTCACGGAACAGCGTCTCGAAGGCTGCGGCGTGCCAGTGGCAGATGGGGGCGCGGGCCCCCTCGCCGGCGATGACCGGGTTGTCCGCCAGCTCCAGGAGGCACGGCCGGCCGCGGCGGATCCGCAGCGTGCCGGAGCCGACGAAGGTCCAGGCGTGCTGGGCGATGGCCCGCAGCAGGAGCGGGCCTGCCGCGACGGGGGGCAGGGCCCGCAGCAGGGAGCGGATCGGCCCGGGGATCCGGTGGCGCAGCACGTAGTGCCCCGTGCGGACCCCGGCGTCGTGGAGTACCTGGCGGGCGTGCTCCGGCTCGAGCCCTTGCCGCACGCCCTGGTGGAGGGCGGCCACCGCGGACTCCGGGACCATCTCCTGGGGTGGCTCGTCGAGCCAGCGGGGCAGCCCGGCAGCCTCGAAGATGCGCCGGGCCGTCTCCTCGCCGCTGAGCTCGCGGAGCGCCTCCGCTACCTGCAGGATCGCGTTCGGGCCGATACGGGCCTCGCCGCCCGCCTCGGTGCCGCTTGCGGCCGCCATCACGCCTCGTCGGTCTCGGCCGTCTCCCGCTCGTCCTGCTTGCGTCCCTCCTTGCCGGGGGGCTGCCGGTGCACCTGGACAGTGGCCTCCTCGGCGGGGGTGCGCTCCGTATCCGTGCCGCCCTTGTGGGAGCGGGCCGGCTTGGCCTGATCCTCGGCCTCCCACTCCTCACGCTGGGCCTCCGAGAGCGTGCGCGACTTGTCGAAGCTCTTCTCGATGTTCTCGCTGACCTTCTTGCGGGTCTGCGGGCCCCAGTACCCGTGCTTGCCCAGGTCGTAGAACTTGCGCTGGAAGCCGGCCTTGAGGAAGGCCTTCAGGCAGCCGAAGAGGTACTTGCGCCGATCACCGGTGCCCGCCCAGGGATAGGAGAACAGCGCCTTGCGCATGTAGAAGCGCCGGTAGTTGCTCATGACGCGGTCGAGGAGCTCGCCCCGGTCCATGGCATCCGGCTTGATGATCGGGGTGACGAAGTTGTACTTCTCGAAGTCGTAGACCTCCACCGTGTCCTTGAGCTCGCGGAACAGGTCGGAGAAGGGCCAAGGGGTGTACATCGCCCAGTTGGCCAGGTCGGGCTTCCAGTCCTGGGCCATCTGGTAGGTCTCCTCGAGGGTCTCCGCGGTCTCGTTCTCCAGGCCGACGATGAACTGCGCCTCGACGACGATCCCAGCCTGGCGCAGGAGCTCTACGGCCTTCTTGTTCTGGGCGACGGTGGTCTCCTTGTTGAAACGGTCCAGCTTGAGCTGCGCCGCCGCCTCGGTCCCGAGGGAGACGTGGATGAGGCCCGACTTGCGGTAGAAGCTGAGCAGCTCCTCGTCGCGGAGCACATCGGTGACGCGGGTGTTCAGGCCCCAGAGGATGCCGCGCTCGGGCAGGCCGCGATCGATCAGCTCCTGGCAGAACTCGATGAACTTCTTGCGGTTGATGGTCGGCTCCTCGTCGGCAAGGATGAAGAAGCCGACGCCGTGCTCGTCGACGAGCTTCTCGATCTCGTCGACCACCTTCTTCGGATCGCGGATGCGGTAGTCCCGCCAGAACTTCCACTGCGAGCAGAAGGAGCAGGTGAAGGGGCAGCCTCGGGCCATGTTGGGGATGGCCACCCGCGTCTCGAGCGGGATGTAGATGTACTTCTCCCACTCGAGGATGCTCCAGTCCGGCTCGATGCTATCCAGGTCCTTGATCGTGGGCGCCGCTGGCGTGGCGACGATCTGGTCGCCGTCCCGGTAGGCGATGCCGAGGACGCTCTCCCGGTCGCTGGGCCAGCGGCCCTCGTCCACCGTGCGGGCGATGTTGACCATGATCTCCTCGCCCTCGCCGCGCACCACGGCATCGATCCACGGCGCCTCGCTGAGGACCTGCTTGTACATGAAGGTCGGGTGGATGCCGCCGAGGAGCGTGACGATGTTGGGGTTCACCTCCTTGGCGACCTCAAGGGTGCGCTCGGCGACGTAGATCGAGGGCGTGATGGCGGTGGTCGCCACGATATCCGGCTGCTCCCGCTCCAGCTCCTCGCGCAGGTACTCGTAGGAGAGGCCGTTGGTCATGGCGTCGATGAAGCGGATGTTGTCGTAGCCGGCGCTCTTCAGGTGCCCGGCGAGGTAAGCGACCCATGCCGGGGGCCAGTTGCCCGCGATCTCCGCACCGCCCGAGATGTAGTTGGGATGGATAAAGACGATACGCATGGGTCGAGCCTCCGCGAGTGCTTGTGTGGCGTCTATATCGTAAGTTGCCCGGATAGGCGGTCTGCTGTCTAGGGTTCTTGACGCTGCGTAGTCGATAATGCAGCCATTAATTGATTGTTACAGCCAATAAGAAACCGCCGGGCCCACTCGCGTGGCAGCCCGGCGGTTCCCCGGGGATGGTGCCGGGGGCGGAGAGATGGCGCCCGGCCCGCTCGCACCGGGTGCTGAGCGGTGCCGGCCTAGATCCGCCGCTGCGCCTTCGGCACATCCTGCGGGCCCACCTGGGCTGCGTCCCCGGAATCCTCCCAGGCCCAGCACCAGCCGTTGGCGTTGACCAGGCGCTGCTCGTCCATCCCGAAAGCCGAGCAGTAGCCGTAGTCCGAGGTGTCCTCATGGGGTTGGTAGAGCAGGCAGTTGGCGCAGAACTGGTGGCTCTCGAAGCGGGGATGCTCCTGGTTGGCCTCGGCCTGGTTGTGGACGTAGCCGAGCCCCTGGGCCTCGGGCGAGTCCTCGCTGAGCCTCGACCAGCCCTGGCTGCCCTCGCTGCCGTTGCCGTTGCCGTTGCCGTCGGTATCCTCCTGGGCGGTCGCCTTGCGGCTGAGCAGGCTGGCTGCCGGGATCGCAGCCGTGCCCATCAGGCCCAGGCGCAAGAACTTGCGGCGGGAGCGGTCGCACGAATTGTTGCTCATCACTCTGGCTCCTCTCACGTCGGGGTCGAGGTGACCTTGCTACGCCACCGCGCTGCCCCGGGGAACGGGTGCGGCGGCCCTTACGGTATTCATAGCGGCATATTGCCAGCATTCAAAGCATGGTCCTATCATCGCGCCCCATTCAAGGGGGCGCGACGATGTTGCCTAGCGGCCGCTGCGGGCCTTAGCGGGAGGTTGGATGGAGTACGTGGTCGTCGTCGACAACGCTGGCAGGCCCGTTCGGTCCGAGGAGAAGATCCGCGCCCACAGGGAGGGCGGCGTGCTGCACCTCGCGTTCTCGGTCCTGCTCTTCAATCCCGCCGGTGAGCTCCTCCTCCAGCGCCGCGCCGATGGCAAGTACCACTTCGCTGGGCTGTGGTCGAACACCTGCTGCGGCCATCCCCGGCCTGGCGAGGCGGTCGCCGAGGCGGCGGAGCGCCGCCTCGGCGAGGAGCTCGGCCTGGCTGCGACCCTGCGCCCGGTCACGCACTTCATCTACCACGCCGAGGACGCCTGCAGTGGGCTCACCGAGCAGGAGTACACCCACGTGCTCGTCGGCCGCCTCCCTGCGCAGCAGCAGCCGGCGCCTGACCCGCAGGAGCTCGGCGCCTGGCAGTGGCTGGCCCCGGCTGCGGTGCGCAGGGGTGTGGCGAGGGAGCCGGCGGCCTATACCCCGTGGTTCCGCCGCCTGGTCCGCGAGCACCCCGTGGCGGACTGGATCCCGGCTTGAGGGCTGCACCCCGGAGGCCGCTTTGGTAAGCTGCGCACGGGCCTCGGTGGCCCACCACCCGAGGAACAACGTCACTGAATCAACCTGGGACGGCACAATCCATGGCACCAGCGTTTCCCTTCTCGGCGATCGCCGGGCAAGAAGAGATGAAGCTCGCGATGACCATCGCCGCGGTGGACGGCTCGATCGGCGGCGTGCTGGTCTTCGGTGATCGCGGCACCGGCAAGTCCACGGTGGTTCGCGCCTTGGCGGGCCTGCTGCCGACCATCCGGGCGGCCCAGTGCCCCTACCACTGCGATCCGGACCAGGAGGACGCCCTCTGCGAGCAGTGCCGGGCGCGGCGCGAGGCCGGTGAGTCGCTGAGCGTGCAGGAGATCGACGTCCCCGTGGTCGATCTGCCGCTGGGGGTTACCGAGGACCGCGTGGTGGGTGCCCTGGATCTAGAGAAGGCCCTGACGAGCGGTGAGAAGGACTTCGAGCCGGGGCTGCTCGCCCGCGCCAATCGCGGCTTCCTCTACATCGATGAGGTCAACCTCCTTGAGGACCACATCGTCGACCTCCTCCTCGATGTGGCCGCCAGCGGTGAGAACGTGGTCGAGCGCGAGGGCCTCAGCGTCCGCCACCCGGCGAAGTTCGTGCTCATCGGCAGCGGCAACCCGGAGGAGGGCGAGCTGCGCCCGCAGCTGCTCGACCGCTTCGGGCTGTCGGTGGAGGTCTCGACGCCGGAGGATCTGCACACCCGGATGCAGGTGGTCCGCCGCCGGGATGAGTTCGAGTCGGATCCGAAGGCGTTCGTCGAGAAGTGGCAGGAGCAGGACGCCCAGGTCCGGGCACAGATCGAGCAGGCCCGTGAGAGGCTGCCCCACGTTGACGTCCCGGACGAGATCCTGGAGCGGACCTCGACGCTGTGCATCGCCCTGGGCACCGACGGCCTGCGCGGCGAGCTGACCCTGATCCGCGCCGCCCGCGCTGCCGCCGCCTTGGATGGCGCCGACGCGGTCGACGTCCCCCATCTGCGGCAGGTCGCTAGCGTGGCCTTGCGCCACCGCCTGCGGCGGGATCCGCTGGACGAGTCCGGCTCCACCACCCGGGTCCAGCGTGCGGTGGAGGAGCATCTGCCTGCATGAGCGCCGGGCTCAACTACGAGAGCGCCGAGTCGGCCTGGGAGGACGCGACCCATGCAGCAGCGCTGCTGGCCGTGGACCCGCCCGGTGTGGGCGGCGTCTGCGTGCGCTCGCTGCCCGGGCCGGTGCGCGACCGCTGGGTGCAGATCGTCCGCGAGCTCCTCCCCGAGGGCACCCCCTGGCGCCGGATCCCGATCAATATCTCCGACAGCCGGCTGCTCGGGGGCCTGGAGCTGAGCGCCACCTTGCGCGCCGGCCGCCCGGTGGTGGAGCGCGGCGTGCTCGCCGAGGTGGACGGCGGGATCGCCGTGCTGGCCATGGCCGAGCGCATCGCCCTGGCCACCGCTGGCAAGATCGGTGCCGTGCTGGATAACGGCGAGGTGCGCGTGGAGCGTGACGGTCTCGCCGACCGCATGCCGACGAGCTTCGGGGTGATCGCCCTCGACGAGGGCGTGGAGGATGACGAGCGCCCCGTGGGGCCGCTGCGCGACCGGATCGGATGCCACCTGGAGCTCAGTGGCATCCCCGTCCACGTCGCCGGCGGCTGTGAGTACACGGCCCCGGAGATCGCTGCCGCCCGCGAGCGCCTGCCGCAGGTCACGTGCAGCGATGAGCTCGTCGAGGCCCTGTGCGCCGGCGGCCTCGCGCTGGGTATCGGCTCCCTGCGGGCACCCCTGCAGGCCCTGCGGGCGGCGCGGGCAGCGGCCGCCCTGCACGGGCGGACCGAGGTGGCCCAGGAGGATGTGGCGCTGGCGACGCGGCTCATCCTCGTGCCGCGGGCGACGCAGATGCCGCAGCAGCCCCAGGGAGAGGAGCAGGAGCAGCAGGAGCAGCAAGAGCAGCAGGAGGAGCCGGAGCAGCAGGAGGAGCCGGAGCAGCAGGAGAGCGAGCAGCAAGAGAGCGAGGAGCAGGACGAGGACAGCAGCAGCGAGCCGGAGCAGCCGGAGGATGACGAGGAGCAGGAGGCGCCCTCGGAGATGCCGGGGGAGATGGTCCTCGAGGCCGCCCAGGCGGTGCTGCCGGACGACCTGCTGCAGCAGATGAAGATCCACGAGCAGGTGCAGCGCCAAAGCTCCCAGGCCCCGGGCCACGCCGGGGCCCTGCAGAAGGGGGGGCTGCGCGGCCGGCCAGCCGGGGTGCGCCCCGGTACGCCGGGCGGCGGCGAGCGGCTGAACGTGGTCGAGACGCTGCGCGCCGCTGCGCCCTGGCAGCCGCTGCGCCGCGGGGAGGGCGATAGCCGCCGGGTGATCGTGCGCCCGGAGGACTTCCGCATCACCCGCTTCAAGCAGCGCAGCCCCACGGCCACGATCTTCGCTGTGGACGCCTCCGGCTCGTCGGCCATGAACCGCCTCGCCGAGGCCAAGGGCGCGGTGGAGCTGCTGCTCTCGGAGTGCTATGTGCGCCGGGACGAGGTGGCCATGGTGGCCTTCCGGGGCAAGCGCGGGGAGGTGCTCCTGCCGCCGACGCGCTCGCTGACCCGGGCCAAGAAGGGGCTGGCCGGCCTGCCGGGCGGGGGAGGAACGCCGCTGGCCGCCGGCATCGACACGGCGCGCCACCTCACCGATGAGGTCCGGCGCAAGGGATCGACCCCCGTGCTCATCGTGCTCACCGACGGCCGCGCCAATGTCACCCGCGACGGCTCCGGCGGCCGTGAGCAGGCCCACGGCGAGGCCATCGAGGCCGCCCGTGCGGTCCGGGCGATGGGGATCCGTGCCCTGGTTGTGGACACCTCGCCGCGGCCGCGGCCCACGGGCCGTGAGCTGGCTGAGGCCATGGGTGCGGACTACCTGCCCCTGCCACGGGCCGACGCCTCCTCGATCAGCTCGGCGGTCCAGGCGGCTACTGGCACGGGTTGAGGCAAGGAGGAGCGCCATGGCCAGGGGGTTGGCCTGGGAGCGAGATGCGGCCGGCTGGCCGAACCGGGAGGCGAGCCGATTCGCCGAGGCGGCTGGTTTGCGCTGGCACGTCCAGGTCTACGGTAGCGGGCCGCCGCTCCTGCTGCTCCACGGCTCGGCGGCCTCGTGCCACTCCTGGCGTGCGTTCGGCCCGGAGCTAGCGCAGCGCTACACGGTCATCGCCCCGGACCTGCCCGGCCACGGCTTCAGCGCCCCCGCTACGCGGCGCCTGCAGGAGCTCGACGGCGTGGCCGCGGGCCTCGGGGAGCTGCTCGGCACGCTGGGCTACTCGCCCCAGGCCGCTGTCGGCCACTCCGTGGGCGCGGCCATCCTGGTGCGCATGGCGCTGGATCGCCACCTCGCGCCGGAGGCGCTGGTCAGCCTGAACGGGGCCTTCCTGCCCTTCAGCGGCCTCGCCGGGCAGCTATTCCCGACGACAGCGCGGCTGCTGACCTATAACCCGCTGGTGCCGTTCTGGCTGGCTTTCCGGGCCCGGAATCGGGCCTTCCTGGCCGAGGTCCTGGCGCGCACCGGCTCCCGGATCGATAGCCGGGGCGTCGACCTCTACCAGCGCCTGGCCACCGACCCCGGCCACGTGGCCGCGGCCCTGGGCATGATGGCGCGCACCCACGACGGCCTCCACGCCCTCATGGCTGAGCTCCCTGAGCTGCCTGTCCCCCTCGTGCTCCTCGCCGCTGAGCGGGACCGGACCGTGCCCCCCGCCCAGGCCGAACGGGTGCGGCTGCGCTTGCCCTCGGCCCGGCTCGAGACGCTGCCGGGGCTGGGCCACCTGGCCCACGAGGAGGACCCCGCCGGCGTGGCGAGGCGGGTCCTCGCCGCCCTCGATGCCACTGCGCCGAAACGTCGCGATGGTGTCGCAGTTCGTTGACAATGACTGGCCCTGCCTTAAGGTGATCCCTATGCGACAGACCGACGATGCCCCTGCCGCTGCTGGTGGCCGACGCCCGCACGCCGCCGTGATCGGCGCCGGCTTCGGCGGCCTCGCTGCCGCCATCCGCCTCGGCGCCCGGGGGTATCGGGTGACCGTCCTGGACCGGCTCGATGGTCCCGGCGGCCGCGCCCACGTCCACCACCAGGACGGCTTCACCTTCGATGCCGGGCCGACCATCGTCACCGCCCCGTTCCTGTTCCGCGAGCTTTGGGAGCTGGCCGGGCGCCGCTTCGAGGACGATATCGACCTGCGCCTGACGGATCCGTTCTACCGCGTGCGCTTCGAGGACGGGAGCCACTTCGACTACACCGGGGATCCGGAGCGGATGCGCGCCGAGGTCGAGCGCTTCGCCCCCGGCGAGGTGGATGGCTATGAGCGCTACATGGCGATCAGCGAGCGGATCTTCCGGACCGGGTTCGAGGGGCTGAGCAACAAGCCGTTCAACAAGTTCACCGACATGCTCCGCGTGGTGCCGGACCTGGTGCGGCTGAAGAGCTACTACAGCGTCTACGGCCTGGTCTCGAGGTATGTCAAGGACGAGCGCCTGCGCCAGGTGCTGAGCTTCCACCCGCTGCTCATCGGCGGCAACCCCTTCTCGGTGACCTCGGTGTACTGCCTGATCGAGTACCTGGAGCAGCACTGGGGGGTCCACTACGTGATGGGCGGCACCGGGCGGCTGGCCCAGGGCATGGCCGACCTGGTCGCCGGCCAGGGCGGCGAGGTCCGCTACAACGCCGACGTCGAGGCGATCACGGTGGACGACCGGGGCCGCGCCACGGGGGTGGAGCTGGCGAGCGGCGAGCGTCTCGGCGCGGACATCGTCGTCTCCAACGCCGATGCCGCCTGGACCTACCGCAACCTGGTGCCGGCCCGTGCCCGGCGGCGCTGGACCGACCGCCGGCTAGACCGGGCGCGCTACTCCATGGGGCTGTTCGTGTGGTATTTCGGGACCCGGCGCCAGTACCCCGATGTGCCGCACCACACCATCCTCATGGGGCCGCGCTACAAGGAGCTCATCCAGGATATCTTCGAGCGCAAGGTCCTGGCGTACGATTTCAGCCTCTACCTGCACCGGCCCACGGCCACGGACCCGTCGATGGCGCCGGAGGGCTGCGACGCCTTCTACGTGCTCTCGCCGGTGCCGCACCTGGGCAGCGGCGTGGACTGGGAGGCGCAAGCGGAGCCGTACCGCCGGGCCATCTCAGAGTACCTCAGCGAGACGGTGCTCCCCGGGCTAGAGTCGGAGCTGGTGACCTCGAGCGTGGCTACGCCGCTGGACTTCCGCTACCGGCTGAAGTCGTGGCTGGGTACGGGGTTCAGCCTGGAGCCGGTGCTCCGGCAGAGCGCCTGGTTCCGGCCGCACAACCGGAGCGAGGACGTCGAGAACCTCTTCCTGGTTGGTGCCGGCACCCACCCTGGTGCCGGCCTGCCCGGCGTTGTCTCCTCAGCACGCATCCTCGACGAGGTGGTCCCTGATGCTCACACTCTCGCCTGATCCGAGCCTGGCGCCGGAGCCCTACCTGCTGAATACCGACCGGCGGGCCTGCCGGGCCCTGTTGAGCACGGGGTCCCGGACCTTCCTCGCCGCCTCCTGGCTCCTGCCCCGGGAGCGGCGGAACGCGGCTACCGCCCTCTACGCCTTCTGCCGGGAGGCGGACGATGCCGTGGACGAGGGTCCTGGGGATGCCGAGGCCCTGGCGGCCCTGCACGAGCGCTTGGCGCAGGTCTACCAAGGGCGCCCGCAGCCGCATCCGGCGGACCGCGCCTTCGCCTGTGTCGTCCACTACCACAATCTGCCGCAGGCGCTGCCGGCGGCGCTCATCGAGGGCTTCGCCTGGGACGCCCAGGGCCGCCGCTACGAGACCATCGAGGAGCTCTACGAGTACGCCGTGCGGGTCGCCGGGACGGTGGGCGTGATGATGGCCCTGCTCATGGATGTGCGCAGCGCCTCGGCGCTGGCCCGGGCGTGTGACTTGGGCGTGGCCATGCAGCTGACCAACATCGCCCGCGATGTCGGCGAGGATGCCCGCAACGGCCGGCTCTACCTGCCGCAGCAGTGGTTGCGCGAGGCGGGGATCGATCCGGACGCGTTCCTCGCGCAGCCGCGCTTCTCCTCGGCGCTCGGCGAGGTCATCCAGTGCCTGCTGCACGACGCCGACCGCTTCTACGAGCGCGCCATGCCCGGCTTCCACGCCCTCCCGCGGCGGGTGCGGCCGGGCCTGTGCGCCGCTAGGCTCCTCTACGCTGAGATCGGCCGCGAGCTCGAGCGCATCGGCTGCGACTCGGTCAACAAGCGCGCCGTGGTGAGCGCGCAGCGGAAGATGCGTGTATTATCGAACGTGGGCACCACGCTCGCCCGCGCTCCGCGGGACGACTCCGCGCCGGTGCTGCCCGAGGGGCGGTTCCTCGTCGACGCCGTGGAGCAGACGCCGCCGCCGCAGGGCATGCCGGGACCGGTGGAGGGCCGGGTGGCCTGGGTGCTCGATCTCTTCGAGCGCCTCGAGCGTAGCGATGCCGAGCGCCTGGCGCGTATGGACGCCGCCCGCTCCGGGCGCCAGCTCTCCAGCTGATCGGCGGCGTCGCACCCGCAACGGGAGGGAGCGCCCATGGATCTCGCCGGCTTCATCATCTTCAAGCTCGTCCTCGTGGCGCTGGCGATGGGCTACGCCCTGCGCGAGGTCATCAAGATGCGCCGTGAGCTGCGCCAGATGCGCGAGGAGCGCGAGCGCCGCGAGCGCTCCTAGGCCCTAGAGCGCCCCCTCGGGGGTGCCGCTCGAGGCCGCCAGCGCCCCGCCTGGCCGAGGCCGCGCCTGCAGGCATCGCGCCTCACGGCCTGGCGCAGGCAGTGGCCAGGGGCCTCAGGCGGACCGCCCGGCAGCGGCACGCTGCTCCATGGCCTACGCTGCGCCCATGGCCTGCAGGCTCGCCCCGGCCTAGCCAGGGCGGCCCCGACCCACCAGCGGCCTCACCGCCTCGTCCGCCGCCGCGGCATCCGGAACGGCAGAAGCGCCTGCACCCA
Source organism: uncultured Ectothiorhodospiraceae bacterium (assembly GCA_913055765.1). Taxonomy (GTDB): domain Bacteria; phylum Pseudomonadota; class Gammaproteobacteria; order Nitrococcales; family Halorhodospiraceae; genus Halorhodospira. The sequence goes on from CAJXKI010000011.1 coordinate 20,168, forward strand.
TCGCCTCGCGAACCGATCCAGGTCCAGGCTCTCGTGGATCGCCTCCAAGGGCCGGCCGTCGACCTGGCTGGCGATCAGAGACCGGGCATAGAAGGGCGTGTCCTCGAGGGTCTCGATCACCCGCGCGTGCTCGGGGGCATCCGCTGGCGTGCGCCGCTGGATGCCCCAGCGCGTGCCCGGTAGGGCAGCCGGCTCGGGGGTGGCCTGCTCGTGGAGGCCGCCTCGGCGGTCGAAGCGCAGGGCGGTGCGGTACGCTGGCCCCTGCCGCGGGGCGAGATCGTAGAGCACGGTGGTTCCCTCGGTATCGCTGGCCCGGGACCAGTGCCAGCCGCTGAAGCCGGCCTCCAGCGGCTCGTCGCCGGCGTTGGTATCGAGGTAGCCCGAGCCCTGCCAATGGACGCGAGGCTTGGCCATCGCCACCTCGACGCGGGCGCAGGGGGCGAGGGCGCACCAGCGGTGGCGGCCGGCCGGGTCCAGGGTGAGGGTGCGGTCGTTGCGCACCTGCGGGGCCACGCGCACCTGCCCGCGCAAGTGGGCCGGCCGGGGGCAGGTCATCTCATCCAGGTCGATGATGAGCTCGCCGCCCTCCCAGCGCGCCTGGCTGGGGCCGATGGTCAGGGTGTCGCGGTCCCGGTGGAGGGCGTGACGGTCGCGCTCGGTGAGCGACCAGTGGCCGCGCTTGTCGCCGTAGAGGGCGGCGTTGACGGCGCAGTGGTTGTGCGGGTCCGCGTCACCGCGCCGGCGCGCCCAGGCGTAGTAGGGCGAGAAGACGCTGCCGATGAAGAGGATGATGGTCAGGCCGTGGCGGCCGTCATCGCTCAGGGCGTCGATGTACCACCAGGCATAGCCGTCCTTCGGGACCTCATGGCTGAAGTCAGGTCGGCCAGCGCCTGCTCCGCCGCCAGGCGGCCCGAGGTCATCGCCATAGGCAGCCCCGCGCCCGGATGCGTGCTGCCCCCCGCCAGGTACAGCCCCGGCACCCGTGTGCGGGCTGCCGGCCGCTGGAAGGATGCCCGCCACCCGTGGGAGGCCATGCCGTAGAGTGCGCCCCCGGTGGCCGGGAAGAGCCGCTCGAAATCCGTCGGCGTGGTGATTACCGGCGGGTCCTGCGTCGGTGTCACGCGTAGCCCGCAGCGCTCCAGGAGCGCGAGGGTCCGGTGCTGGCATTGCTGGATCTCCGTGTCGCTGAGCGGTCGCGTGTCGCCCCGGGCCGGCGCATTGATCAGGCAGAGCAGGCGCTCGGGCCCGGTGACCGGTTGCTGGTCGTGCCGATCCTGGGCGCAGATGTAGACCGTGGGCTCCGGCGGCGGCTCACCGCGGCGGAAGACGGCGTCGAACTCGTCCGCGTAGTCGCTGCTGAAGAAGACCGTGTGGTGGTGGAGCGGGAAGCCGTCCGTCTCCGCCAGCCAGTTCCAGGTGATCGCTGACTGCGAGCGGACCCGAGGCGGCTGCCCAGGGACCGCGCGCTTGAGGTGGTGGCCGAGCTGCCCGGCGCCGAGGGCGGCGGCGTCGGCGTTGCTGACCACCAGGTCCGCCGGCAGCTGCTCGCCACCGGCCAGCTCGACGCCGGCGGCCGCGCCCCCCTCGGTGACGATGGTGCGCGCCTGGCTGCGGTAGCGGAGGGTCGCCCCCGAGCGCTCGGCGAGGCCGGCGAGGGCCTCCGCGAGCCGGTGCATGCCCCCCTCGATCTCCCAGACCCCCTGGCCCTCCACGTGGGCGATGAGCATCAGGGTCGCCGGTGCCTGGAAGGGCGAGGAGCCGCAGTAGGTGGCGTAGCGGCCGTAGAGCTGCCGCAGCCGCCCGTCCTTGAAGTGGCGCCCCAGGGCGCGCCACAGCGTGGTGAAGGGGCTGATCCGGAGCATGGCCCCTAGGTTGCGGTAGCCTACCCGGTGGAAGAGGCCGATCGGATTGGTGCGCTGGGCGCGCATGAAGGTGGCGTCGAGGGTGTCGTGGATCTCTGCGGCGCGTCGGCAGAAGGCGCGGAAGCGGCGCGCCTCTGCGGCCCCGGCGAGATCGCCGATGGCCTCGGCGGAGCGCTCCGTGTCGGCGTACAGGTCCAGCTCCCCGCCATCGACCCAGGCGTGGCGCGCCAGGCGCTCCACGGGCTGGAGGCTCAGGTGATCGGATAGGCGCTCGCCGGCGTCGGCGAAGAGGCGCTCGAAGGCGTCCCGCATGGTGAACACCGTCGGCCCGGCATCCATGTGGGCGCCGCCCACCTGGACGGTGCGCAGCTTGCCGCCCGGGTGCGGGGCCTGCTCGACGACGGTGACCTGTAGGCCGGCGTTGGCCAGGTCCACGGCGGCGGCTAGGCCACCGACGCCGGCGCCGATGACGACGGCGCGCTGGGCGCCTGCGGCTGGGTATCGCAGCGGCGTTGACATGGGGTGGGTCCCTGTCTAGCGTACTCGACAATTCTTCCCTGGAACGCAAGCCTACACGCCGCCGGCGGGAGGGGGCTACATGGAGCCAAGTGAACGAATCGACAACGCCCTGCAGGCCGCGGTGGCCCGCGCGGCGGCTCAGCCGGCCCCGCCGCAGCTTGCCGAGGCGGTTCGCCATGCAGTCTTCGCCGGCGGAGCGCGGATCCGGCCGCGCCTGTGCCTGACAGTCGCCGCCGCCTGCGGCGACGACGCGCCGGAGCTGGCCGACGCCGCGGCGACGGCGATCGAGCTGATGCACTGCGCCTCGCTGGTGCACGATGACCTGCCGTGCTTCGACGATGCGGCTACGCGGCGCGGTCAGCCCTCGGTCCATGCGGCCTACGGCGAGCGCCTCGCGGTGCTCGCCGGCGACGCCCTCATTGTCCACGCCCTCGAGACGTTGTCGCTGCAGGTGGACCGGGCCCCGCAGCGGGTCGGGGCGCTACTGACCACCGTCACCCGGGCTACCGGCATGCCGTACGGCATCACGGCCGGCCAGGCCTGGGAGTCGGAGCCCGAGATCCCGTTGGCCGAGTACCACCAGGCCAAGACCGGCTCGCTGTTCGCCGCCGCCACCGTTGCGGGGGCCATTGCCGCCGGGGCGGAGCACCAGGCCGACGGCTGGCGGCTCGTCGGCGAGCGCCTGGGCGAGGCGTACCAGGTCGCCGACGACCTGCGCGACGCCGTCAGCGCCGAGGAGGAGCTCGGCAAGCCCGCCGGCCAGGACAGCGGGCAGGGGCTCATCAACGCCGTCTCCGAGCACGGCCTGGAGGGCGCCAAGGAGCGCCTGGACCGCCTGGTCGAGGAGGCGGTAGGGGCGGTGCCGGAGTGCGTCGGCGCCGAGCGGCTCCGGGCCGGTATCCTCGAGGAGATGGAGCGGGCCCTGCCCAAGGCCCTGGGCCGTAGCGCGGCGTGATCGGCGCCTGGCGCGACAGCACCTGGCGGGACCGCCTGCACGCCTGGCGGGACCGCCTGCTGGCCAGCCCCCGCTTCCACCGCCTCGCTGCCGCCTTCCCGGCAACTCGCCCCATCGCCCGCCGCCGCTCCAGCGAGCTCTTCGACCTCTGCGCCGGCTTTATCTACTCCCAGGTGGTGCTCGCCAGTGTGCGCAGCGGGCTGCTCGACGCGGTAGCCGAGCGCCCGCGCTCGGCCGCGGAGCTCGCCGAGCAGCTGGCGATGCCGGCGATGGCTGCCGAGCGCCTGGCCGGCGCCGCTGTGGCGCTGCGGCTTTTGGAGCTGCGCGCCGGCGGCCGCTACGGGCTCGGTGACCTGGGCGCTGTCCTGGTGGCCTCGCCCGGCATCCGCGCCATGGTCGACCACCACGCGCTGCTCTACGAGGACCTGGCGGATCCCCTGGCCCTGCTCCGGGGGGAGCGTGGCGCCACCGCTTTGGGGCAATACTGGGCCTACGCCGGGCGCGAGGCCCCGGACGGGCTCTCCGCGGAGGAGGTCGGCGCCTACAGCGCGCTCATGGCTGCCTCGCAGCCCATGGTGGCCGCTGAGGTGCTCGATGCCTACGCCTTGCGCCGCCACCGCCGGCTGATGGATATCGGCGGCGGCGAGGGGGCCTTCCTGATAGCCGCGGCGCAGCGCTGGCCCCACCTGCAGGGCCGCGTCGTGGAGCTGCCCGCCGTCGCCGAGCGGGCGCGGCAGCGCTTCGCGGAGGCGGGCCTGTCGGACCGCCTGGAGGCCGTGGGTGCTGACTTCTTCCGCGATACGCTGCCGGCCGACGCCGATGTGGTCACGCTTGTGCGCATCCTCCACGACCACGACGACGCCGACGTGGTGGCGCTGCTGCGCCACCTCCACCGCAGCCTGGCGCCGGGGACCACCGTGCTGGTCGCCGAGCCCATGGCCGGTACGGCGGGCGCCGAGCGGGTCGGCGACGCCTACTTCGGGATCTACCTCTTCGCCATGGGGCGGGGGCGTCCACGGACTGTGGCCGAGAACCAGGCCCTGCTGCAGGAGGCCGGCTTCGAGCAGATCCGGCCGCTGCGCGGCTGCAATCCCCTGCAGGCTCGGGTTATTGCGGCGAAAAGCCGCAGCAAGGCCGGCTGACCGACCAATTTGATACACCCAATAGTCAAGTTAGGCTGACACTATGTCTGACCCAAGCCGCGAGGACGGGACGGCGGCGGAGGAGGCGCGAGGCCAGCCCCGCTGCGCGCGCGCCGTCGTCTTTGAGGAGCCGGAGCAGCTCACCCTCCGCGACGTCGCCCTGATCGAGCCCGGTGAGGGCGACGCGGTCGTCGATATCCACTACAGCGGGATCAGCACGGGCACCGAGCGGCTGCTCTGGAAGGGCACCATGCCCCACTTCCCGGGGCTCGGCTATCCCCTGGTTCCCGGCTACGAGTCCGTGGGCCGTGTCGCCGCCGCTGGCTCGGCGTCCGGGCGCGCTGAGGGGGAGATGGTCTTCGTCCCCGGGGCCCGCTGCTACGCCGAGGTCAACGGCCTGTTCGGGGGCGCCGCCTCTCGGCTGGTCGTCTCCGGCGAGCGCCTGATCCCGCTGCCAGAGGGGCTTGGTGAGCGCGGCGTGCTCCTGGCGCTGGCGGCTACGGCCTGGCACGCCGTGGCCGAGGCGCCGCCGGAGCTCATCGTCGGCCACGGCGTCCTCGGCCGGATCATGGCCCGCATCGGGGTCCTAGTCGGCGCGCCGCCCACGGTCTGGGAGACCAACGAGCAGCGCCGCGGCGGCGCCGAGGGGTATACGGTCGTCGATCCCGAGGCCGACGAGCGACACGACTATCAGCGGATCTGCGACGTCAGCGGCGACGCTGGCCTGCTCGATACCTTGATCGGCCGCCTCGGGCACGGCGGTGAGGTCGTGCTCGCCGGCTTCTATAGCGATCGCCTGTCGTTCGCCTTCCCGGGGGCCTTCATGCGCGAGGCGCGGCTGCGGGTCGCCGCCGAGTGGCAGCGCAGCGACCTGGCTGCCGTAGCGGCCCGGATCGCCTCCGGGGAGCTGTCGCTGGACGGGCTGATCACCCACTGCCTCGACGCCGAGGAGGCCTCGGCCGCCTACCGGATCGCGTTCAGCGATCCCGAATGCCTGAAGATGGTCCTCGACTGGAGGGACAGCCCATGACCACCGAGCAGCCGGCGAAAGAG
>CAJXKI010000012.1 GCA_913055765.1 uncultured Ectothiorhodospiraceae bacterium
CGCCGGGATGCCCCCCCGCTGGGTGCTGGACCGCAAGCCCCGAGCGCGCCGCGTGCTGGTCCTGCGCGGTCTGCTCCTCATCGCCCTCGGCGCCGTGCTCCAGGATGTGGCCGCCCGCGCGCCGTCCTTCGAGATCCCCGTGATCCTCCATACGCTGGGGGTCCTGCTCATCGCCGCCGCCATCGTCGGCCCCCTCACCGACCGGACCACCTTCCGGGTGCTGCTGGCGGCAGGGGCCGTAGCCACCGCCGGCTGCTTCCTCTGGGCCATCCCCTTCGGCTGCGGCTGCGTCTGCGATCAGCCGCCCGCTGCCTCGGATCTCCTTGACGGCCTGGCGGGCCTGCGCGTGTTCGCGGGCGGTCTCCTGGCCACCGGGTTCTACCCGGTGGTGGTCTGGGTGGTGCCGTTCCTCATCGGCGCCCTCCTCGCGCCGCGCGGGCTCCGGCACGAGCGGGAGCGCCTCTGGCTCTTCGCGCTCGGCGCCGCGCTGGTGCTGCTCGGCACCGGCATCGCCTGGGCCGCCTCGGCCGCCGGATGGCCCGTCAGCATCGGCGACGCCCGGGTCGTGCCCTGGGAGTACTCGCGGTTCAACCCCTCACTGGTGACCCTGCTCATCATGTCCGGGGCCGTCCTCATGATCCCCCTCGCCTACTGGCGGCTGTACCGCATCCTCCCCCTAGAGCGGCTCGTGGCCGTCGGACAGGCGGCCCTGCCGGTCTACGTCGGGCACCTCCTGGTGCTCGCCGTCTGGCCCGACCTCCTCTACGAGTGGGCCTGGACCGGCTGGGCGAGCGCCCTGGCCATCGTCGCCGCCGCGGCGTGGCTCGGGGCGGTGTGGGGGGAGCGGCGGCCGCTTCAGGGCTGGAGGACAGGAGGCCGAGCGGGGTGAAGGGCAGTGAGGGGAGTTGGCCGCTGCTGCATCGCCCTACCGAGGGCGTTGGATACGCCCCAGGGATCTCACCACCGGCGATCCCAGGTATACTCGATCCTCGAGCCAGCCGAGGATAGGGCGTCACGCTGATCACATTGAGCGCGGCGCGCCGGCACCGATGGCGGTACGTAAGGGGCTTGCAGAGACGCGATGCCGGCCTCCCCTGTCCTGGGACAGGAGCCGCAGACGAGCGCCGGCGCCTGGAGGAGTGCGAGAGAGCCGTACGGAGCATCGACGATGAGCCATGAGACAGGGCTGCCTAGCAGCAGGGGATGGCTGCTGGCCGTGGTTGCGCTCCTTGCCCTGACCGCGGCGGGAGTAGACCAGGCCAATCCTTACAATCACCTGGCCGGGCTGGCGGCCATAGCCGGTTCCAGCGCGCTGGCCTTGGCCGCAGCTCTCGCGCGGAGGCCGGACGAGGGGGCCTGGCCGATCGGCCCAGTGGGCATACTGCTGCTCGCTTTCTGGGCATGGGGTGGACTGGCGATCCTGTGGAGCGCCGTGCCGTATCAGTCGATCCTGCAGTTCGTCAGCCTTGGGGCCGTCGCGCTCGCATACGCCGCCTGGCGGATCGCCTCCGCCCCGGACCGCCGAGAGGTTGCGCCGGCGCTGTACAACCTGCTCTTGCTCGGCGGGGTGGTCATGGCGCTCGGCATGACCGGCCAGGGCCTCGCCGGCCATGACGCCCAGGCGCTGTTCCTCAACCCCAACTCCGCGGCGGCGCTCCTCAACGTAATCTGGCCGCTCGCGGCCATCGCCTGGCTCACCGGGGCCGGAAGGGTCCTCCATATCCCGGCCGCTCAGCGGGCGCTCCCGTTTGCAATCTTCCTCATGGCCTTCGCCCTGGGCCTGGAAGGGGGACGCGCCAGCTTCCTGGCCACCGGCACCGCACTGGCCGTGGTCATAGCGGGCACGGCCTATACGCTTCGGACCCCGCCACAGAGGCTGGCCGTGGTCGCCGTGCTGGTGCTGGGAGGCCTGCTCACGGCCTACCTGGCCAACGTGCTGGGGATCACCGAGGGGCGCCTGCTCGCTGACCGCGTCGCCTCCCTCGCGGATCCCAAGGAGGCAGGCCGGATTCGCTTCCTCATGTGGTCCGGCACCTGGGAGCTTATCCGCGAGAACCCCTGGCTCGGGATCGGCCCGGGGGTCTTCTGGCTCGCCTACGCCGCCGTCCGCCCCCCGGGGGACGGCACCGCCGGCATGTTCGCCCATAACGACTATCTACACTTCTGGGCTGAGCGAGGGATACCGGGACTGCTCCTCGTAATCGCTCTGATCGCCGCCTGCATCTACCTCTTCACCACGGTTGTCCGGGCGGGACGGACGGGCACCCTGCCGGCACCGCCCACCGCCGTTGCGGTGGGCGCATTCGCGGCAGCCGCCGGGCTAGGCCTTCACGGCTTCTTCAGCTACCAGCTTCAGCTTTCGGCACTGCTCATCCCGGTCATGCTGCTGCTCGCCGAGCTTGAGCGCCTCGCGCCCACAGGGCCGCTCGTCAGCATCCCCATGCCGCGCTGGCGCCGCCCCCTGGCGATGATCAGCGCCGTCGGCGCCATGGTCACGCTCTTCCTTACCCTATTCCTGATGGCGGCGGTGCAGTGGGAAACGGAGCGAGGGATCGAGCACATGAAGGCCGACGAGTACGAGGCGGCCGAGCGTGCCTTCCTGCAGGCGCGCAAGCGCTGGGGCATGCCCGACGTGCCCTGGCTGCAGCAGGCCGAGCTCTACAAGCGCCTGCTCCGCGAGGTTCCCGAGGAGCAGAAATCTGTACGCCGTGAGCTCCTTGATGATGCCTTCCGCCTACTCGACGAGGCCCAAGCCCGTAACCCCCTGCGCCCCGGCATTGACCGCGTCCGCGCCGAGCTGCTGCGTGACCACCCGGACCTCACGGACGGCGACCCACGCGAGGCCTTCGAGACCGCTCTTAGCAAGAATCCCCGAGCTACAAAGGCGCGGCTAATGTACGCGGCGTATCTGTGGCAGAACGAAGGACCGGAGGCTGCCAGGGAGGTGCTCGAGAAAGGCGCCGCCCTGACCTACTGGTCCGAGGCGTCCGCCCTTCCCCTTTACCGCATGACCCTGCAGGCCCGCTCAGCGATGGGAGATCACGAGGCGGCGGCGGCGATGCGGGAGCAGGTGGAGCGATTGGAGGCAAAGGCCGAAGAGTCCGACTAGCCCATCCTCAGCACGTGAACCGCCCCCTGGTCCTGCATCCCGATAACGGCGCGCCGATTGAAACCCGATCGGTCCGAAGACAAAAAAATAAAAAAAGGGAGGGCCGCCTACGTGGAGGCGGAGATTTTGAAAAAAATTTGGGGAGCCTTGAGGCTCCCCAAAATAAGCGATTCTTTTCGGTGGCAGATCGCTTTTATCTTTTAGCCGCTAGTCGCGGTCAATGTCCAATCTGCAGTGATCTCTTCGTCATCGGTAAGAAACACCTCGCACGTTCCGCTCTCATAGAGACCATCGTTAATATTACCACCGCTTACACTCAGGTCATCAAACCGATCATTAAAACGGCCATCATCAGTGCCCCAATTTATAAGATTGTCAGCTCCCTCACTGCAGTTGTTTTCTATCTCAACCCCTGCAGCCTCATTATCTAATCTAGCTTGTGATACGCTATCTGAGTTGAGGCCACTAAGTTCATTGGCCGCAGCGTTAACTTGGGCTTGTTGCTGGATATCCAAGAACTGCGGCACCGCAATCGCAGACAGGATGCCGAGCACCACCAGCACAATCACCAGCTCAATCAGCGTAAAGCCTTCCTCGCGCTGTCTGCGCTGGCGCGTCTCGTTGCTGTTGCGGTGGACGAACTGCTTAGCCAATTCAATGAGCCCGGTCGAGCGGCTCGGGGTCTCGGATTCCATCGTGCGCTCTCTCATCATTGCGTCTCCTGCCTAAATACCAACCTCAGGTACATTTCATTCGATCGTTGCACCACTTATCGGCCAACGCCCCTACTACTCTATATATACTCTTTGCCGGGGCAAGTCAATGCTCTTGACGCCCCGCTGACCTCATGCGCCAGAGGACCGCATACCTTGCCCAGGGAGATGCGACCTCTCAGCACACCCCGCCAGCGTTCCGACCTCACAGCGCCTCCGTACCCAGCTGCCACATGGGCAGGAAGATGCCCAGCGCCAGGATCAGGACCAGCACCGCGATCGCCGTAATGACGAACGGCTCGATATACGAGGACAGCTGCTCCAGGTCCGCGTCCACCTCCCGGTCGTAGAAATCCGCCACCTGGTCCATCATGTCCGCCACCTGGCCGGTCTCCTCGCCGACGGCGAGCATCTGCAGGACCAGCGGCGTAAACATCTCCGTTCGCGTCGCCACCTGGTGCAGCCCCTCGCCGCGCTCGATCCCGTCCCGCATGCTGTTGATGCCGCCAGCCACCCAGGCGTTGTCCGTGGCCTCGGCCACGGAGCTCAGCGCCTGCAGCAGCGGCACCCCGGCGCGGGCCGCCATCGAGAACGTCCGCGCGAAGCGCGATAGCAGCGCCAGGAGGACAATCCGCCCTATGCCGGGGATACGCAGCTTGTAGCGGTCCCAGCGCAGTCGGCCGTCCTCCGTCCGGGTGTAAGCGCGCACCCCGAAATACAGCCCGGCCCCGGCCGCGATCAGGGCCCACCAGTAGTTCACGACGAAGTCCGAGGTGCCGATCAGCGCCTGGGTCGTCCACGGCAGCTCGCCGCCGAGCTGGTCGAACATCTCGGCGAACTGGGGGATAACGAAGGCGTTTACCACCACGAGGGCCGCGGCCAGGGCGATCATGACGAATGTGGGGTAGCGCAGGGCCTGCTTGATGCGGCGCCGGGTCTGGCGCTCCTGATCCAGGTTGCTCGCCATCCGGCCCAGCGACTGCTCCAGCTGCCCGGACTCCTCGCCCACCTGGACCATGGCCACGAGCAGCCGCGGGAAGACCTCCCCCTGCTCGGCCATCGCCCCGCTGAGCGTCTGCCCGCGCTCCAGCTCGTCGGCGACCGCCCCGACCGAGCGGGACAGGCGCGGGTTCTTGGTGTTCTCCGCCAGGCCGCGCAGGGCCCGGACGATGGGCACGCCGGCGCCCAGCAGGGTCTGGAGCTGCCGGGTAAACATGACCAGGTCGTCGAGCTTGATCGACGGCTCGAAGTAGTGCTTGACCAGCTGGTTCAGGTCGGTGTCCGCCAGGCCGCGGCGCTTCCCCTCGGCCGCGTGGAGCTCGACCGGCGTAGCGCCCATGGACAGGATCTGCTCCACGGCGGCGTCGTAGCTCGACGCCTCGAGGCGCCCGGTGACCGACTGCCCCCGCTGATCGCGCGCGCGGTATCGATAGTCCGGCATGCCCTATCCTGTCAGGTTATTGCGCCCTTGCTCGGTGCCGTCAGCGCCACCGCCGGCTCCCGGATCGCCCGTCGCCGTACTGCCCCCCGCGGCCTCGCCGTCGAGGGCGGAGGCGAGGTCCGCAGTCACGGCCTCCGCTTGATCGTCCGTCGCCGTGTCCTCCTGCGGGGGAGCCGGCCCCACACCCTCCTCCGGCTCGCCGAGCACCCGGAACACCTCGGCGAGCGTCGTGATGCCCTCCGAGGCGTAGCGCACCGCCACCTGGCTCATGGGCTCGTAGCTCGGCTCGGCCTGGCACGCCGCGGCGAAGCCGCTCTGGTCCCCCTGGCGGAGGGCGTCGATCATGTCCTTGTTGAGCTCGAGCAGCTCAAAGATGCCCACGCGTCCGCTGTAGCCAGTCTGGCTGCAGCTGTTGCAGCCGCTGCCGTGGTAGAGCTGCACGTCGGCGCCGTGCTCGCCGAGGACCGACTCGAGCCACCCCCGCTCGTGGGCGTCCGGCGTGTACGGCTCCCGGCAATAGGGGCAGATGCGCCGCAGCAGCCGCTGCGCCAGGACCGCCCGCAGGGCGGCGGCGAGCATGTAGGGCTCGACACCCATATCGATGAGCCGGTTGGCCGTCGAGGGCGCATCGTTGGTGTGCAGCGTGGAGAAGACCAGGTGGCCGGTGATGGCGGCGCGCATGCCGATATCCGCCGTCTCCTCGTCGCGCATCTCGCCGACCATGACGATGTCCGGGTCCTGGCGCAGGGCCGTGCGCAGCACGCGGGCGAAGGTGAGCCCGATGTCGGAGCGGATCTGGATCTGGTTGACCCGCGCGAGCTGGTACTCGACCGGGTCCTCGGCGGTGATGATCTTGACCTCCGGTCGGTTGATCTCCGATAGCGCGCCGTAGAGCGTGGTCGACTTGCCCGAGCCGGTGGGCCCCGTCACCAGGACCATGCCGTAGGGCAGATGGATGAGCCGGCGTAAGCGCTTGACCATCTCCGGCGGCATGCCGGTCCCCTCGAGCGATGCGCTGCCCGAGGTCTGGTCGAGGAGGCGCATGACGATGCCCTCGCCGAGCTGCAGCGGCAGGGTGGAGAGGCGGACGTCGATCTTGCGCCCCTGCACGCGCACCTTGAAGCGCCCGTCCTGGGGCAGGCGGCGCTCGGTGATGCTGAGCCCGCTCATCAGCTTGAGCAGGGAGACCATCGCCGGGTGGATGTTGCGCTGGTGCACGAGCTGCTCCTGGAGCAGGCCGTCGCGCCGCGTCCGGATGCGCAGGCCCTCCTCGTCCGGCTCCACGTGGATGTCCGAGGCGCCGACCTGGATGGCGTCCTCGAACAGCGACTGCAGCAGGCGCACGACCGGGGCGCTCTGGCGGCCCTCGCCCACGGACAGCTCGGCCAGGTCCACCGTCTCCTGCGGGTTGATCTCGCGGCTGATCTCCTCGGCGATGCTGTTGATCTCCTGGCCCCGCCGGTACATCAGGTTGATCAGGTCGTTGATGACCGATTCCCGCGCCACCGCCGCCCGCACTGGCTTGCCCAGCATCCGGGTGAGCTCGTCGTAGGCGATGAGGTCGCTCGGATCGGCCATCGCCACGAGGAAGTCGCTCTCGGTCTCCTCCAGGATCAGCGCCGTGAAGCGGCGCGCCTGGCCCTCCGAGAGCTTGGTGGTGGCGTCCGGGTCGAGCCGGTAGCTGTTCGGATCCACCCACGGGACGTCGAGCTGCTGTGAGAGCTCGCGCAGGATGGCGTCCTCCGTGACGTACCCGAGCTCGACGAGCTGCCGGCCGAGCTTGTGGCCCGTCTCCTTCTGCTTGGCCAGGGCGGTCTGCAGCTGATGCTCGTCGATGAACCCCCGCTCCACGAGCAGATCGCCGAGCCGGATCTTCTTGCGCAGCATACGCTCCTCCTACCGCAGGTTGCGGTTACTCCACCCGTCGCTGGAGCTCGACGATACGCGACCGGGCATAGCGCTCCAGCGCCTTGTCGAGGTGCCGGGCCTCGAGCGTGTGCCGCCAGGCCTCCAGCGCGGCCTCCGGATCACCCTGCTCCTCGAGGGCCACAGCGCGGCCGACGCGCCAACGCCCCTGCTCCGGCTCCGCCTCGGCCAGGGCCTGATAGTGCTCGATGGCCCGCTCGTACTGCCCGGCGTCGCGATAGATCTCGGCAAGCTGGCCCCGCGCCGCCAGGGCCGGCTCCTCGCGGCCCTCACTGACCCGCTCCAGCGCGGCCGCGGCGGAGGCGAGATCCCCAGCCTCGGTGGCCAGAGCGGCGTAGAGCCGCGCCATCGCCACGTGGCCGGGCGCGCGCTCCAGGCCGGCGCGCAGGATCTCCCGCGCATGGCCCGGGCGCCCTGTCGCCACCATGATGCGGGCGTAGGCCTGGCGGGCGTCGTGGAACTCCGGGTGCAGGTTGACGGCGCGACGCAGGGTCCGCGCCGCATCGCCCACCTCACCCGCCTGCATGTGGCTCCTGGCCTGATCGAACAGGGTCTGCGCCCGCTGCTCCGCGCCACGCTCACTCGGGCTGCGCTCGAAGCCCTCGATCTCGCCGTCCGGAATGGCGTCGGCCGTCTCCTCCGCCTCCTCGAGAGCCGGGAGGTCGTCCGTCGCGTCACCCCCGGCATCGTCCTCCTCGACGGCCTCAAGGAGCGCCTGCTCCTCCTCGGCCGCGGTTTCCTCGGCCGCGGTTTCCTCGGCAGCGGCCTCCTCGGCACCCTCGTCCTCCGGCGGCACCGGCTTGCCCTCGACCACCTCATCAAGGGCGTCGCCCTCGAACTCTGTAGCCTCAAGCGCCTCCGCCTCCGGGCGGCCCTCCGCCTGCGCCCCGGCGGTCTCCGCCAGGGCCGGGGTGGCCATCGCCGCGGTGAGGAGCCAGCCCGCCCCGAGCGCCGGGAGCCTAGCGGTCATAGAGCTCATCGATGCGCTCCATCTGAGCATCGATCTCATCCTCCCAGGTCTGCTCATCCACCACCCGCGGCCGCAGGAGGATCGCCAGCTCGAACTTGCTAGACTCCTGGCGCTGGTACGTGAAGAAGCTACTGATAAGCGGGATGCGCCCGAGCACCGGTACGCGGGCATGGACATCATTGGTGCGCTCCTCCATCAGGCCGCCTATGACGATGATCTGCTCATCCTCCGCGCGGACGATGGAATCGGACTGGCGCACATCGCTCTCGGCGAGCTGGAATTCGACTACCTGACCCCCTGTCTCTACGCTGCGAGGCACCTGGCGGACCTCGGTCACCGAGGGCTGGATGTGGAGCGTGACCACGCCGTCGTCATCGATGCTCGGCGTGACGTCCAGAGCGATCCCGGAGAAGAACGGCTCGAACTCCGGGTCCACCTCCTGGACGGTTTCGCCGAACTGGGTCGTGGTATCAAGCTCGATACCGGTCTGGAAGTAGGCGTCCGTGCCCACCTTGATGAGCGCCTTCTGGTTGTTGAGCGTCGAGACGCGGGGCGCTGAGAGCACCTGGACATCGCCCTGGCGGTCCAGCGCGTTAAGCACACCGTCGAAAGACCCCTCGCTGAGGAGGCTGAACTGGAACGTCGCCTCGGCGTCCGCACTCACGTTGGCCCCTGGGCTGAGCTCGCCGGTAAGCTCCCGGCCGTTTTCCGTGCCGATGGCCTCCCACTCGATACCCGCCTCGAAGCGGTCGTCCAGCTCCACCTCGACGATGCGCGCCTCGAGCACCACCTGGCGGTTGAGGCTCGTCCGGAGCCGCTCGATGAAGGCCTCGACCTGGTCGAGCGCTGTCGGGCTCGCCCGAACCGCGAGCGTACCCCCGGCCGGGCTGGCCACTACCGAGGCGCCCTCGTCCTCTTCCTTGGCGATGATGCGCTGGACAACGCCCTCGATATCCTCCCAGAGATCGGACTGCGACTCGGTGCTGACTTGGCTGCCTGAGACGGCGTCGTCATCACCGTCTTCGCTCCCCAGGTCCCCGGCTGACACCTGCGTCCCCGCGTTCCCGGAGCGACTGATGTCCAGGTAGTCCAGGTGGAAAAGGCGCGACTCCAGCCGCGCCGGCAGCACCAGGTAGGCGACGTCCGTGCGCTGGTACTCGTAGCCGTAGGCCTCGCGCACCGTGTCCATGACCTGCGGCACTGAGACGTTATCCAGGCTCAGCGAGATCTCGCCCTTGACCTCCGGGTGGACGACGACGTTGTAGGGCGTATCCTCCACCAGCCCGTGGAAAAACGCGCCGGCCGGCACACCGTCCGCCGTGAGGTCGAAGCGCGGCTCCGCCGCCTGCAGCTCCAACGGGTCGATGGGCGGGGCTACCGACAGGGCCTCGTCCACCTCGTCCGGGAACTCGGCGTCGGGCTCATCGCGCTGCGCCTGCTCACGCTCCTCGTCACTCGCCACCCAGTCCTGCGCGTCACCGGCGCGGCGCTCGTCCCTGTCCTCGTCCACGGTAGCGCAGGCACTGAGCAGCGCGAGCGCCCCAATCACTACACCGGACCTCCAGAAGAGTCCCCTCGTTGTCATTGGCCTTTCACTCTCGGTGGCTCTTCGGGTAAACGTCGCGTCTTCTCCACGCCGTGGTCCACGACGGGCACATAGCGGTACGTCTCGTCATCGGTCTCCAGGCTCACGCCGTAGCGCAGGACCTGCACCAGCGGCGCGCCGGCCCACTCGTCCCCCGCCACGTGCTTACGGCCATCGATTAGCGCGGTGCGCTGCTCGGAGCGTACGCCGCCGTACCGGTGACGTACCATCTGCAGACCCCCTGCCCGCTCGGCCGGATCGACCTCGTCGTCATCCCGATCCGCGCGCGCCCAGGGCGCATCCTCCTCCGGCCGCTCCGCAGGCGCGTCCGGCGCCAGGCGCTCCAGCATCGGAGGCGCCGTCGGGTCGAAGCGCACGTCACCCTCCTCCGGCGGTCCGGCGCCGAGACTCACAGCCCATCCGGCCAGCACCACAAGCCCTGCCGCGCTAGATGCCCAGCCAGGCCTCGTGGCCGCTGAGCGTGTAGAGCCGGATCTCGACCCGCGCCTGGGGCCGCTCGGTAAGATTAGCCACCTCGGTGACCTCATAGTTCAGCTCCTCCCACGCGAACTCCCACGGCAGCGCCTCGATGTCTGCCAGGAAGCGAACCGTCGAGGCGTAGTCCGCCTTGAGCACCGCACGGACCGGGTGGCCGTAGATCTCGATACCCTCGCCGTCGTCGCCCCCCTCAAGCACCAGCTCTGTGGACATCCGCTCGAACTGGAGCAGCTCGACCCCGGAGCGGCGGGCGAGCAGATCCTCGAGGACATCCCGCATGCGCTCCGGGTCGATGAACTCGGGCACCTCCTCCTCAAGCCGGGCGCGGACCGTCTCGAGCTCCGACTCTAGCTCGGTGATCTCATCGCGTAGCTCGGCCCCCGGATCCTCCTCCAACTCCGCGAGCAGCTCCTCCCGCTGCGCCTCAAGGCTGCCGATCTCCTGCTCGGCCTGCTCGGCCTGGCTATAGGCCTGCTCGATGGCCTGCTGCCGCGGCTCGAAGCTGTAGAAATACCAAAGCGCGCCGGCGAGCAGCAGGGCCGCTCCCCCAAGGAGGAGCCGCTCGCGCCGCTCGCGCGCCCACAGCGCCTGATTGATCGGCGCCAGGTAGCCGGAAAGCCGCTGCAGCACGCTCATCGTGCCTGCCCCTCATCCGCGCCGGGGTCGTCCGCACCCGACTCGTCGTTAAGGATCCCGGAGACATCGCCGCCGGGCTCCGCCTCAGCGGCCTCCCCCGGCTCGCCGAGCCCTTCCATGCCGGCCGTGGTGAGCGTAAATTGGTAGAGCGAGAATGCCTCGTCGGCACCGAAATCGAGGTCCACGGCCTGCCCGTTGATCGTGATGTCGTCAGCGGTCACCTCCATGCGCTCGATGTCCAGCTCGGTAAAGCGCATTCCGTGGAACAGCGGCCGCTCCGCCAGGTAGTCCACGAAGCGCATGACGTCCTGCGCCTGCAGCGCGAAGCCCTCGAAACCGCCCTGCTGCATCCCGAGCTGGAGCCGGCTCAGCCAGACCGGCTCCAGCTCGCTCTCGCCGAGGGCGCCCAGCGGCGACGAGAAGCCGTCCAGAGCCTGCACCTCCAGATCGGCGATCTGCTGCTCGAAGGCACGCGCCGTCTCAAGCTCCGATGCCAGCTCCTGCCGGCGGTCCTGCAGCCCCTCGGGGGGCTTGCGCGCCTCCAGCTCGGCCTCGAGCTCGCCCACCTCCTCGAGGAGGCCATCGCGCTCGGCCTCCACCTCCGCCAGGCTCTGCTCTGCACGGCCGAGATACCACCCATGGACCAGGCTCACGACCCCCAGCACCAGGATGCCCGCGGCGACGCCCCCGCCGATGACGGCCGGCGCATCCCACCGGAAGACATCCGACGGCCGGTGATACAGGGAGGCGGCCTCGCCGCTAGAGCGCGGCATGGTAGCGGCGACGGCAAGCGCGCAGCGGGCCTCAGTTCGCGCGTCAAGCGGGATGTCGGCGGGAGCCTCCAGGATCTGTGTAATCCCGAGCTTGCTCGCCGGCACGCGGAGCAGCTCATTAAGGCTTTCAGTCAGCGCTGAGAGGTCCACCTCGCCGGGCAGGATACGGATCTGGGAGAGCGGTTGGCTGGAGAGCTGGCTGTCGTAGTAATCGGTCGTGCGCTGCACCTCGGACGCCAGCTGCTCCACGGCCAAGGCCTCGTCGTGCCTGATCGCGCCCAGGCTGACGTTGTGCCCCCGGGCCAGGTAGAGATCCCGCCCGCGGCTGACGGTGACGGCGCCTGCCCCATCCCCGATGAGCACCAGGGCGAGGCCGTCGTCGATACCGGGCACCTGCACCGCCAGATCGTGCATCGCGGTCTCCCGCGAAATCACCTCCTCCGGTACAAGGTCCGCAGCCTCGACAGATGCCACGAGCTGCTCCACGCGCCGGCGCCGGGCGATGATCGCCAGGGTGAGCCCCGCACGGCTGCGATGGCGCTCGGTGCGCTGGCGGTGGCCCGCTACCGCGGCCTCGGTGAGCGGTATGCTGATCATGTCCTTGAGGCGGTAGCGAAGCGCCTCCGCAAGCTCCGCATCGGGAACTCCCGGGATCTCCATCTGTTGGATCTCGTAGTCGTCGCCGTTGAGGACGATGCTCGCCGGGCTCCCGCCAAGGCCGTGCGCCTCCACGAGGCCCTGGAGGGCTTCTGCCCACCCCTTGCGCCCGAGATCGCGGTAATCGCAGGCGAGCAGCCGATCTCCATCGGAGGAGGTGGCGGCCAGGGCCACGTAGTCCGCCCCCAGGAAGACCCCTACCCGCGCCTGCGCGGCCTGGGCCGCACGCAGCCGGGGTAGACGATTCCTCATTTCGCTAAGCCAAGACCAATCCATCGTCTATCCACCGAGTCAGGGGGCGCCATTCCTCGGGCCCGGGAGGCACAAACAGAGTGCAGCCCAACTCTGTATAATGCCAATTGCTATTCACGTGATCATATTTAAACAAATCTAACAAGGGAGCAGCGCACGCCGCGTCCTTGTAGCGCACCCGTATGGGCCAGCATTCAGCGCCCTCAGCCGCCCCGCGCCGCCCTGGCCAGCCCCGCCGAGGCCACGACCAGGAGCGCCAGCCCGCCGATCACCCCGCTGACCGGTACGCCCCAGTCTATCAGCCCGCCGGTCAGCGGCGGCGACAGCGCGGTGGCCAGGGCCATGGCGGCGTGGGCCAGGGCCCGGATGCCGCCGAGGTTGTGGATGCCGTAGAGCTCGGCCCAGAGGGCGTTGATGGCGGGGGCGCTGAGGCCGGCGGACAGGCCGGTGAGGGCCATGTAGGCGGGCACCACCCAGGCCTCGGCCACCACGGCGGCCAGCGCCAGGCCGCCGGTGATGGGCAGCAGCGCCAGGGGCAGCGCGCGCCGGGCGCTGATGCGGTCCACCCAGGGCCCGCCGAGGAGCAGCCCGGTCACGTGGGCCGCGGCGAAGCCGGTGAACGAGCTCGCCATCAGGGTCAGCGGCCAGCCGCGCACCTCGGCGATGTGGACCTGGTGGAAGAACAGGAAGGTCACGGCCACCGGCACGGCCACCGCCGCCGGCAGGTAGCGCCACAGGCGCCGGTCGCGCAGCACGTCGCGCCGCCGCCAGCCGCTGCCCGCCGGGGCCTCGTCGGCGAGCCGCTCGATGCGCCGGCGGCGCTCGCCGTGGCCACGCAGCAGCGCTAGCAGCGCCGGCAGCCCCGCCAGCACCAGGGCGGCGGCCACCGCCAGCCACACCTGCTGCCAGTGCAGCAGGGCCATGAGGGCGACAGCGCTCGACGGCAGCAGCGCCTCGGCCGTCGGCAGCCCCAGGGCGGCCAGGCCCAGGGCCCGCCCGCGACGGCTGTCGAAGTAGCGGGCCATGCTGCTAAAGGCCATGTGGGTCATCAGCCCCTGCCCGCACAGGCGCAGCAGGAACAGGGCGAGCAGCAGCAGCGCCACGTGCCCGGCCACCCCCAGCAGCGCCGCACCCGCCGCCAGCCCCAGCAGGGTGGCGGCGGCGAACAGGCGCAGGTCGACCCGGTCGAGGACGCGGCCGAGCCAGATCACCGCGGCGGCGCTCGCCAGGGTGGCGCCCCCGTAGACCAGGCCGAAGCCGCCGTGGCCGAGGCCGAAGGCCTCGCGGATGGGCTCGCTGAACAGGGAGACGAAGAAGGTCTGCCCGAAGCCCGACAGCGCCGCGGCCAGCAGGCCGAAGCCGAGCAGCCGCCGATGCTCGACGAGGAATCGCAGGTACTCGGAACCCACGCGCAAGATCGCTGTGCCCTCCTCTAGGCCGCCAGGTCCTTACGCCACGCTCTCAGCCCCGGGCTCGACGCCACGCTCTCCGCCCCGGGCGCGCACCGCCGCGCCGGGCGCGCCGCGGCGCCTCGGCCAGCGGGCGCGGCCGGCGGCTCAGCGCCGTGGCGAGGCCGGCTCGCCGTCGATGACCGGCTCCTCGCCGTCGGCCAGGTGCATGGCCATGCGCGGGGCGTACCACAGCGACGGCAGGAGGATGAGCGAGACCGGCACGGCGGTAATCACGATGAACGACTGCAGGGCGGTGATGCTGCCCTCGCCCATGAGCATGAGGATCATGGCCATCACGCCCAGGGCCAGCCCCCAGAAGACCCGCAGCCAGGTGGGCGGCTCGTCGCCCTCGCTCATGGTCAGCGAGATGGTGTAGGTCATCGAGTCCGAGGTGGTGGCCACGAAGATGGTGGTCAGAACCAGGAACAGCACCGCGATGACGGAGCCCATGGGCAGCTGCTGCGCGATGGCCATCATCGCCGCCGGCAGGCCGGCGTCGTTGTACGGCCCGGAGACGGCCCCGGCATCGGCCAGCTCGAGGGCGATCCCGGAGCCGCCGACGATGGCGAACCAGAAGCAGGTGGCCACCGGCGCGAGCACCGACATGGCCAGCACGATCTGCCGGATGGTACGCCCGCGGGAGATGCGCGCCACGAAGATCGCCATGAGCGGCCCGTAGCCGATGAACCACCCCCAGAAGAAGACCGTCCACCAGTCCAGCCAGGCCGGATCCTCGCGGAAGGTGGCCATGGGCAGGAGGTTGTCGACGTAGGTCCCCATGCCCTGGACGAAGCCGTCGACGATGAACGCCGTGGGGCCGAGGACCAGGATGAAGGCGGCGAGGAACAGCGCCAGCATAACGTTGAAGCGGCTGAGCAGCCGGATGCCGCGGTCCAGGCCGGTGATCGCGGAGAAGAGGTAGACCGGGATCACGCCGAGCAGCACCGCCGCCGGCAGCCAGGTGCTTTCGGGGATGCCGAAGAGCTCGGAGAGCCCGTAGGCGACCTGGAAGCCGAGGAAGCCCAGCGGCCCCACGGTGCCGGCGACGACGGCGATGATGCAGAAGGTATCGACCACCGCCCCCGGCGTGCCGTGCATGACGCGCTCGCCGAGGACTGGGTAGAGCAGCGTGCGCGGCTTCAGCGGCCAGCCGCGGTGGTAGTGCAGCTGCATGAGCATGCCGCCGGTGAGCGCGCCGAGGATGGACCACGCCAGGAACCCCCAGTGCATGAAGCTCTGCGCCAGCGCCGGCACCGCGGCGCCTTCCTCGCCGCCCTCGATGCCCAGCCTCGCGGCGAACAGCGGCGGCGTGTCCACGAAGTGGGCTATGGGCTCGGCAGCCGCCCAGAAGACCCCGCCGCCGGCGAGCAGCGTGGCCATGATCATGGCCAGCCAGGAGAAGTTGCCGTAGTCCGGGGTGCTGCTGCCCACCCGCAGCCGCCCCAGGGGGCTGAAGGCCATCACCAGGGCGATGAGGAAGGTGGCCAGCATGAGCAGCTGCCAGTAGGCGCCGAAGTACTGCGTGGCGTAGCCGAAGGCGGTATCCACGATCCGGCTCAGCGCATCCAGGTCGAGCGCCGCCAGGGCGATGAAGAGGAGGACAAAGCTGCCCGAGAGGATCATCACGGCGCGCTCGTTGCCGCGGACCTGCCGCTCGGGCACGTGCTGGCGGCCAGCCGCCGGGGGGGTGTCATCGGCCATGGGGGATCAGGCTCCGTTGCACATCGCGCCAAGGGGCCGCGGCTGCCCGGTCCGCAAGGGCTCGAGCTACGGCCCGAGGGCCATCAGCCCTGGCCTGGCGCACCCGCCGGAACGGGCTCAGGGGACGCTCTCGCGGTGCAGCCGCCCGGGAAAGGCGTTGCACCCTACGCCTCCGGCCGGGCGCATTCAAGCCGACGCGCGGCAGGGGCAAGCGCAGGGACGCGCCCCAGCCGCAGGGGCCCGGAGAGGCGGGCTCAGCGGCTGAAGCGGTAGGCGCTGTGGCAGGCCACGCAGGTGTCCTGGAGGCGCGCCAGCTGCTCCTGGGTGTGGCGCGGCTCGCCGACCGCCTCGGCGTCCCGGGCGATGGCCTGGTACGCCTCGTACTGGGTGTGCATCATGCCCTGGTACGCCTCCGGCATGAGGGCCTGCATGCGGCCCTGGCGCGGCGGGCCGGGGCCGTCGCCACGGCGGCCCTGGCCGGGCTCGCCCCCAGCACCGGAGCGCCGCCCCTGGGCGGGGCCGGCGCCCTGCCGGCCCTCGCCGCCGGCCATCCCGGTGGCCCGGGCCGGCACCTCGCCGCGCAGGTCCGGGTCGCGGTGGGGCGGCGGCACCGCGCTCAGGGCCGCCCGGCGGACCGCCTCCATGTCGCCTGCCAGCGTGGCGCGGAGGATGGCGTTGTTCACCTCCTGGAACATGCGCATGCGCGCCAGGCAGTGCGCGCGGTCCGCGGGCTCGAGCTGGATGGCCTGGCGCTCGTCGGCGCCGCTGGCCGGCACCGCGGCACCGGCCAGCAGGGCGGCGGCGAGGAGGCTCGGCAGCCAGCGGCGGGGGCGGTATCGCATCGTCGGCTCGTCCTCGGATAAGCAGGCCTCTAGCCTAACGCGCCGGGCAACGGGACTGCACGCACCACGGCGCCGACGCGGCACCGCCGGGGCCACGGATTCACAAGCCGGCGGCGCAGTGCCACACTCCCCCTGGAGCGCGGCCCGAGGGCCGCGCCAGAGCCGATCACCTAAGCAACGAGGGAACGAGCACCATGCGCAAGTGGATCGCTACCAGCATCGCCGTCACGGCCGCCTGCCTGATGGCCGGCGGCGCCGCCGCCCAGTCCGACGAGGACAAGATCGAGTACCGGGAGTCGGTGTTCACCGTCATCGGCGGCAACTTCGGGCCCATGGGCAAGATGGTCGAGGGCAAGATCGACTACGACGCCGAGCGCTTCGCCCGCAACGCCGACCGGGTGGCCTACATGAGCCAGATGGCCCTGGAGGGCTTCCAGGGCGGCCCCCACGAGGGCGACACCCACGCCAAGGACGCCATCTGGGAGCAGTGGGACCAGTTCGAGCAGGGCATGCAGAAGTTCCAGGACGCCTCCGCTGAGCTGGCCGAGGCTACCGCCGGCGGCGACGCCGCGCTCAGCGAGGTGAAGGGCGAGTTCATGGACGTGGCCCGCGCCTGCAAGAACTGCCACGACAACTTCAAGGCCGACTAGCCCCCACCGGCGTGGCCGCGGCGCGGCCTTGCCCGGGCCGCGGCCTCGATCCTCCCCAAGCCCCCAACGCCAATCCGTCCCCGACGAGCGCGGCGGCCAGGCGCCGTCCGGCGTCAGGGGATGGTCAGGACCAGCTTGCCGGCGAGCCCGCCGGCCTCCAGGTGCCGGTGGGCCTCCGCCGCCTGCGCCAGCGGGTAGGTGCCGGCCACCCGAACCTGGAGCTCCCGCCGGGCCATGCGCCCGGCGCACTCGGCGAGGATCGCCGTCTGGTGGCGGCGCCAGTCGGCGCGGCCGCGGATCATGGGCGTGAGCATCAGCTCCTGGGCCACCGCGTGGTTGTGCAACCGGGCGTGCTGCCAGTCGAGCCCCTGCGGCAGCGCGAGGATGGTCACCAGCCGGCCGTAGGTGGCCAGGGCGTGGAGGGATCGGGCGCAGGTCTCGCCGCCGACGGTGTCGAGGACCACGGCGGCGCCCTCGCCCCCCGTCCAGCGCCGGGCCGACTCGACGAAGTCCTCGTCGCGGTAGCGGATGATGGCCTCGGCGCCGAGGTCGCGGGCGATCTGCGCCTTCGCGTCGTCGCTGACCGTGGTGACCACGCGGGCGCCGGCCTGCCGGGCGAGCTGGATGGCCACATGGCCCACGCCGCCGGCGCCGGCGTGGATGAGCACCCACTCCCCGGCCTGCAGCCCGGCGCGGTCGAAGAGCGCCTCCCAGGCGGTGAGCGCCACCAGCGGCATGGCCGCCGCCTCGCGGTCGTCGACGCCCTCGGGGATAGGGGTGACGAAGCGGGCGTCCAGCACGGTGTACTCGGCGTAGGTGCCCGGCGCCAGGCCGATACCGCCGTTCATGAGCAGCACCCGCTGCCCGGCGTGGACGCTGTCGACGCCCTCGCCCACGGCGTCCACCTCGCCGGCGCCGTCGCAGCCGAGGATCGCCGGCGGCTCAGCGCTGGGGTCGAACAGCCCGTTGGCGCGGACCTTGGTGTCCACCGGGTTGACCCCGGCGGCCGCCAGCCGCACCCGGACCTCGCCGGGGCCCGGATCCGGCTGCGGGAGATCGACAGGCTGGAGGACCTCCGGCCCGCCCACGGCGGTCATCTGGCAGCAGCGCATAGGGAGCCTCCTCACGACGGCACGATCGCCTGGATCGTGGCAGCGACGCCAGGCGCGGGTAAAGCCGAGGGTGCCGGGGTGCACGCCCACGGGCCTCTCCCCTACCCCGCGTGGTAGGATCGGGATCAGGTCCGGCTAGACTAGGCGCCGGCCGATGACCGCGAGGGACCACACGGTGGCGCACGCAGACGATCAGCCCCAGACCGAGCGCCGCCAGCCCGCCGATCCGCCGCCCGTCCCAGCGCAGGGCGTCGAGCCCGGTGACTGGCTGCGCGCCCTGGACGCCCTCAACGAGGCGATCTTCATCCACGACGGCGACTACCGCATCCTCTCCGCCAACCACGCCTACGCCGAGCTGGCGGGGATGGCGCCGGAGGCGTTCCGCGGGCTGCCCTACTGGCAGGTCTTCCCCCGCCGCGACGGCCCCCTATCGGTCTGCGGCGAGACCATGCCCCAGCTCCAGGAGGAGGGCTACGAGATCCCCGCCGCCGAGCTCGGCGAGTACTACGAGGAGTTCACCCTGGAGGACGGCCGCGTCTTCCGCTCCCGCTCCTTCGCCATCCCCGACGAGACGGGCGCCTACAAGGACTCCGTGCACATCCTGGAGGACATCACGGCCCATCGCCACCACGAGGCGGAGCTGGCGGCCATGGAGGCGCGCGCCCGGGAGCACCAGCACCAGCTCGACCAGGTCCTGAGCAACACCGACGAGGGCATCCTGGTGGTCGACAGCCAGGGGGCGATCGTCTACGCCAACAACGCGGCGAGCCACATGACCGGCCGCGCTAGCCACGAGCTGGTCGGCGCCGCCTTCGGCTTCCCCGTGGCCAGCGCGCACCCGCAGGAGATCGAGCTCCTCAGCGAGGACCAGGAGACGCGCATCGTGGAGATGCGCTCGCGGCAGATGCGCTGGGAGGGCGAGCCGGCCTACGTGCTCAACCTCCACGACGTCACCGAGCGCAAGCGCAGCGAGCAGCAGCTGCGGCAGGCGGCCGTGGTCTTCGAGGAGGCGCGCGAGGGGATCCTCATCACCGACGCCGACGCCAACATCACCGCCGTCAACCGGGCCTTCACCGAGATCACGGGCTACAGCGAGGCGGAGGCCCTGGGCCGCAATCCGCGGTTCCTGGCCTCCGGCTACCACAGCCAGGCCTTCTACGCGGCCATGTGGCAGGCCATCGAGCAGCGGGGGTACTGGACCGGCGAGATCTGGAACCGGCGCCGCGACGGCACCACCTACGCCCAGCTGGCGACCATCCGCGAGCTCCGCGACGAGGCCGGGCAGCGGACCCACTACATCGGCGTCTTCTCGGACATGTCGCGGATCAAGGAGTACCAGAGCCAGATCCAGCAGGTCATGCATCTGGACCCGCTCACCGAGCTGCCCAACCGGCTGCTCTTCCACGACCGCCTCGAGCAGGCCGTGCGCCAGGCCGAGGGCGAGGTTGTGGCCGTGCTGCTCCTGGACCTGGGCGACTTCCGCGCCATCAACGACAGCCTCGGCATCGGCATCGGCGACCGCACCCTGCACGTCATCGGCGAGCGGCTCAGCGCCGCGGCAGGCCCCACCGCCACCGTGGCCCGGATCAGCGGCGACGAGTTCGGCGTGCTGCTGCCCCAGCTCGACAGCGCCGAGGATACCCTCGCCGTCGCCGAGCGGCTCATCGAGGCCGGCGAGGCCCCCCTGGAGATCGACGGCCACACCATCCCCGTCCGCCTGCGCATGGGGCTGAGCACCTACCCGGACCAGGCGCGCTCGGCCAACCTCCTGATCGAGCAGGCCGACGCGGCCATGTACGAGGCCAAGGACGAGGGGGTCAGCTACCGCTTCTTCAGCGAGGAGCTCACCGAGCGCGCCCGCGAGCGCGTCCAGCTGGGCGCCGAGCTGCGCCAGGCCCTCGACAGCGGCGGGCTGGCCATCCACTACCAGCCCCAGGTGGACCTGCGCACCGGCGCCTGGCAGGGGCTGGAGGCGCTGCTGCGCTGGCCGCATCCGACCCGGGGCTGGATCCCGCCGGGGCGGTTCATCCCCGTCGCCGAGCGCGCCGGGCTGATGGTCCAGCTCGGGACCTGGGTCCTGGACCAGGCCTGCGAGGCGTACCAGTCCTGGCTGGCCGCAGGCCGCGACTGGGGCCTGCTGGCGGTGAACATCACGGCCCCTGAGCTGGCCGACCCGACCTTCGTCGACCGGACCCTGGCGACGCTGGCGCGCACCGGGCTCCCGGCGGAGCGCCTGGAGCTCGAGATCACCGAGAGCCTCCTGGTGGACACCAGTCGCGAGATCATCGACCGCCTGGAGGCCCTGCGCGGCCACGGCATCCGCGTGGCGGTGGACGACTTCGGCACCGGCTACTCGGCGCTGAGCTACCTCAAGGACCTGCCCGTGGACCGGCTCAAGATCGACCGCTCCTTCGTCAACGGGGTGGAGCAGGACCCCCAGAGCGCGACCATCACCCGGGCCATCCTGGCCCTCGGGCACAGCCTGGGGCTGGAGGTCATCGCCGAGGGCATCGAGACCGAGGCGCAGCGCCTCGAGCTGGCGCAGGCGGGCTGCGAGCAGGGCCAGGGCTTCCTCTTCGCGCGCCCGGCCCCCCTCTCGGAGCTGGCGCAGGGCCTGCCGGCCGGCTAGGCGCGCCCTCAGGCCAGACCCACCCTGCCCCAGTCCAGGCGCCCCTGCCCATAGGCGCCCCTTATGCCGCTCATAACCACTTGATCCATCAGGAAGGATGCGCCAAGGTCCCGCCGATGACTGGACAGACCCCCGATATCCGCCGCTACCGCGCCGCCGTGTTCGACATGGACGGCGTCGTCACCCAGACCGCCACCGTCCACGCGGCCGCCTGGAAGGAGATGTTCGACGCCTTCCTCGAGGCCCGCGCCCAGGCACGCGGCGAGCCGCTCGTCCCCTTCGACGCCGAGGGCGACTACCTGGCCTACGTCGACGGCCTGCCCCGGCAGGAGGGGGTGCGATCCTTCCTGGCGGCCCGCGGGATCGAGCTGCCGGAGGGCGAGGAGGACGACCCGCCGGAGCGGGAGACGCTCCACGGCCTCGGCAGCCGCAAGGACGCGCTGGTCCAGGCGATCCTCGAGCGCGACGGGGTCGACGTCTTCCCGGACTGGCTGGAGCGCGTCCGGGCCTGGCGCGCGGACGGGCTGCGGACCGCCATCGTCTCCTCGAGCCGCAACTGCCAGCGGATCATCGCCGCCGCCGGCGTCGAGGCGCTCTTCGACGCCCGGGTCGACGGCGAGACCGCCCGCGAGCAGGGCCTGCGCGGCAAGCCGGCCCCGGACCTGTTCCGGCTCGCCGCCGAGCGGCTGGGCGTGCCCGCCGAGCAGTGCGTGGTCTTCGAGGACGCGGTCTCCGGCGTCGAGGCCGGCGCCGCCGCCGGCTTCGGCCTCGTCGTCGGGGTCGCCCGCCACGGCGACCACGAGGGCCTACGCGCCCACGGCGCCGACACCACCGTGACCCGCCTGACCGAGCTGGACTGAGCCGCGGCAGGAGATACCAGCCGATGCACCGCCCGCAGCACCTCTTCGAACCCAAGGCCCTCGAGGCCCTCCTGGCGCGCCTGGAGCGGCACACCACGCCGCTGTTCCTCGACTACGACGGCACCCTCGCGCCCATCGTCGACGACCCAAGCCAGGCGCACATGGCGCCGGCCATGCGCGCGGCGCTGGAGCGGCTGGCCGCCCGGCACACGGTGGCCATCGTCAGCGGCCGCGACCTGGAGGCCCTGCAGCGCTTCGTCGGCCTGGACAACGTCTACTACGCCGGCAGCCACGGCTTCGAGATCCTCGGCCCCGGCGGCGTACATCAGGCCAACGCGGAGGCCGAGGCCTGCGCGGCGGCGCTCGGCGCGGCGGCGCAGGAGCTGGAGGCGGCGCTGGCCGAGGTCCCCGGCGCTGCCCTGGAGCGCAAGCGCTACGCCCTGGCGGTGCACTACCGCAACACCCCGGAGGCCGCCGTGCCCCAGGTCACGGCGGCCGTCGAGGCCGCCACCGGCCGCCACCCGGAGCTGCGCTACGGCGCCGGCAAGATGGTCTACGAGCTGCAGCCGGACGTGGCCTGGGACAAGGGCCGCGCCGTGCTGTGGCTGCTCGACGCCCTGGCCCTGAACCGCAGCGACGTCCTGCCCCTGTACATCGGCGACGACTGGACCGACGAGCACGCCTTCCGCGCCCTGGAGGGCCGCGGCGTGGGGATCTTCGTAGGCGAGCCGGGGCGCGCCACCGAGGCCGACTACCGCGTGGCCGGCCTCGATGAGGTCCGGCAGTTCTTCGAGCTGATCCTAGAGGGCACGCACCGATGACGCTCCCCGAGACCGAGCGCTGGCAGCTGACCTACCGGGGCTGGGCCCCGGAGGAGCAGCAGCACCGCGAGGCGATCTGCACCCTCGGCAACGGCCGCTTCGCCACCCGCGGCGCCTTCGAGGGGGCCGTCGCCGACGGCACCCACTACCCCGGGACCTACATGGCCGGCGGCTACAACCGCCGGACCAGCGTCGTCGCCGACCGCGAGGTCGAGAACGAGGACCTGGTCAACCTGCCCAACTGGCTCTGCCTCAACTTCCGCCCCGCCGAGGGCGACTGGCTGGAGCTCGACGCCGTGACCTGGCTGGCCTACCGCCAGACCCTGGACATCCGCCGCGGGGTGCTGACCTACGCCCTCCACTTCCGCGATCCCGACGGCCGGGAGACGCGGCTGACCAGCCGGCGGATCGTGCACATGGCGGATAGCCACCTCGCAGCCATCCAGTGGGAGCTGGAGCCGGTGAACTGGTCCGGCACGGTGGCCATCCGCTCCGGCATCGACGGCGGCGTGGAGAACCTGGGCGTGCCGCGCTACCGCCAGCTGGAGACGCGGCACCTGGACGGCCTCGCCGCCGAGCCGTGCGGCGACGACACCGTGCTCCTGCGCAGCGCCACCAACCAGTCGCGCATCGACCTGGCCCACGCCGCCCGCACCCGCGCCTGGCGGGCCGACGGCGCCGGCGAGCAGGCGCGCGAGACCATCCGCGACGGCGGCTACATCGGCCACGAGTGCTACCTGGCGGCGCAGGCCGGGCAGCCCATCACCGTGGAGAAGGTGGCCGCTCTCTACAGCGGCCGCGACCGGGCCATCTGCGAGCCCGGGATCGACGCCCAGGCGGCGGTGGCCCGGGCGCCGGGCTTCGAGGAGCTGCTGCGCACCCACGCCCAGGCCTGGGCGCGCTACTGGCGGGGCTGGGACGTGGCCCTGCATACGGACCACAACGGGGACGCCGAGGAGCAGGCGGTCCTGCGCCTGCACATCTTCCACCTGCTGCAGACCACCTCCCTGCACACCACGGACCTGGATGTGGGGGTGCCGGCGCGGGGACTGCACGGCGAGGCGTACCGGGGCCACATCTTCTGGGACGAGCTCTTCATCCTGCCCCTGCTCAGCCTCCACTCGCCGGAGATCACGCGGGGGCTGCTGATGTACCGCTACCGCCGGCTGCCCGAGGCGCGCCGGGCGGCCGCGGAGGCCGGCCTGCGCGGCGCCATGTTCCCGTGGCAGAGCAGCAGCAGCGGGCGCGAGGAGACGCAGAGCCTGCACCTCAACCCGAAGTCCGGGCGCTGGCTGCCGGACGAGAGCCACCGGCAGCGCCACGTCAACGCCGCCATCGCCTACAACACCTGGCACTACTACGAGGTGACCGGCGACACCGACTTCCTGGCCTTCGCCGGCGCCGAGATGATCCTGAGCATCGCCCGCTTCTGGGCGAGCCTCGCCACGTACAACGCGCAGCGGGGGCGCTACGAGATCCACGGCGTCGTCGGCCCGGACGAGTTCCATACCCGCTACCCGGGCAGCGACGAGCCGGGGCTGGCCAACAACGCCTACACCAACGCCATGGCCGCCTGGTGCCTGCAGACCGCCGAGCGCA
>CAJXKI010000013.1 GCA_913055765.1 uncultured Ectothiorhodospiraceae bacterium
CGGAAGGAGTTGAGGTTCTTGAGCTCGGTGCGGGTGCCGAAGGCCTGCTGCCCGGCCGGGCGCACGGAGACGTTGGCGTCGCAGCGGAAGGAGCCCTCCTGCATGTTGCCGTCGCAGATCTCCAGGTAGCGCACCAGGGTGTGGAGCTTCTTCATGTAGGCCGCCGCCTCGGCGGGGGAGCGCAGATCCGGCTCGGAGACGATCTCCATCAGCGGCGTCCCGGCGCGGTTGAGGTCGACCCCGGTCAGGCCGTGGAAGTCCTCGTGCAGGGACTTGCCGGCGTCCTCCTCCAGGTGCGCCCGGGTGATGCCGATGGGCTTGCTCGAGCCGTCCTCGAGCTCGATGGCCAGCCGCCCGCCCTCGATGAGGGGCAGGTCGTACTGGGAGATCTGGTAGCCCTTGGGCAGATCGGGGTAGAAGTAGTTCTTGCGG
The DNA here is from genome assembly GCA_913055765.1 of uncultured Ectothiorhodospiraceae bacterium. Classification (GTDB taxonomy): domain Bacteria; phylum Pseudomonadota; class Gammaproteobacteria; order Nitrococcales; family Halorhodospiraceae; genus Halorhodospira. The sequence continues at coordinate 433 of CAJXKI010000013.1, forward strand.
GAGAAGACCGAGCGCGGCGCGATCCGGGCGTCCACGGCCAGGCCGAACTTGACCGCCATGCGGACCGCCTCCCGGTTGAGCACGGGCAGCACGCCGGGCAGCCCGAGATCCACCGGGCAGGCCTGGGTGTTGGGCTCGGCGCCGTAGGCCGTCGGCGCGCCGGAGAAGATCTTGGTCCGTGTCGCGAGCTGGGTGTGGATCTCGAGACCGATGACGGTTTCCCAGTTCATGGGCGGGGTCGCTCCGTAGGCTCTTGCGCGTTCAAGGTCCCGGGCCCTACTCGAACCCCTGCGGGACCTGCCTGTGCCAGTCCGTGAGCTGCTGATACTTGTGCGCCACGTTCAGCAGCCGCGCCTCGTCGAAGTAGCCGCCGATCAGCTGCAGCCCCACCGGGCGGCCGCGGGCGAACCCGGCGGGCACCGACAGCCCCGGCAGGCCGGCGAGGTTCACGCCGAGGGTGTAGATGTCGGAGAGGTACATCTGCACCGGGTCGTCGGCGCGCTCGCCGAGGTCGAAGGCCGGCGTCGGCGAGGTGGGGCCGGCGAGGACGTCGACCTCCTCGAGGGCGTTGCGGAAGTCGTCGGCCACGAGCCGCCGCACCTGCTGCGCCTTGCCGTAGTAGGCGTCGTAGTAGCCCGCGGACAGGGCGTAGGTCCCGACCAGGATGCGGCGCTTGACCTCGTCGCCGAAGCCCTCGCCGCGGCTGCGCTTGTACAGGTCCTCGATGCTCTGCGGCTCGGCGCAGCGGTAGCCGAAGCGCACGCCGTCGAAGCGCGCCAGGTTGGAGGAGGCCTCAGCGGGGGCGATGACGTAGTAGGCCGGCAGGGCCAGCTCCATGCTCGGCAGCGAGACCTCCACCAGCTCGGCGCCCTCGCCCTCGAGCACCTCCAGGGCGGCGTTGACCCGCGAGCGGACGTCGGCGTCCAGGCCCTCGCCGAAGAACTCGGCGGGCACCCCGACCCGCAGCCCCTTGATGGAGCGGTTCAGCGCCTCGCTATAGTCCGGGACCACGTGATCGACGCTAGTGGAGTCGCGCTCGTCGAGGCCGGCCATGCCGCCGAGCAGCAGGGCCAGGTCCTCGGCGGTGCGGGCGAGGGGGCCGGCCTGGTCCAGGCTGGAGGCGAAGGCCACCATGCCGTAGCGCGAGACGCGGCCGTAGGTGGGCTTGAGCCCGCAGACCCCGGAGAGGGCCGCCGGCTGCCGGATGGAGCCCCCCGTATCGGTACCCGTCGCCGCGGGCGCGAGGCGCGCCGCCACGGCGGCCGCCGCCCCCCCTGAGGAGCCGCCAGGGACCGCCTCCAGGTCCCACGGGTTGCGCACCGGGCCGAAGTAGCTGGTCTCGTTGGACGAGCCCATGGCGAACTCGTCCATGTTCGCCTTGCCGAGCATGACGGCACCGGCATCGGCGAGCCGCCGGACCACGGTGGCGTCGTAGGGCGCGCGGAAGGGCTCGAGCATGCGCGAGCCGCAGGTCGTGGCCACCCCGTCGGTGCAGAAGATGTCCTTGTGGACCAGCGGCACGCCGGTCAGCGGCCCGGCCTCGCCGGCGCGCAGGCGCTCGTCGGCGGCGTCAGCGGCCGCTCGCGCCTGCTCGGCGGTGACGGTGATCAGGCTGTTGAGGCGCGGCTCGAGCTGCTCGATACGGGCGAGCAGGGCATCGGTCAGCTCGCGGCTGGAGGTCTCGCCAGCGTGCAGGGCGGCGGAGATCTCGGCGACGGATTTCTGGTGCATGGGGATCGCTCAGCTCCCGTTACTCGACGACACGCGGGACGAGATAGAGGCCGGCCTCCACCGCCGGGACCCCGGCCTGGTAGTGGTCGCGCCGGCTGGGCTCGGTAACCTCGTCGGGCCGCAGCCGCTGCGCGGCATCCCACGGGTGGGCCATGGGCTCGACGCCCTGGGTATCCACCGTGCTCATCTGCTCGACGAAATCGAGGATACCGGACAGGTCCCGGGCGTACCCGGCGACAGCGCCGTCGTCGACCTGGATCCGCGCCAGGTGCGCGATCGCCTCCACCTCCTTCGCCTCGATGGCCATAGCGCCCTCCCTATCCAGACGACTGCCTGCCGCCCGAGCGGCCCCGCCCAGAGGCATCGCCTAGCAGGCTGTCGCGGGGCCACCCGGGCCGCTAGCGGCAAGGTGACAGCCTGAGAACCTACCACACCCCTTAGCTTGCCCAAACCCCCTGGCGCTGCTAGATTGAGCCATTCTCAACCTTAGGGACGCCGGGCATGCTCAAGGGTATCCGCGGACTCTTCTCCAACGATCTATCCATCGACCTTGGCACGGCCAATACGCTGATCTACCTGCGGGGTCAGGGCATCGTGCTCAACGAGCCGTCGGTGGTCGCCATCCAGCAGGACCGGGACGGCGGCAGCAAGCGCGTCGCTGCCGTCGGCGCCGAGGCCAAGCGCATGCTCGGCCGCACGCCGGGGACCATCCGCGCCACCCGGCCCCTGCAGGACGGTGTCATCGCCGATTTCACCGTCACCGAGAAGATGCTCCAGTACTTCATCAAGAAGGTCCACGAGGCCCGCTTCTTCAAGCCGAGCCCGCGGGTGCTGGTCTGCGTGCCCTGCGGCTCCACCCAGGTGGAGCGCCGCGCCATCCGGGAGTCGGCCATAGGCGCCGGGGCGCGCGAGGTGCACCTGATCGAGGAGCCCATGGCCTCGGCGATCGGCGCCAACATGCCGGTGGACGAGGCGAGCGGCTCCATGGTCCTCGACGTCGGCGGCGGGACCTCCGAGGTGGCCGTGCTCTCGCTCAACGGCATCGTCTACTCCGCGTCGGTACGCCTCGGCGGCAACCGGTTCGACGACGCCATCCTCAACTACATCCGCCGCAACTACGGCATCCTCATCGGCGAGGCGACGGCCGAGCGCATCAAGCACGAGATCGGCACCGCCTTCCCCGACACCGAGGTCCAGGAGATCGAGGTCCGTGGCCGCAGCCTCGCCCAGGGCGTCCCGCGCAGCTTTACGCTGAACTCCAACGAGATCCTCGAGGCCCTGCAGGAGCCGCTATCCGGGATCGTCTCGGCCCTGAAGACCGCCCTGGAGCAGACCCCCCCCGAGCTCGGCGCCGACGTCGCCGAGCGCGGCATCGTGATCACCGGCGGGGGAGCCCTGCTGCGCAACCTGGATCGACTGCTCATGGAGGAGACCGGGCTGCCGGTGGTCGTGGCGGACGAGCCCTTGACCTGCGTCGCCCGGGGCGGCGGGCGCGCCCTGGAGCTGATGGACGAGCGCGGTATAGACTTGTTCGTCAGCGAGTGAGCAGCCGCCCGCCACACCGGGCACCTGCATCGGCCTAACGGGGCAGGCCCCGACGCAGCGAGTCTCAGGTGAACCATTAAGCCGCTATTCGCGCAGGGACCGTCGGCCGCTACGCGCCTGGTGCTGCTGGCCGCGGCCTCCATTCTGCTGATGACGCTGGACCACCGTGAGGGCCTCGTCGAGCCGGCTCGCGAGGCCGCCTCCGGCGTCGTCTATCCGGTGCGCGCCCTGGTGGACGCCCCCCTCTCCCTCGCCGAGCGGCTCTCCGAGCAGCTCGCCACGCGGGGCCAGCTCATGGAGGAGAACCAGGCCCTGCGCCAGCAGAACCTCGTCTACCAGCAGCGGCTGCAGCGCATGGCGGCGCTCGAGCGCGAGAACGAGCGCCTGCGTGAGCTGCTCGGCTCCTCCGAGCGCCTGGACACGGAGGTCATCATCGCCGAGCTGATGCGCGTCGAGCTGGATCCGCACACGCACCTGGTGGCGATCGACCGAGGCAGCGAGGCGGGTGTCTTCCCGGGCCAGCCGGTGCTCGACGCCAGCGGCGTCATGGGCCAGGTCGACACGGCCGGCCCCCGGTCCGCCAGCGTGCGCCTGCTCTCCGACCCGAGCCACGCCATCCCCGTAGAGGTCAACCGCAACGGCCTGCGCACCGTAGCCCTCGGCACCGGCGCCCCGCACCGCCTGGATCTGGCCAACGTGCCGGCCAACGCCGACATCCGCGACGGCGACCTCCTCATCTCCTCCGGGCTAGGCGACACCTTCCCGCGCGGCTACCCCGTAGCCGAGGTGGTCTCGGTGAGGGCGGAGGCCGGCGAGCCCTTCGCCCGGGTCAAGGCGGAGCCGGTGGCGGACCTGCACCGCAGCCGCAAGCTCATGCTGGTCACCGGGACCGAGGCCAAGGGAGGCGGCGAGGTACCGGCGACCGAGGAGGCCCGTCCGGAGGCCGAGGGGGAAGTGCCTTGACGGAGCAGCAGGCCCGCAAGGGGGGCGGCATCATCCTCCTCAGCCTCCTCGTGGCGCTGGCGCTGACCATCGTCCCGCGGCCAGGCTGGGCCCAGGGCCTCTGGCCCGAGTGGACAGCGCTGGTCCTGCTCTACTGGAGCCTGGCCCTGCCGCAGCGGGTCGGCGTCGGGGTCGGCTGGCTGGCCGGCCTCTTCCAGGACGCCCTGCTCGGCACCTTGCTCGGCCAGCATGCGCTCGCCTTCGCGCTGCTCGCGTTCCTGGCCCTGCGGCTGCACCGGCCCCTGCGCCTGGTGCCGGTCTGGCAGCAGGCCGTAGCGGTACTGGCCCTGCTGCTCGTGGCGCAGCTGGTCGTATTCTGGATCAACGGCATCATCGGCCACACCGCCCCAGGGTGGCGTGCCTGGGCCTCGATCCCGGTGGGGGCGGCCCTGTGGCCCCTGATCTTCTACACGCTACGAGGCGCGCGGCGCCGCTTCCAGGTGCAGTAGGCCCATAGGCGGATCGATAGCGGTGAGGCGCTCCACTCGTGACCAGGATCAGGATGCCGCCCGGATCCGGCGCCGGCTCGCCGTAGCCGGGGCGCTGTGCCTGATCGCGGTGGCGGGGCTGATGGCGCAGATGGTGCGCCTGCAGGTCGTCCACCACGACCACTACGCCACCCTCTCCCTGGAGAACCGCATCGAGGTCAACGCCATCCCCCCGAGCCGCGGCCGCATCTACGATCGCAACGGCACGGTCCTGGCCGAGAACCGCCCCTCCTACCAGCTCCTCGCCACCCCGGAGCGGATCCCCGACCTCGAGGCCACGCTCGACCGGGTCGCCGGGCTCATCGAGCTCACCGAGGCGCAGCGTGAGCGCTTCCGGGCGCGCGTCGAGGAGGCCCGCCACTTCGAGGCCATCACCCTGCGCACCCAGCTGGACGAGCAGGAGGTGGCCAAGCTCGCGGTCCACCGTCACCGCCTCCCAGGGCTAGAGGTGGACGCCCGCCTGGTGCGCCACTACCCCCACGGGAAGACCGCCAGCCACCCCCTCGGCCACGTCGGGCGCATGACGGCCGAGGAGCTGCGTCACCTCGATCGCGGCGCCTACCGGGGGACCCGCTACATCGGCAAGAGCGGCGTCGAGGGCGCCTACGAGGCGGCCCTCCACGGCGAGCCCGGCATGGCACGGGTGGAGACCAACGCCGCCGGCCGGGTGCTGCAGACCCTGGAGCGGCGCCCGCCGCGCTCCGGCGACGACCTGACCCTGACGCTGGACCTGGAGCTGCAGGAGGTCGCCGAGCGCGCGCTCGGCGACCGGAGCGGCGCTGTGATCGCCCTGCGCCCGGACAACGGCGCGGTCCTGGCGATGGCGAGCCGCCCCCGCTACGACCCCAACATGTTCGTCGAGGGCATGAGCCGGGAGCGCTTCCAGGCGCTAGAGGCAGGCGGCTGGCAGCCGCTGATCAACCGCGCCATTCGCGGCACCTACCCGCCTGCCTCGACCATCAAGCCCTTCGTCGGCCTCGCCGCGCTGGAGCACGACGTCATCGAGCCCGGCTCCGAGGTCTACTGCAACGGCGAGTACGCCATCGACGGGCGTGAGGAGCCGTTCCGCTGCTGGCGGGAGGGGGGCCACGGGCATACGGACTACACCGAGGCCATGGCGCAGTCGTGCAACGTGTTCTTCTACGATACCGCCGACCGGCTGGGCATCGACCGCATGTCGGCCTTCCTCGAGCCGTTCGGCTTCGGCGCCGCCACCGGCATCGAGCTCGACGGCGAGCGCAGCGGCATCCTGCCTAGCCGGGCGTGGAAGCGGCGCAACCTGGGAGGCAGCTGGTACCGAGGCGAGACCCTGATCAACGGCATCGGGCTCGGCTACTTCAGCGCCACCCCGCTGCAGCTGGCGCGAGCGACGGCTACACTGGCCAACCGCGGCCGCGTCATCGAGCCGAACCTGGTGCGCGAGGGCGACGCCGGCGCCAGGGCGAGGCCCACCGCGGCCGGCGGCGAGGCGGACGGCGCGGGCATCGAGCTGGACGAGCCCGACGACTGGGAGACCACCATCCGGGCCATGCGGGCGGCCGTGGAGCACCCCCAAGGCACCGCGCGGCTCATCGGCCAGGATCTGCCCTACAAGCTCGCCGGCAAGACCGGCACGGCGCAGCTCGCCGAGATCGAGCACCAGGCCGAGGCCCAGGAGGCGGCCGAGCGCCTGCGCAGCCACGCGCTGTTCCTCGGCTTCGCCCCGGTGGCGGATCCGGAGATCGTGGTCGTGGTCGTCGTGGAGCACGCCGAGGGCGGCGGCGGGGCTGCTGCCGCCCCCGCCGCCCGGGCCGTCACCGACGCCTGGCTGCTCGACGACCACAGCTTCTTGGAGCAGCTCGAGGCGGGGCGCATCGACGACAGCGAGGTCGAGGACGTGGAGCAAGGCCCGAGGGGGGGGACGCCGTGAGCACGACCGCGCTGCCCAACGACCGGGGCGTCGAGGTCCGCCTCTCCTTCCTCCAGTCGCGGCTGCACCTGGACGGCCTCCTGCTCACGGCCCTGCTCGCCGTGACCGCCTTCGGGGTCGCCGTCCTCTACAGCGCCTTCGGCGAGGACTGGGCGCAGACCCAGCAGCACCTCATCCGCGTCTCCATCGGCTTCCTGGCGCTGCTCCTCTGCGCCCAGGTCCCGCCGCGGACCCTGCAGCGCTGGGCGCCGTGGGCCTTCGCCGGCGGCCTCGGCCTGCTGCTCCTGGTCGAAGCGCTGGGCCTCGTGGCCCAGGGCGCACAGAGCTGGCTCGACCTCGGCGTCACCCAGTTCCAGCCGTCCGAGATCATGAAGCTCGCGCTGCCGCTGATGGTCGCCTGGCTGCTCGCCGACCAGGAGCTCCCCCCACGGCCGCGGCAGGTCCTGCTCGCCCTGGGGATCATCGGGGCGCCGGCGGCGCTGATCGCCCTGCAGCCGGACCTTGGCACCGCCGTGCTGGTCACCGCCTCCGGCCTGTTCGTGCTCTTCCTCGCCGGCCTGGGCTGGCGCTGGATCCTAGGCGGCCTCGCCTTGGCCGGCGCCACGGCGCCGCTGCTCTGGTTCTTCGTCATGCGGGACTACCAGCGCGAGCGCGTGCTGACCTTCCTCCACCCGGAGAGCGAGCCGCTCGGCGCCGGCTACCACCTCATCCAGTCGAAGATCGCCCTCGGCTCCGGCGGGCTATTCGGCAAGGGCTGGCTCAACGGCTCCCAGGCGCACCTGGAGTTCATCCCCGAGCGGCACACCGACTTCGTCCTCGCCGTCGTGGGCGAGGAGTTCGGCCTGATCGGGATCGCCCAGCTCCTCGCCGCCTACCTGCTCATCGTCGGCCGCGGGCTCTACATCGCCGCCGTCGCGCAGGACAACTTCGGCCGCCTCCTCGCCGGGGGCATCGCGCTGACCTTCTTCGCCTATGTGCTAATCAACGCCGGCATGGTCTCCGGCCTGCTCCCGGTGGTAGGCCTGCCGTTGCCGCTGGTCAGCTACGGCGGCTCCTCCTTGGTGACCATCATGGTGGGTTTCGGTATGCTCATGGCCATCCACACCCACCGCCGTCTCTGGTCATAGGGGCCCACCGCCGGTAATGGACCGCACGCACCGCTACGCCGCCGCGAGCCTAGGCCCACCGGCCCGCCTCGCCGGCGCAATCCCGGCAGGGTGCGGCGACGGCACCGCCACGGCGCCGCGCGGGATGGCCGCACGCCAGCTCGCCGAGGCCTCTCGCGAGGGGGACGGCTCGTGACCCGTCTGCTGCCGCCCCCGGCGCCAGGATGGGGAGCCGCCGCACTGCTGCTCGCCCTGCTGAGCGGCTGCAGCGGCCCGGCACGGACCCCGCCCGAGCCACCGGGCACGGAACCCTCGGAGGGGCCCGGGCAGCAGGCCCCCGAGGCGCAGCCACGGGAGGTCCCGCTGAGCCCCTACGGCAACCCCGCCAGCTACGAGATCGCCGGGGAGACCTACTACCCCATGGGCCGCGACGAGGCGGAGGGCCTTACCCAGCGCGGCCACGCCTCCTGGTACGGCGAGAAGTTCCACGGGCGGCGCACCTCGAGCGGGGAGCGCTACGACATGTACGCCATGACCGCTGCCCACCGGGAGCTCCCCCTCCCCTCCTGGGTGGAGGTGACCAACCTCCAGAACGGCCGCAGCGCCGTAGTGAAGGTCAACGACAGGGGGCCCTTCGTCGACACCCACGAGCGCATCCTGGACCTTTCCTACGCCGCAGCGAGCCGCCTGGGCATCGCCGAGCAGGGGACCGCGCCGGTGGAGATCCGGGTCATCACCCCCGAGGGCACCTCCTCCGAGGCGGCCGAGGCGGCGGGCGAGACCGCCGAGGCGGGCGGGGCCGAGGCCACGGCCGCGACGGCACGCGGCCAGCGGGAGCGAGCCGGGGATCACCCCGAGGGCCCGGCGCCCACCGGTGCGAGCGCGGCACCCGAGGCGGGCGACGGCGCCTCGGCGGAGGCTGCAGGCGCCCTGGCCGTAAGCGACGTCCAGCGCGTCATCGCCGAGGCCGGGGACCAGGAGCCGCCGCCGATCTACCTCCAGGCCGGGGCCTACCGCGACCACGCCAACGCGGTCCAGGTCCAGGCGCGGGCCGAGGCCCTCGAGGCCGAGGCGGAGATCCAGGCGATCCGCGACGGCGAGGGGCTGCTCCACCGGGTCCGCCTCGGCCCCCTCGTGGATCCCGCGGAGATCGAGCGCATCGAGGCCGCCCTGGAGGAGGCCGGGATCGAGACCTACCGCGTGGGCCGCTGATCCGCACGGCCCGAAGACCGTTAGAATAGGGCTTCCCTTGAGCTACTGCGGTGCTGACCTAACCATGGCGATGATGAGAACAACGCTGCTGCGCCTGATCCTGCCCGTGCTGCTCGCCGCCGGGCTCCCCCCGACGGCCGCTGCCGAGTGGGGCGATCCGCTCGTCGAGGCCGTCCCCACCCCCTCCCCGCCGGAGATCGGGGCGCCGAGCCACATCCTGGTGGACATGCACAGCGGCTACATGCTGGCCGGCCAAGACCCGGAGGCCGCCTGGGAGCCGGCGAGCCTGGCCAAGCTGATGACCGCCTATGTCGTGTTCAATGAGCTGAGCGCCGGGCGCATCAGCCTAGCGGACAAGGTCACCATCAGCGAGAACGCCTGGCGGGCCGAGGGCTCGCGGATGTTCCTGGAGGTCGGCACCGAGGTGAGCATCGAGAAGCTCCTGCAGGGGCTGATCGTCCAGTCCGGCAACGACGCCGCGGTGGCGCTCGCTGAGTACGTCGCCGGCGATGAGCAGACCTTCGCCCAGCTCATGAACGAGCACGCCAACCGCCTCGGCATGGACAATACGAACTACACCAACGCCAGCGGCATGCCGGACGAGGCGATGCGGACCACCGCCGAGGACACGGCCCTGCTCGCCAGGGCGATCATCGAGGACTTCCCGGAGTTCTACGACCTCTACTCCCAGCGCTCCTTCGAGTACGCCGGGATCACGCAGCGCAACCGCAACAAGCTGCTCTGGCGGGACGAGACCGTCGACGGCGTGAAGACCGGCTACACCAGCGAGGCCGGCTACAACCTGGTCACCTCGGCAGAGCGCGACGGCATGCGGCTCATCTCCGTGGTCCTAGGCACGGCAAGCGAGGACGCCCGCGCCCAGCAGAGCCTGCAGCTGCTCAACTACGGCTTCCGCTTCTTCGAGACCCACCGCCTCTACAGCGCCGGCGAGCAGCTCACCGAGGCCCGGGTCTGGAAAGGCGCGACGGACAACGTCGCGCTGGGCGTGCCGGACGATCTCTACATCACCACCCCGCGCCAGGAGTACGACAACCTCTCCGCCGCCGCCAGCGCCGACAGCGAGATCGAGGCGCCGGTCAGCGAGGGCGAGGCGCTCGGCACCCTGGAGGTCGAGCTCGCCAATACCACCATCCACGAGGAGCCGCTGGTCGCCCTGGACAGCGTCGAGGCGGGCGGCCTGTGGCGCCAGGTCGTGGACCGCCTCCTGCTGCGCCTCCAGTAGCGCCATGCGAGAAGGAGAGCCGACGACCTGCTACCTGGACGGCGAGCTGCTGGCGCTGGAGGCGGCGCGCATCTCACCCCTGGACCGCGGCTTCCTCTTCGGCGACGGCGTCTACGAGCTCGTCCCCTGCTACGACGGCGTGCCGTTCCGGCTCGAGGCGCACCTGCGGCGCCTGCGCCACTCCCTCGCCGCCACGCGGATCCCTGAGCCGCTGGACGCCGAGGGCTGGGCCCAGGTGCTGGACCGGGTCTGCCGGGCCAACGGCGGCGGCGATCAGGCCCTGTACATCCAGGTCACCCGGGGCTGCCCGCCGTGCCGGACCCACGAGTTCCCGGCCCGGAGCGAGCCCACGACCTTCGTCATGAGCTCGCCGCTGCCGCCGGCGGGCCGCTACGCCGACGGCGTCACCGCCGTCACGCGCGAGGACCCGCGCTGGAGCCGCTGCGACATCAAGGCCACCGCCCTGCTACCCAACGTCCTCCTGCGGCAGGAGGCGGTGGACGAGGGTGCCCACGAGGCGATCCTCCACCGTGACGGCCGGATCACTGAGGGGGCAGCGAGCACGGTCTTCCTCGTCCGCAGCGGCGAGCTCGCCACGCCCGAGCTCCACAGCGGTCTGCTGCCCGGCGTCACCCGGGAGGTGGTCCTGGAGCTGGCGGCGGCGCACGGGCTGCCCTACCGGACCCGGCCGATCCCCCTGGCGGAGCTGCGGAGCGCCGACGAGGTCTGGCTGTCCAGCTCCACCAAGGAGGTGATCCCGGTCACCGAGCTCGACGGCGAGCCCGTGGGCAGGGGCACCCCCGGCCCCGCCTACGAGGCCATGCGCGGCTGGTTCGCCCAGCTGCGCCGGCAGAGCGCGCGAGGGAGGCAGCCATGAGCACGTTCAACGCCGAGAACACCCCGCTGGCGTTCCCCTGCCACCTGGGCGTCAAGGCCATGGGGCACGCCGCCACGGGCTTCCCCGATCGGGTGGAGCGGATCGCGGCCGAGCACGCCACGGTCATCGACGTGCGCACCTCGGGCAGCCGCCACGGCCGCTACGTGGCGGTGACGGTGACCGTCGAGGCGCAGAGCCGCGATCAGCTGGAGGGCCTCTATCGCGCCCTCCACCAGGACGACACCGTCATGGTCACCCTGTAGCCGGAGCCCCGCCTTGGCCAGCGCGCGCGAGCTCATCCATACCCGCTACCTCGGCGAGCGGGACTACCGCGAGATGTGGTCGGCCATGCGGGCGTTCACCGCCGAGCGGGACGCCTCGACCGCCGACGAGCTGTGGCTGCTCCAGCACCCACCGGTCTACACCCTGGGCCAGGCGGGCCGCCGCGAGCACCTCCTGGATACCGGGGAGACACCCGTCGTCGAGACCGACCGCGGCGGGCAGGTGACCTGGCACGGCCCCGGCCAGCTGGTGGCCTACCCGCTGCTCGACCTGCGGCGCTGGCGGCTAGGCGTGCGCGATCTGGTCCACGCCCTGGAGGCGTCGGTCATCGCCCTGCTCGGGGACTACGGCGTGACCGCCGTGCGCCGGGCGGACGCCCCCGGCGTCTACGTCGACGGCGCCAAGATCGCCGCCCTGGGGGTCCGGGTCAGCCGCGGCTGCAGCTACCACGGCCTGGCGCTGAACGCCTGCAATGACCTGGCGCCGTTCCGGCGCATCAACCCGTGCGGCCACGCCGGCATGCCGGTCACCCGGCTGCACGACCTGGGCGTCGCCCCGCCGCTGGATCAGCTGGAGGCCGAGCTGGCGAGCGCCCTGCTGCAGGCCCTCGACGCGGCCGGGCGCCAGGCTAGACGCTGATCCGCTCCATGAGGTAGCAGAGCACATCCTGGCGGATCGCCTGCTCGCTGCGGGCGAGCATCGCCGGCATCGCTGGCCGGCGCAGCCGGATCGTATCCCCGTCGCGCTGGAAGAACTCGGCTGCCGCCTCCCGCCCCTCGTTGTCCTCCACGGTGAAGAACGCCCCCGGGGCCGCCCGGGCGAAGGGGGTCCCCTCCGGGAGATCACGGAAGTTGCAGTGCTCCAGATCGTCCATCAGCTGCAGGTCCCGGCCCGGGCTGTCGCCGAAGCCGAAGCTGTAGCGCTCCGGGATCCGCACCGCCGCGATGGTGTGGTAGACGGTCGCCTCGCCCGGCATGCGCGCCGGCAGCTGCGCCAGCTTCAGGGCGCTGGTGACCAGCTCGGCGGCGTGGGCGGCGGCCCCGGGATTTCCGGGCTGGCCGCACTCGACCGTAATCGCCGGCGCCAGGCGGGCCATGGCCAGCGACTGCACCTCCCGGGGCCGGGTGAAGTACACCACGGTCCGCGAGAACAGGGTGGCGAGCTGGAGGTAGGGGGCCTCGAGGCGGTTCACGCAGCCGTAGTGGGGGTTCTTGCCGGTGTTGTTGTGGATATCGATGCTCGCGAAGCACCCCCGCGAGCGGACCCGGGCCACCACCTCCGCCGCCATGCGCTGCTCCGGGCTGGCCGGTGGCGCGCCGCCGGGCCAGATGCGGTTGTAGTCCGGCTGCTCCGGCAGCCGCCGCACGCCGTGCCGGGCAGCGCGCACGTTGCCGATGAACAGCAGCATGCTGCGCGGCAGGGTGCGCCCGCCCTGCTCGGCGAGCACCCGCTGCACCGCCTCCCAGCCGGTGGTCTCGTTGCCGTGGAGGAGGACGGTGACGAGCAGCGGCGGCTCCCGGCGTCCGGGGAGCTCGATGAGGCTCGGGCCGCCGAGGCGCGCCTCAAGCTCGGTGGCCTCCGCCTCCAGGACCCCCTCAGGGAGCCCCTGGTACGTCCTCAGCATAGGCGACTCGCCCCCTCTCGTCGGGCCTTACAAGGGCCAGCGGTGGACCGGCTCACCGCCGGCGGCCTGATGGGTGTAGGCGCGGGTGAGGGCGCTGAGATCGGCCCCGTAGCGCTCCACCCACGCCGTCTGCCAGGCGGCACCGGTCTGGCCGCTGGCCACCCGCTGCTCGATGGTGGCCAGATGCGCCTCGGCCTCCGATGCCTCCACCCCGGAACGGGTCAGCCCCCGCCGGGCCTGGGGCAGGAGGCGCTCGAGGATGAGATCGCCGACCCGGCCGAACCAGCCGTCGAGCCATTCTACCTCGGCGTCCAGGCCGTAGCGCGCCGCCGCGTAGAAGTTCTGCTCGGCGACGTGGAACGGCAGCCGCTCCACCAGGTCGGGCTCCGCCTCGGCCAGATCGAGGGCCGCCCCGTAGAAGAAGGCGGCGTTGGCGAGGGTATCCGCCGGGGTCGGGCCGGCGGCCATCACCCGGTGCTCCAGGCGCAGGTGGCAACGCCCCGCCACCACCTCCACCAGCGGCCGGTTCCAGCGCCAGATGGTGCCGTTGTGCAGGCGCAGGTGGGCCAGCGCCTCCGGCGGCGTATCCAGGAGCACAGGCAGCAGCACCGGGTAGTGCTGGCGGTTCTCCACGAAGAAGCCGTACAGGGCGTCCCGCGCGTAGCCGCTGCCGAATCCGACCCGCGCTAGCGCGCCGGCGCCGTGCGGCTCCAGGTGGGTGCAGGCCACCGCCTGCTCGAACAGCGGTATCCGGCTCTCCGCCCAGAGCCGGTGGCCGAGGAGGAACGGCGCATTGGCCGCCACCGCCACCGTGGCCACCGAGAGCGCCACGGCGGCGTTGAACACCGCCGCGATACGATGGGGCGGGACCTCCAGGTGGAGCTGCAGGGAGGTGGTGGCAGCCTCGAGCATCACGTCCGAGCGCTGCGTGCGCATCCGCTGCGCCCCCTCGATGTCGAGGCTCAGCGGCTGGCGCCCGCGCAGCTCCAGGACCTGCTCGTTGAGGGCGGCGTAGCGCGGCGACGGGGTCATGCTGGCCACGCTGAGATCCGCCTCGGTGGCCGACGGCAGGGTCCCTATCAGCGCCGGCTCGCAGCCTGCCTCGGCGGCCGCGGCCCGGACGGCTGACCAGCGCCCGCCGAGCTCCGCCGCCAGGTTCAGGAACGGGGTGCCCGCCAGCGGGTGGGCCTCCGTGTTGATCTCCAGGTTGAACAGCGCCAGCTCGTTCTCGATCCGCGGGTCGGTGGTCCGCGACAGGACCCGCTCGCTCACCGGCGCGGGGCGGCCGTCGCTGTCGACGAGCCACGCCTCCAGCTCCAGGCCGATACGCGGCCCCTCATCCGCCACGCGGCCCGAGCGGAGCCACGCGCCAAGCAGCCGCGTCTCCCCCTTGAGCCGACGCCGGAACGCCCGAAAGTCCTCGCTGCTGAAGCTCGAGCTCCCGATCCCCTGCCCCAAGGCCGTCCCTCCCGTCACGTGCCGCCGCAGGCGGACGGCGGCGCCGCCTGCCGCCGCAGCGCCGCCAGCCGGTGCGGCGTGCCCACATCGTGCCAGGCCCCTGCCCAGCGCTCGCCGCGCACCTGCCCTCGCGCCGCCGCGTCGCGCAGCAGCGGCGCCAAGGGGTAGGCGCCGGGCCGACAGCCGTCCCAGAGGGCCGGATCCAGGGCGCCGATCCCGGCGAAGGTCAGCCCCCGGGCACCGCCGTCGGCGCGCACGCGCCCGTAGCCATCCAGGGCGAAGTCCCCCTGGGGATTGTGGCCCGGGTTATCGACCAGCACCAGGTGGGCGAGCCCCGCCGGGCGGCGCGGCAAGCGCTCCAAGGGGTAAGCGCTCCAGACATCGCCGTTGACCACCCAGAACGGCGCCTCGCCGAGCAACGGCAGGGCACGCTGGATGCCGCCCCCGGTCTCCAGCCCCCCAGCCGGCTCCCGGCTGTAGGCCACGCGGACCCCCCACGCGCTGCCGTCGCCCACCGCGGCCTCGATCTGCTCGCCGAGCCAGGCGGTATTGATCACCACCACCGTCACGCCGGCGCCCGCCAGGCGGGTCAGCTGCCAGTCGATGAGCGGCCGCCCGGCTACCTCCAGCAGGGGCTTCGGGGTGGTGTCGGTGAGCGGCCGCATGCGCTCGCCGCGGCCGGCGGCCAGGATCATCGCCCGCACGGCCGGCCCTCCCCCAGCGCAGGATCCGCCCCCGCCTCGCCCGCCAGCGCCAGGGCCTCGCGGACCAGGGGCGCCAGCCGCGGCTCCTCCTCGGCGGCGGCGCGCAGGTAGCCGAAGAAGCGCGGCGCATCCGCCAAGTAGCCGGGCTTGCCGTCCCGATAGCACAGCCGGGCGAAGATGCCCAATACCTTGAGATGGCGCTGGACGCCCACCCACTGGCAATCCGACCAGAAGGCCCCGAAGGCCGCCGGCACCGGCACGCCGGCCTCGAGCGCCCGGGCGTGGTAGCGGGCCAGGGTGGCCACCTCCCGCGCCCGCGGCCAGCTGATGAAGGCGTCGCGCAGCAGGCACACCGGGTCGTAGGCCACCGGGCCGAGGGCGGCGTCCTGGAAGTCGAGCACGCCCGGCAGCGGCCGGCAGACCATCAGGTTCCGGGGCATGTAGTCCCGGTGGACGAAGACCTGCGGCTGCTCCGCGATACGGTCGAGGAGGGCCTCGAGGTAGGGGTCCAGGCGCCGGCGGGCGCGCTGCGCCGAGATCCCGCAGCAGCACGGCAGGTACCAGTCCGTGAACAGGCGCAGCTCGGCAGCCAGCGTCTCGCGCCCGTAGCTCGGCAGCTCGCCGGGGCGGGTCGCCGCCTGCCAGCGCACCAGGGCCTCCACGGCGGCATCCAGCAGCGGCGCCGGGTCAGCGCCCCCGCGCAGCGCCGCCAGGTAGGTCTGCCGGCCGAGATCGGCGAGCAGGACCAGGCCGCGCTCCGGCGCCGCGGCCACCACCTGCGGGGCGTGGACCCCCGCCTCGCCCAGCAGTGCCGCCACCCGCAGGAAGGCGGCCACCGCCAGCTGCTGCCCGGGGGCATCCATCAGCACCCACGAGCGCCCCGCCGGCGTCGCCACCCGGAAGTAGCGCCGGCTGCTCGCGTCCGCGGCCGCCGGCGCCAGGGCCAGCCCCGCCGTGCCGAGCTGCTGCGCCGCCCAGGCGTGCGCCTCGGCGGCGCGCGGGTCATCCGGCTCCGTCGTCCCCATGCCGCCATTGCGCGCCATAGCGCGCCGGCATGCAAGCGTCGCTGCATTGCGGCCTGGCCCCCCATGTGCAAGGGTATGGCGCCTATCACCGGATCCGCTTGTAGCCCTGTGAGACGCTTACGCTACCCCAGCGCTGCGCTGGCAGCGTGGCTGGCCGTTGCCACGGCAGCTGCCGAAGGGCCGGGGGGCGCCGCCCCGGACGCCCAGGACGGCCCCGCGCGCGCGACCCCCGGGCACGTCCCGCAGGCGATGGCGAAGCTGCGCCGGATCCGGCTCTGCGGCCCCCCGCTGGCCCCGCCGCCGAGCGCCGTGGACCGCGATCAGCGCAGCGCCCCGGAGACCCCCCTGGTCATGAGGGCCGAGGCGATCCTCGCCGATCCGCCGCTCTACCGCCTGCGCGGCAGCGCCGAGCTGCAGCGCCTCGACCAGCGCCTGCGCGCCGAGACCGTCAAGGTCGACGAGGCGGAGGGCACCGCCCACATGCCCGGCCGCTTCGCCTACTCGGCGGCCGGCGTTCACCTGTGGGGCGAGACCGGGGACCTCGACCTCGAGGCGGACCGCCTGGCGATGGATCGCGCCGCCTTTCGGGTGTACCCGCACGCCCACGGCGCGGCCCGCACCCTGAGCAGCGACAGGCAGGCGGAGCGGACCGAGCTGCACGACGTGCGCTACTCCACCTGCCCGCCGGGCGAGGAGCTGTGGTGGCTGCACGCCGGCTCGCTGTCGCTCGACCACGAGGCCGGCGTCGGCGTGGCCCGCCACGCCCGCCTGGAGATCGGCGGCGCCCCGGTCTTCTACACCCCGTACTTGCGCTTCCCCATCGACGATCAACCGCGCACCGGCCTGCTGCCGCCGAGCTTCGGGCAGTCGGAGAGTGACGGCAGCTACTACACGCAGCCGCTCTACATCCGCCTGGCGCCGAACTACGACCTGACCCTGGAGCCGACCTACTACTCGCGTCGTGGGGTCAAGCTCGCCGCCGAGGGGCGCTACCTGCGCCCGAGCCTCGAGGGCGACCTGCGGCTGGCGTACCTGCCCGAGGACGAGGCCTACGCCGAGCGCCAGCGCGAGGCGACCGGCGAGGCGGTGGACGCCGAGCGCTGGTCGCTGGACTGGCGGCACGACGGCGAGCTGCCCGCCGGCATCGACTACCGGCTGGACGTGGAGCGCGTCAGCGACCCGGACTACCTGCGCGACTTCTCCTCGGACCTGGCGGGCAGCAGCGACGCCGAGCTGGAGAGCCGCGCCCGGGTCCAGCAGTCCCCGGGCGACCACCACTGGTCCGCCGAGGCGCAGCACTGGCAGAACCTGCGCCCGGACAGCCGCAACGATCCCTATCGGCGCATGCCGGCGATCCGCTACCAGTACACGCCGGGGCGCCTGGCCGGGGGCCTGAGCTACCGGCTGGAGAGCGAGGCGGTACGCTTCGACCTGCCCCAGGGCGCGGCGCAGGAGGGCGGCGGGCGCCCGGTCGGCTGGCGCTACCACGTCAACCCGCGCCTCTCCTGGCCGGTACGGGAGCAGGCCTTTTTCATCGAGCCGGGGTTGAGCCTCCACCACACGGCGTACGACCTGACCCGCCCGGCAGGCTCACAGCAGGACGAGTCGCTCAGCCGCACGGTCCCCATCGCCAGCCTCGACGCCGGCCTCTTCCTGGAGCGGCCGCTCAGCCTCGGCGGCCGCCCCTTCCTGCAGACGCTGGAGCCGCGCATCTACTACCTCTACGCGCCGTATCGCGACCAGTCGGGCTACCCCAACTTCGACACCACCGAGCGGGGCAACACCGTCGCCCAGCTATTCCGGGAGAACCGCTTCGCCGGCGTCGATCGCATCGGCGATGCCGACCAGATCACCGCGGCGGTGACCACCCGCCTGCTGGATGTCGCCGAGGGCAACGAGCCGCTGCGGGCCAGCGTCGGCCAGGTCTACTACCGGGATGATCGGCGGGTCGTCCTCGAGGGGGACCCGGCTGACCAGCCGCGGCTCAGCCGCGACCGCTCGGATATCTTCGCCAACGCCCAGGCCCGCCTACCGGGCGGCGTCTCGCTGCGCGGCGAGTACCGCTACAATCCGGAGCGCGAGGAGCGGGCCGCCACCGCCCTCAGCGCCGACTGGCAGCACGAGCCGGCCCCCGGGGCGCTGGTCAACCTCGGCTACCGGCTGCGGGAGGAGACCCGGCGGCGGGACGGCGCGCCAGCGATCGAGACCACCCAGGAGCTCGTCGAGGCCTCGGCGGTGGCGCCCATCGGGCCCCGCTGGCGCGCCGTAGGCGCCTGGCGGTACTCGCGCCTGGAGCGGACCAGCCTGGAGCTGGTCGGCGGGCTCGAGTACCGCCAGTGCTGCTGGGCGGCGCGCGGCCTGTTCCGCCGCTTCCGCCGTGGCGCCGACCAGCGGATGGAGAACACCTTCATGCTCGAGTTCCAGCTCACCGGCCTAGGCGCCCTGGGCCAGGACACCGCCTCGTTCCTCGAGGAGGTGGTCCCCGACTACGAGGACACGGTATTCTAGGGGCATGAAGATTCGATCCCTGCTCTGCGCCGCCATCCTGCTCGCCAGCCTGCCCGCCGCGGCCGCGGAAGAGACCCTTGACCGCATCGTGGCGGTGGCCAATCAGCAGATCGTGCTCGCCTCCGAGCTGGAGCAAGAGGTCCAGAGGTTCCGCGCGCAGTTCCTGCGGCAGGGGCAGCAGCCCCCACCCCGGGCGCAGCTGCGCGAGCGGGTCCTGGAGCGGCTGGTCGTCCAGCGGCTGCAGCTCGACCGTGCCGAGCGCCTCGGCATCCAGGTGGACGACGCCACCCTGGACGCCGCCGTGCGGCGCATCGCTGCCCAGAACAACCTCACCCTGGGGCAGCTGCGCGACACCCTCGCCCAGCGCGGGCAGGACTTCGCGGCATTCCGCGAGGACCTGCGCGAGCAGATCACCGTCGACCGCCTGCAGCAGGCGAAGATCCAGCAGGAGGTCGACGTCAGCCCGCAGGAGATCGACCAGGCCGTGGAGGCCGCCGCTGCCCAGGATAACCAGGAGTACCGGGTGGCCCACATCCGCATCGGCACCCCGGAGGGGGCCTCCCCGGAGGCCCTGCGCGAGGCCGAGGCACGGGCCGAGGCCATCCGCGAGCAGGCCGTGGCGGAGGGGCGCAGCTTCAGCACCCTGGCCGAGACCTTCTCCGACGCCGCCACGGCCAGCGACGGCGGCCGGATGGGCTGGCGCATGGCCGGCCAGCTCCCCTCCGCCTTCACCGAGACTGTCGAGGATCTCGACCCAGGCGAGATCAGCGATGTCGTCCAGGCCTCCGACGGCTTCCACATCATCAAGCTCCTCGACCAGCGCAGCGCCGAGGCGCGCATCGTGGAGGAGACCCGCGCCCGCCACATCCTGCTCAAGACCGGCGACGGCGTCGAGGCGGCGGACGCCCGCCAGCGGCTCGCGAGCCTCCGGGAGCGGGTCCAGGAGGGTGAGAGCCTCGCCTACCTGGCGCGCCGCTACTCCGACGCCCCCGGCGCCGAGGCCGACGGCGGCGATCTCGGGTGGACGGAGCCGGGGGAGGTCGTCCCCGCCCTCCAGGAGCGGCTCGACCAGCTGGCGGTCGGCGAGATCAGCGAGCCCTTCCGCTCCGAGCGCGGCTGGCACATCGTCCGTGTCGAGGACCGCCGGGAGCGGAACGTAACCGAGGAGCGGCGCCGGGAGCGCATCGCGCAGCAGATCCGTGAGCGCAAGAGCCAGGCCGCGCTGGAGCAGTGGCTCCGCGAGCTGCGCGAGGAGGCCTACGTGGACTACCGCCTGGAAGGGTCGTGACCGAGCCCTGGCCTCGGGTCGCCGTCACCTGCGGCGAGCCGGCGGGCATCGGCTACGAGCTGACGGCCGCCGCGGCCGGCCGGGCGCAGCCCGCGGAGCTGGTAGCCATCGGGGACCCGGGTCTGCTCCGTGAGCGCCACGCCTGCCTCGCAGCGGGCGGCAGCGCCCTGGCGACCCCCGCCTGGGACGAGCAGTCGCCGCGGGGGCCCCACGAGCCGGGGCGGCTGCCGGTCGACCCGATCCCGTTGAGCCGCCCTGCCCGCGCGGGCGACCCCGACCCGGCCAACGGCCAGGCCGTGGTGGACTGCCTCCACCGCGCCGTACACCTGGCCACCACCGGCGCCTTGGACGCCGTGGTCACGGCCCCGGTGCACAAGGGCGTCATCAACGACGCGGGCATCGCCTTCTCCGGGCACACCGAGCTGCTCGCCGAGCTCACCGCCACCGAGACGCCGGTCATGATGCTCGTCGCCGGCAGCCTCCGCGTGGCCCTGGTGACCACCCACCTGCCCCTGCAGCAGGTCCCGGCGGCCATCACCGGGCGCCGCCTGGAGGCCGTGGCCACGGCCCTGCACCGCGACCTGGTGGCCAAGTTCGCCATCAGCGCACCGCAGGTCCTGGTCACGGGGCTCAACCCCCACGCCGGCGAGGGCGGCCACCTGGGCCGCGAGGAGATCGAGGTCGTGGAGCCCGCCCTGGCGCGCCTGCGCGCGGCAGGCCTGCAGCTGACCGGCCCCGTGCCGGCGGACACGGCCTTCACGCCCGCCTCCTTGGCGGGGGTGGACGCCGTCCTGGCCATGTACCACGATCAGGGGCTGCCGGTGCTCAAGCACGCCGGCTTCGGCAATGCGGTGAACGTCACGCTAGGGCTGCCCATCGTCCGGACGTCGGTCGACCACGGGACGGCCCTGGAGCTGGCGGGCACGGGCCGGGCGGATGGCGGCAGCCTGCAGGCGGCCATCGACCTGGCGGCGGACCTGGCCGTCCGGCAGCACCGGGGCGAGTCCCCCGCCTAGCGGCCTCCTGCCTCTCGGCGAGGCGCCGGCCCGATCTGCGCCCCATGGCGCCGCGCTAGGCGCCCGAGGCGGCATCCGCCAGCCGCACGAAGTCCGCCACCGCGAGATCCTCGGCGCGGCGGGCGGGGTCTACCCCCGCAGCCTCGATGGCCGCCGGCGGGACGAGCCCCTTGAGGCTGTTGCGCAGGGTCTTGCGCCGCGCCCCGAAGGCCGCCGCCACCAGCCGCTGGAGCAGGGCCTCATCCTGGGCCGGCTCCGGCAGGGGGCGGTGCGGGACCAGGCGCACGAAGGAGGACATGACCTGCGGCGCCGGGTAGAAGGAGCCGGCCGCGACGTTGAAGCAGCGCTCGACGCGGCACCGGTACTGCACCATCACCGACAGCCGGCCCCGCGTCCTGCTACCCGGCGGCGCCACCAGGCGGTCCACCACCTCCCGCTGCAGGAGCAGGTGCAGATCCGCCAAGTGGTCGGCGGCGGCGAGCAGGTGGAAGAGGATGGGGGTGGAGACGTTGTACGGGAGGTTCCCGACCACCCGCAGGCGCCCGCCGGCAGGCGCCATCTCGGCCAGGTCCAGCGCCAGGGCGTCGCCCTCGATCACCGTCAGCGCCGGGCCGAAGCGTGCCCGCAGGGCCGACGCCAGGTCACGGTCGAGCTCCACGGCCGTCAGCGCCCCGAGGCGCTCAAGCAGCGGCCCGGTGAGGGCGCCCTCACCGGGGCCGATCTCCAGCAGCGCCTGGCCCGGCTCCGGGCCGATGGCGGCGATCATGCGCTGGGCCACGGCCGGATCGCGCAGGAAGTTCTGCCCCAGGCGCTTGCGCGGCCGGTGGCTCAATCCCGGCGCTCCCGGGCCGCGCGCGCCTGGGCGCGGACCTGCGCCGGGGCAGTCCCGCCGATGTGCGCCCGCGCCGCCACCGCCCCGTCGAGGGTGAGCACGGCGAAGACGTCGTCGCCGATGGCCGCGGAGAACTGCTGCAGCTCCTCGAGGCTGAGCTCGCTGAGGTCGCGGCCCGCCTCCGTGGCGTAGCGCACGGCGCGGCCCACCACCTCGTGGGCATCGCGGAAGGCCACGCCCTGGCGCACCAGGTAGTCGGCCAGGTCGGTAGCGGTGGCGAAGCCGGCCCGCGCCGCCTCGCGGCAGCGCGCGCGGTCCACGGTCAGCGCCGGGACCATCTCGGCGAAGGCGGTCAGGGCGTCCCGTGCGGCGTCCACGGCGTCGAACAGCGGCTCCTTGTCCTCCTGGTTGTCCCGGTTGTAGGCGAGCGGCTGGCCCTTCATCAGGGTCAGCAGCTGCACCAGGTCGCCCTGGGCCCGGGCGGCCTTGCCGCGGACCAGCTCGGCCACGTCGGGGTTCTTCTTCTGCGGCATGATCGATGACCCGGTGCAGAAGCGCTCCGGGAGCTCGACGAAGCCGAACTGCTGCGAGGTCCACAGGACCAGCTCCTCGGCCATGCGCGACAGGTGCACCAGCATCAGGCTGGCGGCGGCGCAGAACTCCATGGCGAAGTCGCGGTCGCTGACCGAGTCCAGGGAGTTGCGCGTCGGGGCGTCGAAGCCGAGCTCGCGGGCGGTGGCCTCGCGGTCGATGGGGTAGGAGGTCCCGGCCAAGGCCGCGGCGCCGAGCGGGCACTGGTTGAGCCGCCGCCGGCAGTCGGCGAGGCGCTCGCGGTCGCGCTCGAGCATCTCGTACCAGGCGAGCATGTGGTGGCCGAAGGTCACCGGCTGCGCCACCTGGAGGTGGGTGAAGCCGGGCATCACGGTCTCGGCCTCGCGCTCGGCCAGGTCGACGAGGCCGCCCTGGAAGCGGGTCAGCTCGCCGCTGATGGTGTCGATGGCATCGCGCAGGAACAGGCGCACGTCGGTGGCGATCTGGTCATTGCGCGAGCGCCCGGTGTGGAGCTTCTTGCCCGCCTCGCCGATGCGCTCGGTGAGCCGGGCCTCGATGTTCATGTGCACGTCCTCGAGCTGCGTCGACCACGGGAAGCGCTCCTCGAGGATCTCCTCCCGGATGCCGGCAAGCCCCTCGAGGATCCGGTCGCGCTCGGCCTCGGTGAGCACGCCGCGATCGGCGAGCATGCGCGCATGGGCCTCGGAGCCCCGGATGTCCTCCAGGGCGAGGCGGGCGTCGAACTGGACCGACGCCGAGAAGCGCTCGACGAAGGCGTCGGTCGGCTCGCTGAAGCGGCCGCGCCACAGTTGCGGCCCGGAGGTAGGCTCGTGATCGCTCATCGTTGGCAGCTCCTGCTCCACTGGGCTGGTCGGGATCGAGGAGTCTCCCGCCGGTGACGCGGTGTTGCAAGGGCCGCCGCCCGGCTGCCGGCCCCTTCCCTGCGCCCCGGCGTTGCGCGCGCCGGTTGATCTCGACCGGGTCTTGCGAGGACACTTTTGGCACCTAACTGGATCGGATGGACCGCCATGGCTGCTGAACCCGTACGCATCGCCACGCGCCGCTCGCAACTCGCCCTCTGGCAGGCCGAGTACGTCGCCGCCGAGCTCCGCCGCCTCCACCCCGGCCTGGCGGTCGAGCTGGTGCCGATGTCCACCCGCGGCGACCAGATCGTCGACCAGCCGCTGAGCCAGATCGGCGGCAAGGGCCTGTTCATGAAGGAGCTCGAGGACGGCATGCT
>CAJXKI010000014.1 GCA_913055765.1 uncultured Ectothiorhodospiraceae bacterium
CCGCCGACCTGGAGCAGGCCCGGGCCGAGCGCGCGGCGCAGGCGGCCAGCCGCGACGCCCTGGAGGACTCCGCCGCCTACTGGGCCAAGGAGCTGGAGCGGCTGCAGCAGCTGCGCGAGGAGGAGGCCGCCTCCCAGTCGGCCGTGGACGAGGCGGCGGAGCGGCTCAACGAGGTGCGCGGCAACCTGGCTGCGGCCCGTGAGCAGGTCAAGGCGCTCACCGCCCGCGTGGCTTCCCTGCGCGCCCGGCGGGCGGAGCTGCGCCGCCAGCGCGCCGACTACACCCTGGAGGCGCCCTTCGACGGCGTGGTGACAGAGCGCGCCGTGGACCCGGGCGACCAGGCCGCCCCGGGCAAGGCCCTGGTGCGCGTGAGCAGCACGGAGCGCATGCGCCTGGCCTTCGGCGTCCCCAGGGCGGACCGGCCGGCGGTCAGCGCCGGCCGGCCGGTCCGCTTCGAGGTGGACGGCAGCACCCGCGAGGCGGCCATCGCCCGCATCCACCCCGCCCTGGACGCCGCCCGGCTGGCGCGAGCGGAGGTGGATCTGTCGGCGGGCACGGCCCTGCCGCCGGGCGCGGAGGTGGCGGTGGAGGTGGCCTTGCCCCCCGCCGAGGGGACCGCCTTGATCCCCGCCGAGGCGCTCGCCGGGGGCGAGCAGCGGCCCACCGTCTACGTGGTCGACGACGGCGAGGCCCGGGCGCGCGCCGTGACCGTGCAAGGCCGGGCGGATAGCCGGGTGGCGGTCTCCGGCGTCGAGCCGGGGTCGAAGGTCGTGACCACGCCCTACCTGGGCTGGACCCGCCTGGCCGACGGCACGCCGGTCACCGAGGTCACGCCTTGAGGCTCACCGACTGGGCCCTGCGCCGTCCGGCGGCGCTCACCGCCGTCGTCCTGCTGGTCGCCATCTGGGGGGTCCTCGCCTACCTGCGGACCCCGGTGGACCTGTTCCCCGATACGGCGCCGCCCCAGGCGGTGGTGGTCGCCACCCAGTCCGGGGCCAGCGCCGAGGATATGGCCAATGACGTCGCCCGGGTGCTTGAGAAGGAGCTCAACACCCTCGACGGGGTGGCGAACATCACCAGCACCAGCCGGGACGGCGTCAGCTCCGTCCGCGTCGAGTTCAGCTACCGCAAGGGACTGGCGCAGGCGACCAGCGCGGTGGGCAACGCCCTGGACCGCACGAGCGGGGCACTGCCCGCCGATGTCGGCCGCCCCCAGGTCTACCCCGTCGGCGACGCCACCTCGCCCGTCATGACCCTCGCGCTGCGCCCCCAGGCGGAAAGCCCCAAGGACCTGGCCGACGTCCGCCTCTTGGCCGAGAACCCCATCCAGGATCGGCTGCTCGCCATGGACGCGGTCGGTGACGCCGAGGTCTTCGGCGGCCACCAGCCCGAGGTCCGCGTCGAGGTGGACCGGGAGGCCCTGGCCGCCCAGGACCTCGGCCTGGACCGGGTCGTCACGGCCCTCGAGGCGGGCAACGTCACCATCCCGGCCGGGCGCATCCAGCAGGGCGCCCACGAGTACCTGGTCACCGTGGCCGGCGAGGCGGCGTCGCCGCGCGAGCTCGCCGAGCTGCCCCTGCGCCAGGGCGAGGCGGGCACCGTGCGCCTCGAGGACGTGGCCGAGGTGCGCCTGGGCACCGCCGAGGCGCGCAGCGCCTACCACGGCAACGGCGAGCCGGCCATCGCCGTCAACATCCTGCGCCCCCGCGACGGCGCCACGCTCCAGGCCATCGAGGCGGTCAAGGCGGAGCTCCCCGCCCTCAAGGCGGACTACCCCGATCTCCAGATCGAGATCGCCGGCAGCGAGCAGGGGATCATCGAGGCCAATGCCGACGGCCTGCGCAGCAGCGTCATCCAGGCGATCGTGCTCACCGTCGCCGTGATCTTCGTCTTCCTCGGCAACGCCCGGACGGCCGCCGTCGCCTCCGTCAGCATCCCCCTCGCCTTCCTCGGCGCCTTGGCCGTCCTCGGCTTCACGCCCTACTCCCTCAACATGGTCACCATGTCCGGGCTCATCATCGCCGTCGGCATGGTGGTCGACAGCGCCGTGGTGGTGCTCGAGAACATCATGCGGCGCTACCGCGCCGGCACCGACGGCAGCGCCCCCGAGGCGGCGCGCGCCGGGACCCACCAGGTCGCGACAGCGGTGACCGCGGGCATGCTCACGACCGTCGTCGTCGTCCTGCCCGTCATGTTCGCCGGCGGCTACCTGCAGCGCATCATGCAGCCGCTGAACCTCATGATCAGCGCGACGCTCATCGCCTCGCTGCTCGTCGCCCTGACGGTCACCCCGGTCCTGGCGGCCCGCCTGATGGGCCACGGCCGCGCGCGAAGCGGCCGTATCCAGCGCTGGCTCGACGGCTTCCAGCGTGCCACGGACCGCCTGGCGGTCTCCGTCAGCACCGGCGTGCGAGGCCTGCTGCGCTGGCGCTGGTTGGTGCTGCTCGGGGCGGTGGCCTTCCTGATCGGATCGGTGCGGACCGTGCCGCCGCTCATCGGCAACGAGCTCATGCCGCCCATGGACACCGGGATCGCCACCGTCGACCTGGAGATGCCCGGCGGCTACGGCCCGGAGCGGGTGACCGCGGTGCTGGAGCGCGCGGAGCAGGCCATCACGGCCACGCCGGGGGTCGAGCGCGTCTCCTCGGTGGTGGGCTCGGAGCCCGGCAAGATGAGCTTCGGCAGCGGCGGCGCGACCCTCCAGAGCGCCCGCATGACCGTCTACATGGTGGACCGGACGCAGCGGGAGGCGGACATCTGGACCATCATGGACGGCTGGCGCGACGCCCTCGATCGCCTGGCCGGCGTCCAGGGCTACACGGTCTCCGAGTACGGCGCCACCCCCATCTCCACCACCAAGGCGCCGCTGGATATCATCATCAGCGGGCCGGACGCCGCGGTCCTCGACCGCCTCGGCGAGCGGGTCCTGGGCGCCCTGTCGGGCATGCCGGGCGTGCTGGACATGCGCCGCAGCTGGCTCGCCGACAAGCCGGAGGAGACCGTCGAGGTCGACCGGGAGCGCGCCCAGCGCCTGGGGCTGTCGCCCGCCGAGGTGGGCCGCGAGCTGCAGGCCGCCGTGGACGGCCGCCTAGCGGGAGATCTGCGGCTCCAGGGCTTCCTCGACATCCCCATCCGGGTGGCCTACGCCGAGGCCAGTATCGACCGCCCCGGCGGCATCGGCGGGGTCTACATGCCCACCGACGCGGGGCCGGTCCCCCTGCGCAGCGTCGCGGAGATCACCACCGAGTGGAACCGCCCCACCGTCACGCGGGAGGACCTGCGCCAGACCCTGGACATCACCGCCGTGAACCGGGGGCACACCATCGCGCAGGTCGCCGCCCAGGCAAGCGAGCGCATCGACGCCATCGAGACGCCGGCCGGCTACCGCATCGAGGTGGCCGGGACCGTCACCAATCTACGCGATAACCAGGGCCGGATGCGGGCCGCCCTGCTGCCCGGCTTCGGCATGCTGGCGCTGCTCCTGCTCGCGCTGTTCGGCACCGTGCGCCACCCCTTGGCCGTGCTCACCGTGATCCCGCTGGCCGTAGCCAGCGCCCTCTGGGGGCTGCTCATCTTCGGCAAGCCCATGTGCATGCCGGCGATCATGGGGCTCATCCTCCTCGGCGGCATCGTGGTCAACAACGCCATCCTGCTCCTGGACTTCGTACGGCAGGCGCAGGCCGAGGGCAAGGCGCGCGACGAGGCCATCGTGGAGGCGGTGCGCATGCGGGTGCGACCGGTGCTGATGACCACCCTGTCCACGGTGCTGGGCCTGTCACCGCTGGTCTTCGAGCTGGCCGTAGGGCTGGAGCGCATGAGCCCGCTGGGCATCGCCGCCGCGAGCGGACTCCTGGCAGGCCTGGTCTGGACGCTGGCGGTGCTGCCCGTCCTGTTCAGCCTGATCGATGACCTGGCAGAGCGGCTGCGGGCGATACGGCTGCGGGCCGATGGCGCACGCTGAGCCGGAGCCTCCGCTCGAGCCGCCGCCGTGGACACTAACCGGGCGGGGGATCGTGCTGCTGCTGCGCATGCCGCCGGCGTGGGTCCGCCGCCACGCCGGCCTCCCCGAGCACCTGCAGCGCCACTACAACGGCGGCCCCGGCCTGGCGATGCTCGTTGCCTACGACGACAGCCCTGTCGGCCCCTACCGGGAGCTGCTCTTCTCGCCAGGGACCTGCTTCCGGGAGCGGCGCCACGTCATCACCCGGATCCTCGTCGACAGCCCGGCGAGCACCCGCAGCGGCCGCGCCAACTGGGGCATCCCCAAGGAGACCGTCCCCATCGCCTGGTCGGCTGCCGACTGCCGGGGCGTCGAGCGCGTCCGCATCGGCGACGGCCTCCTCGAGGCCGCGCTGCGCGTCAGCGAGCGCCCGGCCCTGCCGGTGAGCACCGCCCTCTGGCCCCTGCGCCTCTACCACGAGCTCGAGGGCCGAGCCTACCGCGTCGAGGCGCACGCTCGGGGGCGGCTGCGCCGTGCACCGGTGGCCATCGAGCGGCTGGATCCGACCCGCTTCCCCGATATCCGCCAGGCGCCGCGCATCGCTGCCATCGCCGCCGCGCCCTTCCGGCTCACCTTCCCGGCGGCCGCCATCGAGCCCCTCGGCTAGCCCTGCTGCTGCCAGCGCCGCAGCTTGCGCCGCTCCAGGAGCGCGTAGAGGCGCCGGAAGATCGGCAGGATCCGCTCGAGCCGCCGTGCCCAGCGGAACGCCGGCGACGGCGTCACCCGCCGCCGGCCTCGCCGAGCGCCGCGGATCAGCGCCGCCGCCACGGCCTCCGGCGACTGCACGCCGAGGGCCTGGGGTACGCCGGGCCCCGCCCGGGCGAAGAAGCCGGTATCCGTCGCGGCCGGGTCGGCGAGGGTGATCCAGCCGCCCTGGCCCTCGGCGCGGACGCCGTCGACGAAGCGCTCGATGGCCGCCTTGCTCGCCGCATAGGCGGCGTAGCCCGGCACGGCCCACTCGGCCTGGGCGGAGGTGGTGACCACCAGCCGCGGCGGTCCGGCAGGGAAGCGGCGGCGCAGGGCCTGGGCGGTCTCCATCGGGGCGAGGACGTGGCAGGCGAAGAGCGTCTTCGCCGTCGCTGGATCGGCCTCGTGCCAGGGCTGGTAGCGGGCGCCGCCGGCGTTGGCGAAGACGGCGTCGAGCCGCCCGAGCTCCCCCAGCGCCTCATCGATCAGCCAACGGCTCGCCCCCGGCTCGGTGACATCGACGACCCGGGTCCGGCAGACGCCGGCCGCGCCCTCGAGCGCCTCCGTGAGCCCCACCAGGGCGGCCTCGTCCCGGTCGGCGGCGAGCACCGGACGGCCGGCCTCGACGAGCTGCACCGTCAGCGCGCGGCCGATGCCGCTGCCCGCCCCGGTGACCACGGCCGCCGCCGGCGGGGGGCCGAGCCGGGCGCCGCGCCGGCGGTGTTCGTTGATAGCGAGGCGCAGTGGCGACTCAGCCATAACCCGTACTCGCGCTCGGGGTCCGCCATGGGCTGGTGGACGGCAGATGCCTGAGGATGGTGGCTCACATAACGCCCCGGGCCCACCGGCTAGCCTAGCGCCTGCTCCAGGTCGGCGACCAGGTCCTCGGCGTCCTCGAGCCCGCACGACAGCCTGACCATACCGTCGTCGATTCCGCGGCGCCGGCGCTCCTCGGCGTCCATGCCGTGGTGCGTGGTGGTGACAGGCTGGGTGACGAGGCTCTCCGTCCCACCGAGGCTGGCCGCGATGGTGAACAGCCGCAACCGGTCCACGACCGCCGCCGTCTCCTCGGCATCGCCGTCGTAGAAGAGGCTCACCATCCCGCCGAAGCCGCTCATCTGGCGCCGCGCCATCCCGTGGCCCGGGAAGCCCTCCAAGCCGGGATGGTTCACGCGCCGTACGCGGGGATGCGCCTGCAGGAACCGGGCTACGGCGAGGGCCGTCTCGTTCTGCTGCCGGACGCGCACCACCAGCGTCCGCAGGCTGCGGGCGAGCAGCGCCGCGGTCTCCGGTGCCATCATCTGCCCGAGGTTCTTGCGCCAGCCCCAGATGGGCTGCACGTAGCGCTGAGGCCCGGTCACCACGCCGCCGGTGAGGTCGCTGTGCCCGCCGAGGTACTTGGTGGCGCTGTGGACGACGAGATCCGCCCCATGCGCCAGGGGCTGCTGGTTCACCGGCGAGGCGAAGGTGTTGTCGACCACGGTCAGCGCCCCCGCCTCGCGCGCCGCCTCCGCCACGCGCGCGATATCGATGACCTCCATGCTCGGGTTCGTCGGGGTCTCGAAGAAGACGACCCGTGTGCGCTCGCCGAGCACCTCCGGCAGCCGGTCCAGCTCGCTGCCGAGCAGGAAGGTCGTCTCCACCCCGAGGCTCGGCAGATTGTCGGCGAGCAGCTCGTAGGTCCCGCCGTAGACATCGCCGATGCAGACCACGTGATCCCCGCTGCCGCAATAGGTCATGAAGGTCGCGGACACAGCCGCCATGCCCGAGCTGAAGACCCAGGCCTCCTCGCCGCCCTCGAGCAGGGCGAGCTTGCGCTCCACGGCGCGGATCGTGGGGTTGAGGCCGTAGCGGGTGTAGAGGTTCCCCTCGGCGCGGCCCTCGACGACATCCAGGATGCCCTGCGTGGAGGCGAAGCCGAAGGTGGTGTGGTTGTAGATCGGGGTGTGGACGGCGCCCTGCCCGTCCATCCCCTCTCCGCCGTGGATGCAGAGGCTCGACAGGCGCAGCGCCTCGCGGGCGGCATCGGTCATATGTGATATCGCTGTGACTCGAGGGGAGGGCGGAGGCAGCCGGAAGGGGCCAACCCCCTGATAGATCTGGCTCCCCGGGACGGATTCGAACCGCCGACCTACTGATTAACAGTCAGTTGCTCTACCGCTGAGCTACCGGGGATGCGTTGCACCCTATCCAGGGAACGTGGGAATTTTGCCGTGCTGCGCGCCGGCGGTCAACCTGGTCTTGCGAGAGGCAGCGCGGCCAGCCTGCAGCCCCGCCCTTGCTGGTGCCGGAGCCCGGCGCCCGGGGCGCGCCGGACTGGAGGCTGGCGAGTGCGCGCATCACCGGTGGCGGCTGCAGGGCGCGCTGCCGCCGCCCTCCTGCAGGGCAGCCAGGTACCAGCCGACCAGCGGCTCCGCCTCGGCGCCCAGGTCGAAGCTCGCCGGATCGAAGAGCCAGTTGGCGATGAGGCCCGTCACGTAGGCGTGCATCCCCACGGCCGCACGCTCGCAGTCGAGCCCCGCCGGGAGCTGGCCGCAGGCCACGGCGTTGCCCAAAAAGCGCCGCGTGTGGCCGAGCGCCCGCGCCCGCAGCGCCTGCTGACGCTCGACGAGGGCGCCCAGCTCCGGGGTCATCTCGCACTTGTGGTAGAGGATCTCGAGGACCCGCCGCTGCCGGGGATCCGCGGCCGTATCCTGGAGGACCTTGATGAGGAGGCTGCGCAGCCGCCCCAGAGGATCCGGGGCCTGTGAGTCGGCACCCGCCTCGGCGAGGCGCTCGATGGGCAGGTGGACACGCTCGTACATGCGGCTGAAGACGTCGACCTTGTTGCGGAAGTGGCCGTAGATGGCCCCGCGGGTCACGCCGGCGGCGCTGGCGATGTCGCACAGCGAGGCCTGGGATACGCCCCGCTCGCAGAACACCGCCTCGGCAGCGTCGAGGATGGCGTCGTAGGTCTGTCGGGCCTCTTCGGGCGTCTTGCGGGCCATGGCTCCCTCGGCGCGCTGGGCGCTCTCCTCGGGCGGAGGTACTGTCTAGGCTGTGCCGCCAGCAGGAGGGCCCTCACGCGCAGGGCGCCGGTGACGCTGGCGGGCGGCCGTTTGAATCATACATACATGTATGTATGATTGCGAGGATCCTGTACGATACCCCCTGTGCCTTGAGACCGCACCCCGTTAGGGAAAGAGCGCTATGCCCCACCTCCACCTCCCCTGGCGTCCGAGCGCCGCTGCCCTCGCCGCTGCGGCGCTCCTCATCGCAGGCTGTGCCGACGACAACGCGGATCGCGAGGGCGGCGGCGAGCGGCCGCCGCCGGAGGTCGGCGTAGTGGCGCTGCAGGCCCAGCCGCTGGAGCGCACCAAGACGCTGCCCGGCCGGACCGCCGCCTACCGCGTCGCAGACGTCCGGCCCCAGGTCTCCGGGATCCTGCAGGAGCGGCGCTTCGAGCAGGGCGCCCAGGTCAGCGCCGGCGAGTCCCTCTACCAGATCGACCCGGCCCCCTACCGCGCCGAGGTCGACCGGGCCCAGGCCCAGCTCGACGAGGCCGAGGCGACCGTGGACACCGCGCGCAAGGAC
The DNA here is from genome assembly GCA_913055765.1 of uncultured Ectothiorhodospiraceae bacterium. Classification (GTDB taxonomy): domain Bacteria; phylum Pseudomonadota; class Gammaproteobacteria; order Nitrococcales; family Halorhodospiraceae; genus Halorhodospira. Next base: position 8,261 of record CAJXKI010000014.1, read on the forward strand.
GTCGAGCGCATCCGGGAGCTGCTCGAGACCAACGGCGCCAGCGAGCAGGAGCTCGACGACGCCCGCGACCGGCTCGAGCAGAACAAGGCGCGCGTCCAGAGCGCCCGAGCCTCCTTGACGGCCGCCCGCATCCAGCTCGGCTACACAAGCGTCGAGGCGCCCATCCCTGGGCGCATCAGCCAGGCCTACGTCACCGAGGGCAGCCTGGTGACGGCCCAGCAGGAGCGCGCCCTGGCGCAGATCACCCAGCTCGACCCCATCTACGTCGATATCCAGCGCCCCGCCGAGCAGGCGCGCCGGCTCCAGCGGGCGCTCGCCGCAGGCGAGCTGGAGCGGACCGAGGGCGAGAGCCAGGTGGCGCTGCGCCTCGGCGGCGGCGAGACCTACGAGCACACCGGCGAGCTCACCTTCTCGGGCGTCGACGTGGCGCAGGATACGGGATCGATCACCCTGCGCGCGGTCTTCCCCAACCCGGACCACGAGCTGAGGCCGGGGATGTTCGTACGGGCGCGGCTGACCGAGGGTACCGACCCGGACGCCCTGCTCGTGCCCCAGCAGGGGATCCGGCACAACCGCCAGGGGCAGGCGACGGCCCTGGTGGTCGACGAGGACAATCGCGTGGCGCAGCGCCAGGTCGAGGTGCGCCGGGCCCAGGGGACCTTCTGGGTCGTTGAGGAAGGCCTGGACGCGGGGGACCGGGTCATCGTCTCAGGGCTGCAGCAGGCCCAGCCCGGCGAGCCTGTCCGGCCCGTCGAGGCGGACATCCCGAACAAGCCGGAGCGCGCTGAGTAATGGTCAACTTCTTCCTCAACCGCCCGGTCTTCGCCTGGGTCCTCGCCATCGCCGTCATGATCGCCGGCGCGCTGAGCCTCCAGTTCCTGCCCGTCGAGCGCTACCCCTCCGTGGCGCCGCCGGCGGTCTCCATCGAGGCCACCTATCCGGGCGCATCGGCGGAGACGGTCTCCGACACCGTGGCCCAGGTCATCGAGCAGGAGATGACCGGGCTCGAGGGGCTGATCTACATGGACGCCATCGCCAGCTCGACCGGGCGGGCGGAGATCAACCTGACCTTCCGCTCCGGCACCGACCCGGACATGGCCCAGGTCCAGGTCCAGAACAAGCTCAAGCAGGCCGAGCCGCAGCTGCCGACGGCGGTCCAGCGCCAGGGCGTGGAGGTGAACAAGGCCAACACCAGCTTCCTGATGGTCACCGCCTTCCGCTCCACCGACGGCCGCATGACCAAGGAGGACCTGGCCGACTTCATCGCCTCCGAGGTCCAGGAGCCCATCGGCCGCGTCGAGGGCGTCGGCAACACGCAGCTCTTCGGCTCGCAGTACGCCATGCGCATCTGGCTGGACCCGCTGGCGTTGACCGAGTACGGGATCACGGTGGGGGATATCCGCGGCGCGCTGGAGGCGCAGAACACGGTGGTCACCGCCGGCGCGCTCGGCGAGCAGCCGGCCGTCGAGGACCAGCAGCTCAACGCCACCGTCTCGGCGCGCGGGATGCTCGACAGCCCCGAGGCCTTCCGCGACATCCTCCTCAAGACCACCGAGGACGGCGGCCAGGTCCACCTCGGCGACGTCGCCGAGGTGGAGCTCGGCGGCGAGTCCCAGGCCATCCAGACCTTCTACAACGACCGGCCCGCCGCCGGCATGGGGATCAACCTCGCCCCCGGGGCCAATGCCCTGGCGACCGCGGAGCGGGTCCAGGAGCGCATCGCGGAGCTCGAGCCGTACTTCCCCGAGGGGGTGGAGGTCCGCTACCCGTACTCCACGGCGCCCTTCGTCGAGGCCTCCATCGACCAGGTGGGCCACACGCTGGTCGAGGCCATCATCCTCGTCGTGCTGGTGATGGTCCTCTTCCTCCAGAGCTGGCGCGCTACCATCATCCCGACGCTGGCCATCCCAGTGGTCCTGCTCGGCACCTTCGGCGTCATGGCGGCCGCCGGCTTCTCCATCAACATGCTGACCATGTTCGGCATGGTCCTGGCCATCGGGTTGCTCGTCGACGACGCCATCGTGGTGGTCGAGAACGTCGAGCGCATCATGGAGGAGGACGGCGTAGACCCGCTGGAGGCGACGCGCCGCTCCATGGGCCAGATCACCGGCGCCCTGGTGGGCATCGGCGTGGTCCTCTCGGCCGTGTTCGTGCCCATGGCCTTCTTCCCCGGCTCCATCGGGGCCATCTACCGGCAGTTCTCCATCACCATCGTCACGGCCATGGCGCTCTCGGTGCTGGTGGCCCTGATCCTCAGCCCGACGCTGTGCGCCACCACGCTCCGCCCGCGCGAGGGGCGCGGGCGGGTGAGCCAGCTCCTGTTCGGCTGGTTCAACGCCCTGCTCGAGGGGCTGACACGGGCCTACGTGGCCACGGTCGGCCACATCACCCGGCGCTGGGTGCCGTACGCGCTGGCCTTCGTGGGCCTGGTCGGCCTGCTCGGCGTGCTGTTCGCCAACCTGCCCCAGGCCTTCCTCCCGGAGGAGGACCAGGGCGTGGTCGTCACCCAGATCCAGCTGCCCCCCGAGGCCAGCCAGGCCCGGACGCTGGACGTGGTCGACCAGGTCGAGGGCTACTTCCTGGACAAGGAGGCGGTCAACGGGGTCTTCGCGGTCGCCGGCTTCAGCTTCACCGGCCGCGCCCAGAACGTGGGCATCGCCTTCGTCAACCTCGACCCCTGGGAGGAGCGCCAAGAGCCGGGGCAGAGCGCGCAGGCGCTAATCGACCAGGCCAACCGCGACCTCGCCGGCATGATCCGCGACGGCCGGGTGGTCGCCTTCAACCTGCCCCCCATGCCGGCGCTGGGCAACGCCAGCGGCTTCGATGTGCACCTGCAGGACCGCGGCAACCTGGGCCACGAGCGCCTCATGCAGGCCCAGGGGCAATTCCTGAAGGCGGCCGCGGAGAGCCCGGTGCTGAGCCGGGTCCGTCCCAACGGCCTGCAGGACAGGCCCCGCTACGAGCTGACCATCGACGAGGAGAAGGCCCGCGCCCTGGGCGTGCCGCTACCGGCGATCAACCAGCTCCTGTCGGTGGCCTGGGGCTCCGGCTACATCAACGACTTCCTGCACGAGGGGCGCCTGAAGCGCGTCTACATGCAGGCGCAGGCCCCCTACCGCATGCTTCCGGAGGACTTCCGGGCGTGGTACGTGCGCAACGACCAGGGCCGCATGGTGCCGCTGACCGAGGTGGCCCACGGCGAGTGGGGCTACGGCTCGCCCCGGCTGGAGCGGTTCAACGGCGTGCCGTCGCGCAACATCCGCGGCGAGGCGGCGGCCGGCTTCAGCACCGGCGAGGCGATGGCCGAGGTGGAGCGGATCATCGAGCAGCTGCCGGAGGGGATCGACCACGCCTGGTCGAGCATCTCCTACCAGGAGCAGCAGTCCGGCTCCCAGGCGCCGCTGCTCTACGCCCTGTCGCTGATCGTGGTCTTCCTGGCCCTGGCGGCCCTCTACGAGAGCTGGACCATCCCCTTCGCGGTGATGCTCGCCGTGCCGCTCGGGGTGCTCGGCGCCGTGGCCGCGGCCCTGCTGCGCGAGCTGCCCAATAACGTCTTCTTCCAGGTCGGCATGCTCACCACCATGGGCCTGACGGCCAAGAACGCCATCCTCATCGTGGAGTTCGCCCGGAACCTGGAGCGCGAGGGGCGCACCCTCATCCAGGCGACCCTGGAGGCGGTGCGCATCCGGCTGCGGCCGATCCTGATGACCTCCCTGGCGTTCAGCATGGGCGTCGTGCCGCTGGCGCTGAGCACCGGCGCGGGCGCCGGCAGCCAGCAGGCCATCGGCACGGCGGTGCTCGGCGGGATGGTCTCGGCGACCTTCCTGGCCATCTTCTTCATCCCGCTGTTCTACGTCCTCATCCGCCGGCTCACGGACCGGCTCCGGGGCGAGCACCGGCGGGCGGCGTGACGCCTACGCCGACCGCCGCCCGGGCAGCGGCAGCACGCGGCGGGGCACCCGGGCCTGATAGGCCCGGTACGCCTCGCCGTGCTTGTCGATGAGCCGCTCCTCCTCGAGCACCGTCAGGCACGCCCGCAGCAGCCACCACAGCGGCACCAGCGCCACCGCGTAGGCGGCGTCCAGCATCACGCCCAGGCCCAGCGGCCAGAGCACGTCGCCCAGGTACATGGGGTGGCGGACCAGGCCGAAGAGGCCGTCGTCCAGCACAGGGCCGTCGCCGCCCTGCCCGGCAGCGCGCAGGCGCACCACGACCCGCGCCATGATCCCGACCCCGGCAGCCAGGACCACGAGCCCGCCGGCCAGCGCCAGGCCGTCCGGCAGCCCGAGCCGCGGCTGCGGCAGGAAGGGGATGAGCGCGCGCGGGCCGACGTAGCCGAGGCTCGCCAGCACCCCGGCGGCCATGTAGACCCGGCGGGGGAAGCGCTGCCGGGAGGTGAAAACGGCCATCCCGACGTAGAGGCTGGTGGTCGCCACCAGCGCCCAGAGGAAGACATCCAGCCACGGCGCCGGCATCGGTACCCTCCTGTACGGCTCACGGGGAGGGCCCTGATGATAAACGGCTCGGCGGCACGCTCAATCGTGGTGGGCCGGGCTGGCCTCCGAGCCCAGCATGCGCTTGAGCAGCACCGGGGTGATGAGGGTGGTGAGGACCACCATGAGGACGATGGCGGAGAAGAGCGCATCCGGCACGACGCCCAGCCCCTTGCCGACCGTGGCGAAGATCAGGCCCACCTCGCCGCGCGGCATCATGGCCACGCCGATCGCCGCGCGCTTGTAGCCGCGCCGAGCGCCCCAGCCGGCAATCAGCTTGCCGGCCATGCCCAGGACGGTCAGCGCCAGGGCGAGCAGGAGCACCTCCAGCCTGAGGAAGGTCTCGAGCTTGACCTGGATCCCCATGAAGATGAAGAACACCGGCGCCAGCACCATCTCCAGCGGCGAGATCAGGTCCCGGATGGTGTAGTCCTGCTCGTCCCGGCCCCGCCAGTAGGTGAAGTAGCGGTCGCTGAGCAGGACACCGGCGGTAAAGGCGCCCACGATGGTCGCCAGCCCCAGCGCCTTGGCGCTCCAGGCGAGGACCATGGTGAAGAGGAAGGCCACGAAGAGCTTCGCCTCGGGGAGGCTGAGGCCGCGGACCAGGTAGACGACGAGGCGCAGCAGCGGCGGGCTCAGGTAGTAGGCGGCGACGAAGAACAGCGCCGAGCGGCCGACGATCTCGGCCACGCCGAGCAGCGTGATCCCGCCGGTGACCACGATCCCGCTCACCACCGCCAGCAGGACGAGGCCGAGGACGTCGTCGAGCACCGCCGCCCCCAGGATGACCCGGGCCTCAGCGGCGTGGTCCTGGTGGAGGTCGGTGAGCACCCGGGCCGTGATCCCGATGGAGGTCGCGGCGAGCGTAGCGGCCACGAAGACCGCCACCTCCCAGCCCAGCTCGGGCTGCAGGACGCGCACCGCGAGCAGGCCGAGGGCGAAGGGCGCGGCTACCCCGAGCAGCGCCACCCGGGCAGCGTCCCAGCCGGTCTGGGACAGCTCCCGCGCGGAGGTCCCCAGGCCCACCAGGAAGAGCAGGAAGATCAGCCCGTAGGCGGCGAAGACATCGACGGTCTGGAGGATGCGCAGGTAGGTGCCGCCATCCGGGCCCCGCAGGACCTCGAGCACGGCCTCGGCATCGGCCGCGGCGAGCTCGCTGCCCGCCACCCCGTCCCAGCCCCCGTTGCGCATGGCCTCGGTGACCAGGGCCAGCGCGCCCTGCCCCTCGCGCAGGATCAGGGCCAGGTCCAGGCCCGCGAAGTACAGCGCATTGCCCAGGGCGATGCCGATGAGCAGCTCGCCGAGCACGGCGGGCTGGCCGAGCGCCCTGGCCAGCGACTGGCCCAGCAGGGCGAAGAAGAGCAGGCCCGTGATGCTAAGGATTACCGGGGCGATGGGGTCCGCCCCCTCCCCGGGCGAGGCGGCCGGGGCCGCCGTCGCCGCGAGGAGGAGGACCGTGCCGAGCAGCCGGCGGCACAGCGCCCGGCACGGCCGCCGGCCGCTCGCCGCTGCCGGGGCGGCGCCCGCCGCTCTCGCCGTTCCCCTCAAGGGCGCGCCCTCCGCTCGGCTCCCGGATCAGGACACTGGGACAGATCCTACCACACAACCGAGCCGCCGGGCGGCGCCGGCGGCAGGCGCCGCGCGGCCCGCCGCCCGGGGGTCAGGTCGCCAGGCGGACGCCCCCGAGATCGAGGTACCGGGCCAGGGGCTGCCCCTTCTGGGTGCGCAGCGTCCGGATCAGGGCGTAGGTGATCAGCGGCTCGACGGCCACGATGGCGGCGTAGGAGCTCGCCCAGGCCGCCCAGGCGCTCAGCCCCGTCTCGGTGCCGGCCAGCCAGAAGCCCACCATGGTGGCGACGCCGCTGTAGAAGATCGCGTCCAGGCGCACGATCCGCGCCCAGGTCAGGGCCTCGCCGCCCTCGCGGTGGCGCCGGCCGAACGTGTAGTGCACCAGGGCCAGCGGCAGGATCAGCGACAGGCTGTTCACCGCCCAGTGGATCAGGTCGCCCGGCGCGAAGAGGATCCCCTGCACCAGCAGCCCCACGGCGAAGCCGAACAGCGTCGGCAGGAAGCCGAGGGTCAGGTAGATAGGCATGGCCCCGACGAAGTGCAGCTCCGATACCCCCACCGGGACGTGGAAGGCCTGCATGAAGGCCGAGAAGAAGACCGCGGCCAGGGCCGTGCGCAGCCAATCCCCCGGCCGGCGGGCGAGGTAGCGGAGGTAGTAGGCGAGCACGCCGGCGGAAGCCGTGCCGGCGAGGATGAGCTTGGGCTGAGCCAGGACACCGGGCTCGATATGCATGGTACGCCTCCATTTCTGCAAGGGTGGCGGTATCCCGCGGGGAGATGGAGGCGGCAGCAGGTGGCCCCGATGGGGTCGAGACGAGGCACCCCGGGTTGCACCGCCGCCCACGATTCCCCGCCGTGCGGCGTCGTAGCTCCAGGCCGGTCTCCGGGCTCGCGAGGCAAGCCGTAGCTAGCGGTGCGGCGCCTTCCCGCGGCGGGCGCTCTCACGCCGACGCCACAGTGGCCTGCTCGCCGCACCTGGCCTCGCCTACCGTTGCGGGGACAGCGCCGGACTTGCAGGCGTCGCCTGCGCACCGGCTTCCCGATCGCGGCCCCGGGGCCGCGATCCCGGCGGCGCCGTGGCCGCCGGGGCACCTGGAGCCATAGCGATCCAGTCCTTGTAGGTGCTGGCCGACCCACCGGGGCGACTGCCCCCGGCGGGCGGCCGAGCGGTCGCCACACTTCCACGCACCTTGACAGGTGTCAATAGGCAAAATGCATCACAGTGATCGAATACGGAGCGGCTATTGGCAGCACGGCCGAGGCCGGGCTAGCTTGAGGCCCTACCGAGCTCACCAAGGAGGCGCGCATGAGCTTCCGCTGGATGGACCGGGACCACGAGACCCCGTGGGAGGCGCTGGTGGATGCCTGGCGGGCGCTCACCCGCTGCCCGGAGCAGGGTACGGAGGACCTGCGTCAGCAGGCGGGGGATTGCGACGCCGCGACCCGGCTGGTCAGCGCCCAGGAGGACGCCGGCGGCCTGCCGGCGATCCGCGATACCCAGCGCGGCGACGGCGCGCAGGCGCCGACGGTGCCGTTCGACTGGGACGAGCACATCGCCGCCGTCATGGAGGCGGCCGAGCGGACGGTCACCGAGCGCACCGGGCCGGGCTGACCCGCCGCGCCGGCGCATTGACCGGCGGCGCGGTCCCCGCGTAGCGTCCGGTCCGGCACACTCCCCTAGCGCAGAAGGCAAGCACCATGCAGTTCAAGACCAAGGTCACCCTCGTCGTAGGCACCGCCGTGTTCATCATCGCCTTCCTCATGGCCAGCTCCTACATGAACTGAGCCCGCCGTACCGCCCACCCCAGCGGGGCGGGCCCGCTCCACATGGACGGCCTCAGCCGCCGCGCCGCGCCGCCGGCGCGGCGGCGAGCCCGCGCAGCAGCAGGCGTAGCTGCGAGCGGTGCCGAATCACCCGTCCTGTCCCCGACAACCGGCGTACCTGGGGCACCAGCGCCTCGGCCACCCGCTCCGGCGGCTCGGCCATGCGGTCGACGACGGGCCGCGCCCGCTCCGGCATATCGGCGAGCAGCAGCCCCGTGCGGACCAACCCCGGACGCAGCTCGTGGACCCCGATACCGGTCTCGCCGGCCTCGCGCAGCTCCCGGCGCAGCTGCCGCGAGAGCTCCGCCACCGCCAGCTTGCTCACCCGGTGCGGGATGGAGGTCCGCGAGAGGTAGGCCCCGAGGGTGGAGAAGCCGAGATTGAGGAGGTGGTACCTCGGCGATGCCGCAGGGGGCTGGCGACGCATGCGGCGTATCGCCTCGGCGCACAGCTGCATGGAGCCGGCCAGGTTCGTAGCGCAAGTGGTCGCGATGTCGTCGGCCGCTAGCTCCGCCAGCGGCCGCTTGTGGCGGCCCGCCGTGCCGGCGTTATTGATCCAGCGGTGGATGGTGCCCAGGCGCGCGGCAGCGTCCTCGGCCAAGCGCTCCGCCCCCGCCGGCTGGGCGACATCGCAGGCCAGGGTGTGGAGGCGCTCCTCGGCGCCGGCGCCCTCGGCCGCGAGCTCCGCCCGCGCCGCCTGCAGCCGCGCCTCATCGCGAGCGCAGAGGAGCACGGTATCCCCGGCGGCGAGGAAGCGCCGCGCCATGGCGAGGCCGAGACCGCGGCTGCCGCCGGTGATCACGACGCCGAGACCGCCGGCCGCCGCCTCGCCGCCCGCAGCCCCCTCGGCAGCACCCATGGCGCCTACGCCCCGTCGGCGGAGCGGCCGTCCCGGTCCGCGCGGGGGGCACGTCCCTTGACCTCGTCGATCCAGCCGCAGCGGAACGGGCCGGCCGGCGCGAGGTCCGGATTGTACGGCTTGATATCGAGCAGCGGGGTGCCGTCGAGCATATCCGGCCCGCGGATATGGAGGACGTTGCCCTCGATCCGCTCCAGGCGCACCGTGGAGATCCCGATCGGGTTGGGCCGGCGCGGCGAGCGGGTGGCGAAGACGCCGTGGGCACGGTCGTCGATGGGAGGCGTGGCCTCGAGCTCGTAGCCCTCGCTACGGTCGAGGAGGAAGACCAGGGTGATGTGGGAGAAGCCGTCCAGGTCCCGGAGGCCGTCGCTGAGGGCCGGCTCCACCTCGATCCGGCCGGTCTCGTCCGCCTCGGCGCTGGGCTGGCGCGGCGCCTCCCGGCGCTCGACGTAGGGCGTACGGATGACGCCGATGGGCTGCATGTCCGCCATGACTGGCGCTCCTCCTGTCGGGATTCATGGCTGGGCGCGGCCCCTTGCGGCGGCCGCCGACGCCGCTCAGTGTGCCGCAACCCCGGCGGCCTGTGCACGGCGGTTCTGCTGGCGAGGCAGGGCTGTTACGGTCTGCGCTCCGCAGAGCGGACGAGGCACCGACCGCGGCCAAGGGGAGCATCCGTGACCGTCGAGACCACAGCCGAGGACAGCGGCCACCTGCGGGCTAAGCAGCGCGTGACGGTCGTCGGGGCGATCGTCAACCTCCTGCTCGGCGCCGGCAAGATCGTCGCCGGCTGGCTCGGCAACTCCCAGGCGCTGATCGCGGACGGCACCCACTCGCTCGGCGACCTGATCTCCGACGGCGTGGTCCTGCTCGCCACCACCTACGGCAGCCGGAACGCCGACCAGGATCACCCCTACGGCCACGGCCGCATCGAGACCGTGGCCACCGCCTTCGTCGGCGCTGCCCTGGTGCTGATCGCCGGCGGCTTCATCTACGACGCCTCGCAGCGCCTGCTCATGGCGCCCGAGCGGCTGCTCATCCCCGGCTGGCTGGCCCTGTCCGCCGCCGTCGTCTCCATCCTGGCCAAGGAGGCGCTCTACCAGTACACCCGCCTCATCGCACGCCGGGTACGCTCGAACATCATCCACGCCAACGCCTGGCACCACCGCTCCGACGCCCTCTCCTCGGTGGTGGTCGTGATCGGGATCATCGGCGTCTTCCTCGGCTTCCCGCGGCTCGACGCGGTCGGCGCCATCGTCGTCGCCTCCATGCTCGGCTACATGGGCCTGCGCTTCCTCTGGCAAGCCCTGCGTGAGCTGGTGGACACCGGCCTGAGCCCGGCCCAGGTCCGCGAGCTGGAGCGCCAGATCCGGGGCCTCGAGGGCGTCCAGGGCGTCCACGACCTGCGCAGCCGGCACATGGCCGAGGACACCCTCATCGATGTCCACGTGGTCGTCGATCCGCGGGTGAGCGTCTCGGAGGGGCACCGCATCGCCGAGGCGGTACGTGCCCACCTGGTCGAGCAGAACCCGGACCTCATCGAGGTCCTCGTCCACGTCGAGCACGAGGCCCCGGACTGGCACGAGGAGACCCGCCACCTGCCGCGCCGCGGCGAGGTGGAGGCGGAGCTGCAGCGGCGCTGGGCGGGCCAGCCCCTGGCGGCGCAGATCCAGCGCCTGGACCTGCACTACCTCGAGGGGCGCATGGAGGTGGAGCTCCACCTCCCCTGGCAGGCGGACCGGGCGCCCCAGGCGCAGCACGAGGAGGCCGACGCCCTGGCGCGTGCCGCCGAGGCGGTGCCCTACATCACGGCCTGCCGGATCCGCTGGATCGGCCGCTAACCCCTGCAGGACCCCCACGGCGCACCCGCGGCTAGGACCGCCGCCGCAGGCCCGATGCGGCCACCGTAACGCAAGGCGTCGCTCAGCCGCCCTCGCCCAGCCCCTCGAAGAGCCGCGTGGAGAGGTAGCGCTCGGCGCTGGAGGCCAGGACCACCACCAGCCGCTGCCCCCGCAGCTCCGGCCGGGCGGCGATCCGGCTGCCGACGGCCAGGGTGGCGCCGCTGGAGATGCCGCAGGGGATGCCCTCCAGGCGGGCGACGTGGCGGGCCATCGCCAGGGCCTCCTCGTCGTCGACGGCGTGGACCTCATCGATGAGCCCGGGGTCGAGGGTATCGGGGACGAAGCCGGCGCCGATGCCCTGCAAGGCGTGGGGCCCCGGCGAGCCGCCGGACAGCACCGGGGAGCCGGCCGGCTCGACGGCGTAGGCGCGGAACCCCGGGCGGCGCTCCTTGAGCAGGCCGGCGACGCCGGTGAGGGTGCCGCCGGTGCCGACGCCGGTGATCAGGCCGTCGACCTCACCGCCGGTGTCGCGCCAGATCTCCTCGGCGGTGGTCCGCCGGTGGACCTGGGGATTGGCCGGGTTGCTGAACTGCCCCGGCTGGAGGCTGTCGGGGGTGTCCGCGAGCAGCGCCTCGGCGCGCTCGATGGCGCCGCGCATGCCGGCGCCCGGATCGGTGAGCTCGAGGCGGGCGCCGTAGAGCTCGAAGAGCTTGCGCCGCTCGAGGGACATGCTCGCGGGCATGGTCAGGATCAGCCGGTAGCCGCGGGCAGCGGCGATGAAGGCCAGGCCGACACCGGTGTTGCCGGAGGTCGGCTCGATGAGGGTGGAGCGCCCCGGGCTGATCCGCCCCTCGGCCTCGGCGGCCTCGATCATGGCCAGGGCGATGCGGTCCTTGACCGAGCTCAGCGGGTTGAGGGCCTCGAGCTTGGCGAGCAGCTCGGCCTCGTGCCCCGCCTCGGCGCTCAGCCGGGGCAGGCGCACCAGCGGCGTGTCGCCGATGGTGGCCACGAAGTCGTCGTAGATACGCCCGCCGGGGGCGGGCTCCGGTTCCGCGCTCATGGGACCTCCCGGGCGGTTGCCCCGTTATTTGCAAAGCCCTGTACGGCCCCTATTCTGGGACTAGGCTGTGCCGGGCGCTACCCGGCACCTCGCCAGGACAGCACCAAGAAGACCGATAAGGGGGAGCAGCTATGGGCCAGAAGACGGCTCTCGTGACCGGCGGCCTGGGCGGCCTGGGATCCGCGATCTGCGAGCGCCTGGGCCGCGCCGGGCACGCTGTGGTGACCACCTACACCTCGGACAAGGGCCGCGTCGCCCAGTGGCAGGAGCACATGCAGGGCTGCGGTGCACCCTCGGCCTACGCCGTCCAGTGCGATGTCTCGGACTGGGACTCCTGCGTCGCCATGGCGGAGGAGGTCCGCAACCAGGTCGGTGAGGTGGACATCCTCGTCAACAACGCCGGGGTCACCCAGGACAGCAGCTTCAAGAAGATGTCCCGGGAGGGCTGGGACCAGGTGCTGCGCACCAACCTGGACAGCGTCTTCAACGTCACCAAGCAGTTCGCCGACGGCATGGCCGAGCGCGGCTGGGGCCGTATCATCAACGTCGCCTCGGTCAACGGCCGCAAGGGGCAGTTCGGCCAGTGCAACTACGCCGCCAGCAAGGCCGGCATGCACGGCTTCACCATGTCCCTGGCCCGGGAGCTGGCCCGCAAGGGGGTCACGGTGAACACCGTCTCCCCGGGGTACCTGGCCACCGACATGGTCATGGAGATGAAGGAGGAGGTCCGCCAGCAGATCATCGAGACCATCCCCGTCCAGCGCCTCGGCGAGCCGGACGAGATCGGCTCCCTGATCGCCTACCTCGCCTCCGAGGATGCCGGCTTCATCACCGGCGCCAACGTGGACATCAACGGCGGGCTGCACATGGAGTGATGCTCGCCCGCGGCGGGCCACCCCGAGGGCTCGGGGCGGCCCGCCGGGCCAGGCCCTACTCGCTAGCGGCCTCCCCGAGCCGGATCCGCTCGCGGTTGTCCTCCACGGTGACCGGCCCCACGCCGTCGACCCGGCGCAGGTCGTCGATGGCCGTGAAGGGGCCGTTGGCCTCCCGGTTCGCCACGATGGACTCGGCGCGTACCTCCCCGACCCCGTCGAGCGCCTGGGCGAGCTCCTCGGCGGAGGCGGCATTGACGTCGACCCCCTCAGCGGCCGTCGCGCGGGCCGCAGCGAGCAGGGCGAAGGCGAGCGTCACGGGCAGGATGGCGCGGCTGGCGCCTACGAGGCGGAAGCGCTTCCCGAGCATGGTCGTACCTCCTTGTCGTCGCGGTCATCCGCCGCCGCTTCCCTGGACGGCGGGCGCCGATCCTCGGCGCCATCGTGAATATAGCAGCGCCCCGCCGGCAGGGCCAATCCAGTCACGATGCCGCATCGATCTCCGCGGCCACGGCCGCGGCCGCCGCCCTGGGATCGTCGGCGGCCGTGATGGGCCGCCCCACCACCAGGTGATCGCAGCCGGCGGCCACAGCCGCCGCCGGCTGCGCCACGCGCCGCTGGTCGCCCCCCGCCGAGCCGGCCGGCCGGATCCCGGGGGCCACCCGCAGCAGCTCGCCACCGAAGCGCTCCCCGAGGGCAGCGGCCTCCTCGGGCGAGCAGACCACGCCATCGAGCCCGGCATCCCGGGCCAGCCCGGCGAGGCGCAGCACCGCCTCGCGCGGCGAGCCGGCGAGGCCGATCTCGGCCAGCGTGGCCGCGTCGTGGCTGGTGAGCACCGTCACCGCCGTGAGCAGGGGGCGCTCGTCGCCCCCTTGCGCGACCGCCTCACGGGCCGCCTCGAGCATGCCCCGGCCGCCGAGGGCGTGGACGTTGACCATCCACACCCCCAGCTCGGCGGCGGCGCGGCAGGCGCCGGCGACGGTGCTCGGGATGTCGTGGTACTTGAGATCGAGGAAGACGCCGAAGCCGCGGGCCTGGAGCCGCTCCACCAGCCCGGGCCCGGCCCGGGTGAACAGCTCCTTGCCCACCTTGAGCCGGCACAGCGCCGGATCCAGGCGCTCGGCCAGCGCCTCCGCCGGCTCAGCCGACGGGAAGTCCAGGGCCACGATCAGGCGCGGGTCGCCGCTAGCGGTCACATCCCCTCCGTCTCGTCCAGCGGCCGCAGGGTCGCCCAGGCCCGGCAGCCCGGGCACTGCCAGAACAGGGTCCAGCTGGCGAAGCCGCACTGCCGGCAGCGGTAGCGGGACCGGCCGGCCTCGAGCTTCTCGAACAGGTCGAGCAGGATCTGCACCTCCCGCGGCCCGATGGGCTCCCCCACCGACTGGGTCATGGCGACCAGGCGCCGGATGCCCCCCAGCGACGGCTGCCGGCGCAGCATCAGGGTCAGCTCGCGGATGGCGGCCTCTGTCCCCTGGCGCTGGCGCACCTCGTTGGCCAGGCGGACCATGAGCCGGCCGTCCGGCTGGCGGGTGACCATCTCCCGCAGGAAGCTCTCCATCCGCCCGGTCCGGCCGACCCCGGCGTAGGCGGCGGCGAGGCCATCGAGGGCCTCCGGCAGCAGCGCCGGGTCCTGCTGCCCGATGGCCTCGTACGCCTTGACGGCGGCCTTGTGCCGGCCCTGCTCGCGCTCCAGGTCGCCGAGGAGCATGTTGGCGCGGGCACAGCCCGGGTCTGCCGACAGGGCGCGGCGCAGCGTCTTACGCGCCTGGTCGGCATCGCCGCCGGCCCAGGCCTGGCGCGCCTGCTCGCAGCGCAGCTGCCCGATGCGCACCCGGTAGCCGCCCTCACCCAGGCCCTCGAGCCGCCGAGCGGTCTCGATGGCCTGGCCCCACTCCCCCTCGTGCTCGTAGATGGTCAGCAGGTGCCGCAGCGCCTGGTCGACGTGGGCGTCCTGGGCCACCACCTCCTGGAAGAGCGCCTCGGCGCGGTCGAGGACCCCAGCCTTCATGTAGTCCTCGCCGAGGGCGAGCAGGGCGTAGGTCCGCTGGTCGCGGGTCAGCGACGGGCGGTCGATGAGGTCCTGGTGGATACGGATGGCCCGGTCCACCTCGCCGCGGCGGCGGAAGACGCTGCCCAGCGCCAGGTGGGTCTCGGCCGTATCGCTGCCCACCTCCTCCATCCGGGTCAGGACCTCCAGCGCCTTGTCCCGCTCCTCGTTGAGCAGGTAGTTCAAGCCCTGGAGGTAGGCCTCGGACGGCGGCGGGTCGCCGGCGCTCCGGCCCGTCTCGCGGCTACCGCGCCGGCCGATCCACCATCCGGAGAGCGCGGCCGCTGGCAGCAGCAGCCACAGCAGCTCGTGCATCGGCGTCAGTCGCCGCCCTCCAGCGGATCGGGGCGCATAGACTGCAGCTGGCGCTCCGCGTAGCCCAGCTGCCGGCGCAGGCGGCTAACCTCCCGACGACGGCGCCAGACGGCACCGAGGCTGGTCAAGGCGCCGAGCGCGGCCCCCACAATGAGCGCGGTCACCAGGGCCACGGACAGGGCGATCTCGACCTCGGCGAAGAAGATGTCCACAGCGACTGGGTCCGCGTTCAGCACCGAGAAGGCGAGGCCGATCAGGATGATCAGCAGCATGGCAATGATGGCGAATAGACGTCGCATAGCCCTCTCACCCTCTCTTGGTGGCAGCGGGGTCGGCTACTGGGCGCGTAGCGGCACCCGGCCGCGGCTGTTGTTGACCCGCTCGCGCAGCTCCTTGCCCGGCTTGAAGTGGGGCACGTACTTCGCCGGCAGCGCCACGGCCTCGCCGGTCTTGGGGTTGCGGCCCATGCGGGCCGGGCGGTAGTGGAGCGAGAAGCTCCCGAAGCCGCGGATCTCGATCCGGTCGCCGCTGGCGAGGGTCTCGCTCATTTGCTCGAGCATCTTCTTGACGGCGTCTTCCACGTCCTTATGCGCCAGGTGGGGCTGGCTGGACGCCATGGTGTCGATGAGCTCGGACTTCGTCATGGATCGAGGGTCTTCGCTTGGTGGCTCAGGCGATACGGGGGCGGCGCGCTGCCGCCCCCGACGGTACCGGCGGGATCAGTCCTCGTCCTGGCCGCCCTGCATCTGCTCCTTGAGCAGCTCGCCGAGCTGCGTGGTGCCGGCGTTCGGCCCGGGGCGGGCGTGCTCCTG
>CAJXKI010000015.1 GCA_913055765.1 uncultured Ectothiorhodospiraceae bacterium
GGCCGGGGCGACGCGTTCTGTTCGGGGCAGGATCTCAGCGATGGGGGCGATGCGTCCAGCCTCGACCTGGAGCGTGTGCTGCGCGAGGAATACGTGCCTATGCTGCGTGCGATCACCGAGTGCCCGGTGCCGACGCTCAGCGCGGTGAACGGCGCCGCGGCCGGGGCAGGGGCCAATCTCGCGCTCGCCGCCGATATCGTGATCGCCACCGAAAGCGCCTATTTCCTGCAGGCCTTCGCGCGCATCGGCCTCATCCCTGATGCCGGCGGGACATGGTCGTTGCCGCGCCAGATGGGCATGGCCAAGGCCATGGGCGCCGCGCTCTTTGCCGAGCCGATCAGCGCCCGGCAGGCCAGCGACTGGGGCATGATCTGGGAAGCGGTGAGCGATGACGCGTTCGAGGCTCACTGGCAGGCACGCGTCGCGCAACTGGCCAAGGGGCCGACGCAAACCTACCGCGCCGCCAAGCAGGCGATCCGGGCCACATGGGACAACTCGCTCGAGGCGCAGCTCGATCTCGAGGCCAAGCTGCAAGGCGCCTGCGGACAAAGTCGGGATTTTCAGGAAGGTGTGGTTGCGTTCCTCGAAAAACGCCCGCCGCACTTCGAGGGCAGGTGACGTGGGATCACCCACGCAAGGGAAGGCGCCCAAGGGAATCCGAGATTTCTTGATCGGACTTCTTCTAGAATTCCGTGCGTCAGGCGGACCGCATCACGCGGGATCCTTACCACCAGTCACATAAAGAAGGCCCGCATCATGCGGGCCTTTTCGGGTCCGGTCCATCCGGTCCACGGCTCAGCGCGTCTCGATATCGGTGTAGTCGCGCAGCGTTACACCCTGATACAACTGCCGCGGACGCCCGATCTTGAGTTGCGGATCGGTGATCATCTCCTTCCACTGCGAGATCCAGCCGATGGTACGGCTGACCGCGAAGATGGGCGTGAACATGGCGGTCGGAAATCCCATCGCCTCGAGAATGATCCCCGAATAGAAATCGACATTCGGAAACAGCTTCTTGTCGGTGAAATAGGGATCGGCGAGGGCCTGTTTCTCCAGTTCCTTGGCGACCTGCAGCGTCGGGTTGTTCTCGACGCCCAGAAGCTCCAGCACCTCGTCGGCCGATTGCTTCATCACCTTGGCGCGCGGATCGAAATTCTTGTAGACCCGGTGGCCGAACCCCATAAGGCGGAACGGGTCGTCCTTGTCCTTGGCCTTCTCGAGATACCTCGGGACCTGGCTGACATCGCCGATCTCGTGGAGCATGTTCAGAACCGCCTCGTTGGCCCCGCCGTGGGCCGGGCCCCAGAGCGCTGCGCAGCCGCTGGCGATGGAGGCGAAGGGGTTGGTCCCCGTGGAGCTCGTCAGCCGCACTGTGGCTGCCGAGGCGTTCTGCTCGTGATCGGCGTGGAGGATGAGCAGCTGGTCCAGCGCCCGGGCGTGGATCGGGTTGATCTCGTACGGCTCGGTCGGGCGCGAGAAGAGCATGTTGAGCAGGTTCTCGGTGTGGTAGAGCCGGTTCAGCGGGTAGACGAAGGGCTCGCCCATCATGTGCTTGTAGGCGGCCGCGGCGATGGTCGGCATCTTCGCCAGCACCCGGTGGCAGGTGAGCATCCGGTTGCCCGGGTCCCCCAGGTTGATGGCGTCGTGGTAGAAGGCTGACAGGGAGGCGACGACGCCGGTCAGCATGGCCATGGGGTGGGCGTCGTAGTGGAAGCCGTCGAAGAACTCCTTCAACGACTCGTTGATCATGGTGTGCTCGGTGACCGCCTGGTTGAAGGCGTCGAGCTCCTCCCGGGTGGGGAGCTCGCCGTGGAGCAGGAGGTACGAGACCTCGAGGAAGCTGCTGTGCTCGGCTAGCTGCTCGATGGGGTAGCCGCGGTAGAGGAGGATCCCGTTCTCGCCGTCGATGAACGTGATATCGCTGCGGCAGCTGGCCGTGGAGGTGAAGCCGGCGTCGTAGGTGAAGTACCCGAACTCCTTGTAGAGATCCTTGATCTCGACCACCGGCGGGCCGTGGGTCCCCTCGCGGACGGGCATCTCGATGCGCTTGCCGGTGGTGTTATCGGTTACGGTGACAGTCCTCGACGTCATCATGCCCCTCCGCTCGTGCCTTGGGGACCCGGGCGCAATGCCGGGAGTGGCCCGCTACAACGGTGCGGCCCCGCCATCACCCCGTTGAGGTGCCGCGGGTCATGCCGAAGCGCTTGCGGAAGCGATCCACCTGGCCGCCGGACTGCACCACGCGCTGCTTGCCGGTGAAGAAGGGATGGCTGCGGCTGGAGACCTCGACCTTCACCAGCGGGTACTCCTTCCCGTCCTGCCACGTGATGGTCTCGTCGGTGGCCACCGTGGAGCGGCTCATGAAGGAGAAGTCGGTCGACATGTCCTGGAACACGACCTCGCGGTACTCGGGGTGGATGCCTTGCTTCATAAGGGACCTCTGCGATGTATAGCTATATTCGATACTACGGCTAAGCTATCAAAAATATCCGCAAAGGCGCGAGGGGTCAAGCTAATGCCACGATCAGCCCTGCATTATTGACAGCCGCCTGCCGGCTGGCGTAATTTTTGCGCGCGTATCAGCCACATGGACCCACCGTCATGCTGGACGAGCACTGCAGTAGGCCGTACAGCAGCGCTATCCCGCGGACAAGCGCTCGCTCCGGCGGCGCCGGCTAGCTGACGGAGGTCTCGCACGCTCCTCTGCCACCGGCGCGCTCGGGGCGAGCCGCCGGAACAAGCAGGAGGAGGCAGAGATGAGCGTGACCAACGAGGATCATGGGTTCGGCCTTGATGGCTCGGCCCGCGCGGAGGCCGGGGCCCGCCTGCCCGCCGCAGCCGCACGCCGCATCCTGGAGATGGATCCCGCCGAGCGGCCTGCCGCCCTCGAGGCGATGCCGAGCAGCGAGGCGCTGGCGGCCTTCCTGGAGATGTCCCCCGCTGTCCAGGCCAGCGTCCTGGAGCACCTGGACCTCGGCCGGGCGGCGCGCCTGGCCAACCGGCTACCGTTCAACACCCTGGCCCGCGTGCTGGACCGCATGGATCTCGAGCAGCGGCACGAGGTGGTGCGCAACCTGCGCCCGCTCAAGCGCAGCCGGGTGGAGACGGTCCTCTCCCGTCGCCTACGGTGATCCCCTGCCGCCCCTGCTGAGGTCGCCGCGCCGCGAGGGCTACGGCGCGGCGAGGGCGGTCGCCGGGCGCTGCCTCGCGCCGGCCCTGGGCTGGCCGCCTACGGCCTCACGAGCGCTGCTGAGGGGCCCATGCCTGCCGCGTCCTCAAGGATGTGCCGGTACGCGCGCTAGCCCTGCGCGGGCTAGCGCACAGGCGCGCACGCCGGCGGGCGGCAGGCGGGTGATCCGCGGCGCGCAGATGGGTTATGATCTTTCTTTATGCCTTGATCGCGAAGCTGAATAGGGAAGAGACCATGAGCGAACGGGTCCAAGCCGGCGGCCTGCAGGTCGCACGGGAGCTCCACGACCTGGTGGCGCAGGAGCTGGCGCCGGGCACCGGCGTCGAGGCCGATACCGTCTGGAGCGAGCTCGGCCGTATCGTCGGCGACCTCGGGCCGCGCAACCGCGAGCTGCTGGAGAGGCGCGCCTCGCTGCAGCGGCAGATCGACGACTGGCACCGCGAGCGCCGCGGCGACTTCGATACCGCCGAGCACCGCTCCTTCCTGGAGCAGATCGGCTACCTGGAGCCTGAGGTGGCGGATTTCGAGGCCACCACGGCCAATGTGGACCCGGAGATCGCCACTGTAGCCGGCCCGCAGCTGGTGGTGCCGGTCGACAACGCGCGGTTCGCGCTCAACGCCGCCAACGCCCGCTGGGGCAGCCTGTTCGACGCCCTCTACGGCACCGACATGATCCCGGATAGCGGCGAGCTGGCGAAGGGGGAGGGCTACAACCCCGAGCGGGGCCGCAAGGTCATGGAGCAGGCTGCCGCGACCCTCGAGGAGGTGGCCCCGCTGGCCCACAGCCTGCACAGCGATGTCACCGCCTACCGGGTCAGCGACGGCACGCCGGGCCAGCTGGTGATCACCCTCTCCGACGGCAGCGAGACCGAGCTGGCCGACCCCACCCGCTTCGTCGGCTTTACCGGCGATCCGGCGCGGCCGTCGGCCATCCTGCTGCGCCATAACGGCCTGCACGCCGAGATCCAGATCGACCCCGACGACCCCATCGGCAAGGACCACCCGGCCGGCGTCAAGGATGTGGTCATGGAGTCGGCGGTCACGACCATCCAGGACTGCGAGGACTCCGTGGCCGCGGTGGATGCCGAGGACAAGGCGCGCGTCTACCGCAGCTGGCTCGGGCTCATGCAGGGCACCCTGGAGACGGCGGTGACCAAGGGCGGGGAGTCCTTCACCCGGCGGCTCAACGCCGACCGCACCTATACCACCCCGGACGGCGAGACGCTGACGCTGCCCGGCCGCTCGCTGATGCTCGTGCGCAACGTCGGCCACCTGATGACTACCCCGGCGGTGCTCGACGCGGAGGGCAACGAGATCCCCGAGGGCATGCTCGACGGCATGCTGACCGCCCTGGGCGCCATGCACGATCTCCAGGGTAATAGCAGCGTCCGCAACTCCAGGGCCGGCAGCGTCTACATCGTCAAGCCGAAGATGCACGGCCCCGAGGAGGTCGCCCTGACGGTGCAGCTCTTCGAGCGCATCGAGGACGCCCTCGGCCTCGAGCGGGCGACGCTCAAGATCGGCATCATGGACGAGGAGCGCCGCACCACGGTGAACCTCAAGGCGTGCATCCGCGAGGCCCGGGACCGGGTCATCTTCATCAACACCGGCTTCCTCGACCGCACCGGCGATGAGATCCACACCGCCATGGAGGCAGGCCCGGTGATCCGCAAGGCGGACATGAAGGGCGCGGCCTTCATCAACGCCTACGAGGACTGGAACGTGGACGTGGGCCTGGCCTGCGGGCTCCAGGGCCGGGCGCAGATCGGCAAGGGCATGTGGCCCAAGCCGGACAAGATGCGCGACATGTTCGACACCAAGGCCGCGCACCCGAAGGCCGGCGCCAACTGCGCCTGGGTCCCGTCGCCCACGGCGGCCACCGTGCACGCCATCCACTACCACCAGGTGGACGTCCGCGGCGCGCAGGAGGAGATCGCTGCGCAGGGCCGGCGCGCGGCGCTCGACGATATCCTCACCGTGCCGCTGGCGCCGAGCGCGGACTGGAGCGAGGCCGAGATCAAGCAGGAGCTGGACAACAACTGCCAAGGCATCCTCGGCTATGTGGTGCGCTGGGTGGAGCAGGGCATCGGCTGCTCCAAGGTGCCGGATATCAATGACGTGGCGCTCATGGAGGACCGGGCCACCCTGCGCATCGCCAGCCAGCTGCTGACCAACTGGCTCTACCACGGTGTGGTCAGCGAGGAGCAGGTCCTCGACACCCTCAAGCGCATGGCCGAGATCGTCGACGGCCAGAATGCCGGCGACCCCAACTACCGGCCCATGAGCGAGGACTTTGAGGCCAGCGTCGCCTTCCAGGCCGCCAAGGACCTGATCTTCAAGGGCCGCGAGCAGCCCGCCGGCTACACCGAGCCGATCCTCCACCGCCGTCGGCAGGAGGCGAAGGCCCGGGGCTAGCGCCCTAGGGTCCCGGTGGGTAGCCCCGGTGGGTGGGGCCGCGAGGCAGGCTTTCGAGCGCGCCGAGCATCGCAGCCCGAGCGGGGACGCCGAGCGGCGTTAGCCGCTCGGCGAGCGCGCGTTGTCCGAGCGCAGCGAGTCTAGCGCGCGGCCCCGCTCGGGCGAGACGCGCAGGGGACCCCGAAGGGGCGCGCTCGCTGCCCGCCTCGCGGCCCCACCCACCGGGGCCTCCGCTGGCCCTGCCTCCTCGGGGTGCGGCGGCTGCACGGCCCGTGGCCCGTGAGAGGAGAGTGAGCCATTCCCGAGCGCGACCCCATCCGCATCCGCGGCGCCCGGCAGCACAACCTGCAGGGGGTCGACCTCGACCTCCCCGCCGGGGAACTCATCGTCATCACCGGCGTCTCCGGCTCCGGGAAATCCTCCCTGGCCTTCGACACCGTCTACGCCGAGGGGCAGCGGCGCTACGTGGAGACCTTCTCCGCCTACGCCCGGCAGTTCCTCGAGCGCATGGACCGGCCGCAGGTCGAGCGCATCGACGGCGTGCCGCCGGCCATCGCCATCGACCAGGTCAATCCGGTGCGCACCTCGCGCTCGACGGTGGGCACCATGACCGAGCTCTCGGACCACCTGAAGCTGCTCTTCGCCCGGGTGGCACAGCCCTACTGCAGCGGATGCGGCCGACCGGTGCGCCCGGATACGCCGGAGTCCGTGGCTACCGAGCTCCTCGCTGAGGACGCCAGCGCACCCTGGCCGCCGGGGACGCCGATCGCTGTGACCTTCGCCGTGGCGGTCCCTGAGGGGCTGGATCGCGACGACCTGCGGCAGATGCTCTCCAGCCAGGGCTACACCCGCATCTACGAGGGTGGCGGCGGGGTCGAGGTGGTCCAGGATCGCCTGCGCCTGGATCCCGGGCGCCGGGGGCGGCTGGTGGAGGCGGTGGAGACGGCCCTGGACAAGGGCCGCGGCCGCTGCCAGGTGCGGGCCCTCGGCGCGGACCGCGAGCCCGTCGGCGAGCCGCGGCGCTACTCCAGCGCCTTCCACTGCGCGGCCTGCGACCGGGACTACCCGCAGCCGAGCCCGGAGCTGTTCTCCTTCAACTCCCCGCTGGGGGCGTGCGACACCTGCCGCGGCTTCGGCCGGATCATGGAGATCGACCCCGAGCTCGTCATCCCCGATCCTAGCCTCAGCCTCGCCGACGGGGCCATCAAGCCGTTCCGCGGTGGCGCCTCAGCGGAGTGCCAGCGGGACCTGCTGCGCGCCGCCCGGCAACGCGGCGTGGCCACCGACGTCCCCTGGCAGGAGCTCGACGAGGCCGACCGGCAGTGGGTCTGGGAGGGCGAGGACCGCCGGGGGCGCTCCGGCCGGTGGTACGGCGTGCGGGGCTACTTCGACTACCTCGAGCGCAAGAGCTACAAGATGCACGTGCGCGTGCAGCTCTCGCGCTACCGCGCCTACCGGTGCTGTCCCGATTGCCGCGGCGCCCGCCTGGTCCCGGCGGCGCTGGACTTCCGCCTGGGCGGCCGGGCCGAGGCCGATGCCGTCCTCGACCCGGCGCAGCGCTTCCGCCCGCGGCACGTGGCCATGGACGAGGCGACCCTGCAGGCCCTGCCGGGGCTGACCCTGCACGACCTGGCGACGCTGCCGCTGCAGCGGCTGCAGCGCTTCCTCGACGCCCTGGAGCTGCCGTCGCCGCTGGATGAGGCGGCCGCCACGGTCCTCGCGGAGATCCGCGGCCGGGTGGGGTACCTGAACGAGGTGGGCCTGGGCTACCTGACCCTGGACCGGCAGTCGCGGACCCTCTCCGGCGGCGAGGCGCAGCGCATCAACCTCACCACTGCCCTGGGGACCTCCCTGGTCAACACCCTCTTCGTCCTCGACGAGCCCTCAGTCGGCCTCCACCCGCGGGACGTGGGCCGGCTCGTCGGCATCCTCGAGCGGCTGCGCGACGCCGGCAACACCCTGCTCGTCGTCGAGCACGACCCGCAGGTGATGGCCGCCGCCGACCGGATCATCGACATGGGCCCGGGACCGGGCGAGCGGGGCGGCCAGGTGGTCTTCAACGGCCCGCCGGCGGGGCTATGCGCCTCGGGCTCGGCGACGGCCGCCTACCTGACAGGCAGCCGCCGCGTGGGCCAGGGCGCTGGCAGCGCGGGCGGGCCGCCCCCGGGGGGCGCCGCCCGGGAGCCGCACGAGGAGGTGGTCGTCCGCAACGCCCGGGCCCACAACCTGCAGGGCATCGACGTGGCGCTCCCGCTCCACGGCCTGACCTGCCTCACCGGCGTCTCGGGCTCCGGCAAGTCCACCCTCGCCGAGGACGTCCTCTACCGCGGCATCCTACGGCAGCAGGGGCAGGCCGTGGAGGCGCCCGGCGAGCACGACGGCATCGACGGCGTGGCGGCCCTCCGCGACGTCGTCCTGGTGGACCAGTCCCCTATCGGCAAGAGCCCCCGCTCCTGCCCGGCGAGCTACACCGGCGCCCTCGATCCCATCCGCAAGCGCCTCGCCGCCGAGCCCACGGCCCGGGAGCGGGGCTACACGGCCGGCACCTTCAGCTTCAACGCCGGCCAGGGGCGCTGCCCGACGTGCAAGGGCTCCGGCTTCGAGCACGTGGAGATGCAGTTCCTCGCCGACGTCTACCTCCCGTGCCCGGACTGCGACGGCCGGCGCTTCCGCAGCGAGGTGCTGGAGGTGGCGGTGGAGGGCGCCGACGGGCGAACGGCGTCTATCCACGATATCCTGGCGATGACCGCCGACGACGCTGCTGCCTTCTTCGCCGACAGCCGCGAGGTGGTGCGCCGCCTGGAGCCCCTGCGGGCCGTCGGCCTCGGCTATCTGCGCCTGGGCCAGCCGGTGCCCACCCTCTCCGGCGGCGAGGCCCAGCGGCTCAAGCTCGCCGGCCACCTGGCCGAGCGGGGCAGGGGCAAGGGCGAGGGCAGCGCGCTGCTGATCTTCGACGAGCCCACCACGGGGCTGCACTTCAGCGACATCCAGGTCCTGCTCGAGGCCTTCCGGCGGCTGACCGAGGCCGGGCACAGCCTCCTGGTCATCGAGCACAACCTGGACCTGATCGCCAACGCCGACTGGCTCATCGAGCTGGGGCCCGAGGGCGGCGAGGCCGGCGGCCGGCTGATGGTCACCGGCGCCCCGGCGGAGCTGGCGGCCGCTGCCGAGACGCCGACCGGCGAGGCCCTGGCGGCCTACGAGGCAGCGCTCGCCGGGGCCACCGCGGCGGATGGCGGTGGCGAGGCAGCATCTGGAGGGGCCGCAGGGGGGCTCGAGGGGCGGACAGACGCACCCTTCGGGTCCCCTGCGCTTCTCGCCCGAGCGGGGCCGCGCGCTAGACTCGCTTCGCTCGGACAACGCGCGCTCGCCGAGCGGCTGTCGCCGCTCGGCGTCCCCGCTCGGGCTGCGATGCTCGGTGCGTCTGAAGGCCCCTCGAGCCCCCCTGCGGCCCCTCCAACCGAATCCCCCCGAGCTGCTGCGGAGGCGGGGGCCGCCTACGCCGTGGCTGCGGAGGGGGCCGCTGAGCCGGCGATCGAGGTCCACCAGGCCCGGGAGCACAACCTGCGCGATATCGACGTCGCCATCCCCCGGGGGCGGCTCACCGTGGTGACCGGCGTCTCGGGCTCCGGGAAGTCGACCCTGGCCTTCGACATCCTCTTCGCCGAGGGCCAGCGCCGCTACCTGGCGTCGCTCAACGCCTACGCCCGGCAGCTGGTGCAGCCGGCCTCGCGGCCGGAGGTGGGGTCTGTTACCGGCATCCCGCCGACCGTGGCCATCGAGCAGCGCACCAGCCGCGGCGGCTACCGCTCCACGGTGGCGACGCTCACCGAGATCTACCACTACCTGCGCCTGCTCTACCTGCGCCTGGGCGTGCCGTACTGCCCCGACTGCGAGGTGGCCATCGAGGCGCAGAGCGCCGAGGGCATCGCCGCACAGCTGCTCGCCAGCTACCGCGGCGAGGCGGTGGAGCTGCTGGCGCCGCTGGTGGTGGCGCGCAAGGGGATCTACAAGGAGCTGGCCGCCTGGGCCGCCGGCAAGGGCTACGCCACCCTGCGGGTCGACGGCGAGCGGGTCGAGACGGCGCGCTGGCCGCGGCTCGACCGCTACCGGGAGCACGACATCGACCTGCCGGTAGGGGCCGTCGCCGTGCAGCCGGATCAGGAAGGGGTCCTGCGCGCCTGCCTGGATCGGGCCTTGGCCCACGGTGACGGCACCGTGCGGGTAGTCCCCCAGGGCGGCGGCGATGCCGAGGAGCAGATCCTCTCCACCCGGCGCGCCTGCCCCAGCTGCGGCCGCGGCTTCGCCGAGCCGGATCCGCGGCTGTTCAGCTTCAACGCTCGCCACGGCTGGTGCCCCGGCTGCCACGGTACGGGCCTGCTGGTGCGCGACCCCGCTGATACCGACGACGCCGAGCTGGACGCCGCCCAGGCCTGCCCCGCCTGCCGCGGGGGGCGGCTTAACCGCGAGGCGCGGGCCGTGCGCTTCCACGGCCGGGCGATCACCGAGGTGACGGCCTGGCCCGTCACCGAGCTGCGCGCCTGGCTGGCGGGATTGCGCCTGGACCGCCGTGAGGCCGTCATCGGCGCCGATGTGGTCGCCGAGATCGGCTCGCGGCTCGAGTTCCTCGAGCGCGTCGGCCTCGGCTACCTGGCCCTCGACCGCGCGGCGCCGACGCTCTCCGGCGGCGAGGCGCAGCGCATCCGCCTGGCGGCGAGCCTCGGCGCCGGGCTGCAGGGGGTGTGCTACGTCCTCGACGAGCCCACCATCGGTCTCCACCCGCGGGACAACGCCATGCTCCTCGGCACCCTGCGCGAGCTCGCCGAGGCCGGCAATACCGTGGTGGTGGTCGAGCACGACGAGGAGACCATCCGCGCCGGCGAGCACCTCATCGATCTCGGGCCGGGGGCCGGCCGCCACGGCGGCCGCATCGTCGCCGAGGGGGATACGGCGGCGGTGATGGCCAGCGATGCCTCCCTCACCGGCCGGATGCTGGCGGCGCCGCCGCGCCACCCCACGCGGCCGCGGCGCAGCGGTGCGCCGTCGGGCTGGCTGACCGTCCGCGGCGCCCACCGGCACAACCTCCAGGCGGTGGACGGCCACCTGCCCCTGGGGCGGCTGGTCTGCATTACCGGCGTCTCCGGCTCCGGCAAGTCCAGCCTGGTACGCGAGGTCATCGAGCCCAACGTCCGCGCCCTCCTCGATCGCAAGCGTGGTGCTGCACGACCGGAGCCGGTGGGGTGTCGTGCTGTCGAGGGTACCGAGCACCTCCAGCGGGTCCGGGAGGTCGACCAGGCGCCCATCGGCCGGACCCCGCGCTCCTGCCCGGCGACCTACCTCGGCGTCTGGGACCCCATCCGCCGCCTCTTCGCCGGCACCGAGGAGGCACGCCTGCGCGGCTGGGACGCCGGCCGCTTCTCCTTCAACAGCCGGGGTGGGCGCTGCGAGGCGTGCGGCGGCCAGGGCGTGAAGACCGTGGAGATGCACTTCCTGCCCGACGTCCAGGTCCCCTGCGAGGCCTGCGGCGGCACCCGCTTCAACGAGGAGACCCGCACGGTGCGCTACGCCGGCCTGAGCATCGACCAGGTCCTGGCGCTGAGCGTGGAGGAGGCCCGCGACCTCTTCAGCGCCCACCCGCGCATCCAGCACCCCCTAAGCCTGCTCTGCGATGTGGGCCTGGGCTACCTCAGCCTCGGCCAGGCGAGCCCCACGCTCTCCGGCGGCGAGGCGCAGCGGCTCAAGCTCGTCACCGAGCTGGCCAAGGCGCGACCTGCGGAGGGCCGGCCAGGGCGTGGCCGGCGGGCGGCGCCGACCCTCTACCTGCTCGACGAGCCGACGGTGGGGCTGCACATCGCCGACGTCCAGCGCCTGACCGACGCCCTCCACGGCCTCGTCGACGCCGGCCACACCGTGGTGGTCATCGAGCACAACCTCGACGTGATCGCCGAGGCCGACCACGTCATCGACCTCGGCCCCGAGGGCGGCGAGGCCGGCGGCCGCATCGTCGGCGCAGGTACCCCGGAGGCGGTGGCCGAGCTGGATACCCCGACCGGCCAGGCACTGGCCCCCTTCCTCCGGGAGCGCGGGGGCTGACCCTTGCCGATCCGCCTTACGGCCCGGCGTGGGCCTGAGACCCGCTACCAGGCCCCGCCCTAGCTAGGGTCAGGCAGCCGAGCCGGAGCGCTCGAGGAGCGTCTGCGCGCCGAGCTGCGGGTGGCCTCCGAGACGTTCCGGCAAGCGATCTGCACCCTCATGGACCACCTCCCGGTTGCTCATGCCTCTGCCCCACCAGGTAGGGACGCCCCGCCGGTGGTTCCAAGGCCGCTCAGGAGCGGGCCTTGCGGAACGCCTCGGCCAGCGCGGTGTCCCCGGCCGGGGACGGGGTCTCGCCCTTGTCGCCCTTGCCCTCGCCCGAGCCCTTCCGTCCGCCCCGGCCCTTGCCGGAGGCCTTGCCCTTGCCGCGCCCCTCGCCTTGCCCGGGGGCGCTGCCCCGCCTGCCGGCGCCGGCTTGCGCCGGGCGCTCCTCGGGCTGGGCCTGGGGATCGTCGTCGAGGCGCATGGAGAGGCCGATGCGCCGGCGCTCCAGGTCGACATCCATGACCTTGACCCGTACGACATCGCCGGTGCGCACCACGGACCGGGGGTCACGGACGAATTGGTGGGAGAGGGCGGAGATGTGCACCAGCCCGTCCTGGTGGACGCCGATGTCGACGAAGGCGCCGAAGTTGGCGACGTTGGTGACGCTCCCCTCGAGGACCATGCCCGGCTCGAGGTCCTCGAGGGACTCGACCCCCTCGCGGAAGGCGGCGGTGCGGAACTCGGGTCGCGGGTCCCGGCCCGGCTTGGCCAGCTCGCGGAGGATGTCGCGCACCGTGGGCTCGCCGAAGCGCTCGTCGGTGTAGCGGCCCGGCTCGAGGGTGTCCAGGAAGGCCTCGTCGCCGATCAGCTCGGCCACGCTGCGGCCGGTGTCGGCGCAGATGCGCTCGACGACGGGGTACGCCTCGGGGTGGACAGCGGAGGCGTCGAGGGGGTTGTCGCCGCCGGCGATGCGCAGGAAGCCGGCGGCCTGCTCGAAGGCCTTGGGGCCGAGGCGCGGGACGTCGCGGAGCTGCGCCCGGCTGCGGAAGTTGCCGCGCTCCTGGCGGTGGGCGACGAGGCGCTCGGCGAGCCCCGGCCCGAGCCCGGAGACGCGGGCGAGCAGGGGCGCTGAGGCGGTGTTGGCGTCGACGCCCACGGCGTTGACGCAATCCTCGACCACGGCGTCGAGCTTGCGGCCAAGGCGGCTCTGATTGACGTCGTGCTGGTACTGCCCGACGCCGATGGACTTGGGCTCGATCTTGACCAGCTCGGCGAGCGGGTCCTGGAGGCGCCGGGCGATGGAGACGGCGCCGCGCAGGGAGACGTCGAGCTCGGGGAGCTCGTAGGCGGCCTGCTCGGAGGCGGAGTAGACCGAGGCGCCGGCCTCGGAGACCACCACCTTGTGCAGCCCCAGCGCCGGGCGCTCGGCGAGGAGCTCGCCGACGAGGGCGTCGGTCTCCCGGGAGGCGGTGCCGTTGCCGATGGCGATGAGCTCGGCGCCGTGGCGCTCGGCGAGCCCGGCGAGGGTGCGCAGGGCGCCGGCGCGGTCGCGGCGCGGGGCGAAGGGGTGGAGGGTGGCGGTCTCGGCCACCGCGCCGGTAGCGTCGACGACGGCCGCCTTGACGCCGGTGCGCAGCCCCGGGTCGAGGCCGATGGTCGGCCGCGGCCCGGCCGGGGCGGCGAGCAGCAGGTCGTGGAGGTTGGCGCCGAAGACGCGGATCGCCTCCGCCTCGGCCTGCTCGCGCAGCTGCCGCTTGAGGGCCAGGTCGAGGTGGGTGGCGAGCTTCGCCCGCCAGGCCAGGCGGACGGTGCGCGCCAGCCAGGCGTCGGCCGGCCGGCCCCGGTCGGCGATGGCGAACCGCCGGGCGACGGCCGCCTCGCCGACGCTGGGCTCGTCGCCCTCGCCGCGGGCCTCGGCGTCGGACCAGGCGATCGCCAGGCGCAGGACCTCCTCGCTCTGCCCGCGCAGCATGGCCAGGGCGCGGTGGGAGGGGATCCGGCGCAGCGGCTCGGCGTGCTCGAAGTAGTCGCGAAAGCGGGCGCCGTCCTTCTCCTTGCCCTCGGCGACACGGCTGACCAGGTAGCCCTGGCGCCAGCCGTAGTCGCGCAGTGCCTCGAGCAGGTCGGCGTCCTCGGCGAAGCGCTCCATGAGGATCTGCCGGGCGCCGTCGAGGGCCGCCTCGACGTCGGCCACCCCCGGCGCCTCGTCGCCCTCCGCCGCCTCGCCGGTGACGTAGGGGGCGGCGGCCTCCTCGGGGACCTGCCCCGGGTCGGCGAGGAGGCTGTCGGCGAGCGGCTCGAGGCCGGCCTCGCGGGCGAT
The DNA here is from genome assembly GCA_913055765.1 of uncultured Ectothiorhodospiraceae bacterium. GTDB lineage: Bacteria > Pseudomonadota > Gammaproteobacteria > Nitrococcales > Halorhodospiraceae > Halorhodospira. The sequence goes on from CAJXKI010000015.1 coordinate 14,004, forward strand.
CTGCGCCTTGGTGCGGCGCTTGCGCTGGTAGGGGCGGTAGAGGTCCTCGACACGGGTCTTGGTCTCGGCGGCGCGGATGGCCTCGGCCAGCGCCTCGGTGAGCTGGCCCTGCTCGTCGATGGCCTTGAGCACCGTCTCCTTGCGCGCGTCGTGCTCGCGCAGGTAGGTCAGCCGCTCCTCGAGGGAGCGGAGCTGGCCGTCGTCGAGGCCGCCGGTGGCCTCCTTGCGGTAGCGGGCGACGAAGGGGACGGTGGCGCCGCCGTCGAGCAGGTCGACGGCCGCCTCGACCTGGGCCGGGCGGACGCCGAGCTCGGCGGCGATGCGCTGCGGGATGGACGCGCTCACAGGGATCTCCGGGTTGCGGGTGGCTCGGCGTCCCGGGCGCCGGGCGGGCGCTCGCCGCGGTCCGGCGCCCGGGGTGCGCGCAGGGCGCCCATGATAGCGGGCCGCCTCGCGGCGCGCGAGCCGGCGCCGCCGGGCTGCGTCCGGCGGATGCGGGCCGTTGCCGCAGCCGATTGACGCCGCTCCCGGCGGCGGTCGAGCCTAAAAGGCCCGAAAGGGCCCTCGCCAGGGAGCGGCGAGGGGCGCGCCAGGAGGGGCCGTCATGGAGGACGCCGCCGAGGGGCGCGCCGCCGCCTGGCGGTGCGTGCGCTTCTGCCTGACTACCTACCAGGCCTACCCGTGGCTGGCCCGGCCCGAGGCCGTCCAGCGGCTGCGCACCGCCTTCCGCTGCGCCGCCCGGCGCCGGCCGTGGCGCTGGGACGCCGCCGTGGTCCTGCCCGACGCCGTCCACGGCCTCTGGCGCCTGCCGCCGGACGATCCCGATCCGCGCCCGCGCTGGCAGGCGGTCAAGGCCCACTGCACCCGCCACCTGCGCCACTGGCCCGGGCTGCCCCGCGGCCGCCTGTGGAGCCGGGGCGTCGTGTGGTGGGAGGTCGGCGACGGGCAGTGGCGGCAGGAGCTCGACCGGATCCACTGGGAGCCGGTGCGCCGCGGCCTCGTGGCGCGCCCGGAGGCATGGCCCTACAGCTCCTGCCGCCGCTGCCGCGCCGGCAACGGCGGCTCCGCGATCTCACAGGGAACCCGTGCCACAGGGAGGTGACCGCCATGCCTGCAGGTATCCGCCGGCGGCCGCGCTGCGCCGCCTTCACCCTTATCGAGCTGATGATCGTGGTGGCCATCATCGCCATGCTCGCCGCCATCGCGGTCCCGCAGTACCAGAGCTACGTCGCGCGCACCCAGTTCGCCGAGGCGCTCAGCCTCTTCGCCGGGGTGCGTACGGCGGTGGAGGCCGAGGCCCAGCTCCGGGGGTCTGGGGCACTGGACGACACCGTGCTGGACGGGCAGCGGACGGAGGGCGACTACGTAGACGACATCACGCTCGATACTAGTAGCAATGGAGCGGCGGAGGTGACCGTTACGTTCGCCGATAGCGGCGTCAACGAGGCCCTGGCGGGGGAGGAGGTGACCTTCACCGGCAGCGGCTGGGCGGAAGGGGTCGAGTGGTCCTGCGAGCCGGACGCGGACATCGAGCACCTGGCCACGGGCATCTGCGCTACGTCAGGAGGCACAGAGGACTAAGCAGGCAGCGATGGCTCGGGTGACGGTGGCTGAGCCGTCCCGGCGCGCGCCCAGCGAGGGGGTGGCCGCCCGCGGGTTCTCCCGGCAAGCGCGGGGAGCGGCTCAGGCGCCGTCCCGGGGGCCGCGCCGGCGGTGCTCCTGCGAGCAGTAGCGGTTGCCCCGGTGGTCGGCCAGCGCCTCGGAGCGTGGCAGGAAGACGCCGCAGTGGGCGCAGCGCACCATGTCCTCCACGCGCCCGTCCTCGGTATCCGCCTGCCGGCGGCTGCCGCTGTCCTCCGGCGCCCCCAGCCGCCTCTGCAGCAGGCTGCGCGCCCCGATCCAGGCGAGGATGATGAGGATGACCAGGAGGATCTGAGCTAGCATGCGAGTCGGCTTCCATGGTTCCCTTGAGCCCCCGGGCGTCGCAGCCCGCGCGCGGCCTTCAAGTTGGCACGGCCGGGCCGTTTTGAAAAGCGCCGGCGGCCCTGCCTAGCTGGCCGGCCCGGCGGCTGCGGGCCGGCGGCCGCGCGCCGATAAGGAGAGGAGCCGTCCCATGAATCTGCACGAGTTCCAGGCCAAGCACCTCTTCGCCGGAGAGGGGATCCCCATCCCCCGCGGCTACGTGGCCAGCTCCAGCGCCGAGGCCCGCGAGGCGGCGGAGCGGCTCGGCGGCGAGGCCTGGGTGGTCAAGGCCCAGGTCCACGCCGGCGGCCGGGGCCACGCCGGCGGCGTCCGGGTGCTCCAGGACCCGGAGGCCATCGAGCGCTACGCGGACGCGCTGCTCGGCGAGCGGCTGGTGACCCACCAGACCGACGGGCGCGGCCAGCCCGTCCGCGCCGTGCTCGTCGAGGAGGGGGTGACCATCCACCGCGAGCTCTACCTCGGCGCCCTGGTGGACCGGGCGAGCCAGCGCGTGGTCTTCATGGCCTCCGACGCCGGGGGCGTGGACATCGAGGCGGTCGCCGCCGCCGAGCCGGAGCGGATCCACACCGCCAGCGTCCATCCCGCGGCGGGGCTGCAGCCGTACCAGTGCCGCCAGCTCGGCTTCGCCCTGGGCCTGGACAAGGCCCACATGGGGGAGCTGACGCGGGTGATGCAGGGCCTCTACCGCCTCTTCCTGGCGCGCGACCTGTCGCTGGTGGAGGTCAACCCGCTGATCGTCACCGGCGAGGGCCGGCTGCTGGCCCTCGACGCCAAGGTGACGGTGGACGACAACGCCGTCGGGGTGGGCCGCCAGGCGGAGATCCAGGACATGCGCGACCTCAGCCAGGAGGAGGAGACAGAGGTGCGCGCCGCCGAGCACGGCCTCAACTACATCACCCTCGACGGCAACATCGGCTGCATGGTCAACGGCGCCGGCCTGGCCATGGCCACCATGGACGTGATCAAGCTCCACGGCGGCGCGCCGGCCAACTTCCTCGACGTCGGCGGCGGCACCGACGCCGAGCGCGTGGCCGAGGCGTTCAAGATCATACTCTCCAGCCCCGCGGTGGCCGGGATCCTGGTGAACATCTTCGGCGGCATCGTGCGCTGCGACATGATCGCCGAGGGCATCGTCGCCGCGGTGAAGGAGATCGGCGTCGAGGTCCCGGTGGTCGTCCGCCTGGAGGGGACGAACGTCGAGCAGGGCAAGCAGATCCTCGCCGACAGCGGCCTCGACGTCATCCCCGCCGACGACCTCGCCGACGCCGCCGGCCGGATCGTGGCGGCCGTCGGGCAGCGTGGTGAGCCCGAAGGGAGCAGGAGCAGAGCATGAGCATACTCGTCGACGAGCGCACCCGGGTCCTGGTCCAGGGGGCTACCGGCAGGCAGGGGAGCTTCCACACCGAGCAGGCCATCGCCTACGGGACCCAGGTGGTCGGGGGCGTTACCCCGGGCCGCGGCGGCGAGCGCCACCTCGACCGGCCCCTGTTCGACACGGTGCGCGAGGCGGTGGCCGAGACCGGGGCCGACGCCTCGGTGATCTACGTCCCGGCGGCCTTCGCGCCGGACGCCATCCTCGAGGCCGCCGATGCCGGGATCCGGGTCATCGCCTGCATCACCGAGGGCATCCCGGTGCTGGACATGCTGCACGTCAAGGAGGCCCTGCGCGGCCAGTCGGTCTACCTCATCGGGCCCAACTGCCCCGGGGTCATCACCCCGGACGCCTGCAAGATCGGCATCATGCCCGGGCACATCCACCGGCGCGGGCGCATCGGCATCGTCTCCCGCTCCGGGACGCTGACCTACGAGGCGGTCAAGCAGACCACCGACGCCGGCCTGGGCCAGTCCACCTGCGTCGGCATCGGCGGCGACCCCATCCAGGGCGTGTCCTTCGTCGACTGCCTGGCGCACTTCGAGGCGGACCCGGAGACCGAGGGCGTGGTCATGGTCGGCGAGATCGGCGGCAGCGCCGAGGAGGAGGCCGCCGCCTACGTCCGCGAGCACATGAGCAAGCCCGTGGTGGCCTACATCGCCGGCGTGACCGCGCCCGCCGGCAAGCGCATGGGCCACGCCGGGGCCATCATCTCCGGCGGCCGGGGGTCGGCCGAGGACAAGTTCGCCGCGCTGGAGGCGGCCGGCGTCGCCACCGTCCGCTCGCCTACCGAGATCGGGGCCCGCATCCAGGCCCTGGTGAGCGGCTGAGGAGGAGCCCGACCTTGCGCATCGCCATCGCCCAGCTGCCGTTCCCCGTGGGCGCCATCGATACCAATACGCAGCGCATCATCGACACCACCCGCCGCGCCCGCGACGAGCTCGGCGCCGAGCTGGTGGTCTTCCCGGAGATGGCGGTGACCGGCTATCCGCCGGACGACCTGCTGCTGCGCGACGACTTCCTCGGGGCCGTGGAGCGCGCGCTGGCGGAGATCGCCGCCGCCTGCACGGGGATCACCGCCCTGGTGGGGGCCCCGCTGCGCCGCCACGGCGGCGTCCGCAACGCCGCCGTGGCCCTGGCCGACGGCGCCGAGGTGGCCGCGGCCTACAAGCGGCGCCTGCCGAGCTACAGCGTCTTCGACGATAACCGCCACTTCGTCGCCGGCAGCGAGCCCTGCCTGCTGGATATCGGCGGCCGGCGCCTGGGGGTGACCATCTGCGAGGACATCTGGGCCGCCGAGCCGGCCGCCGAGGCCGCGGCCGCCGGGGCGGAGCTGCTGGTCAGCGTCAACGCCTCGCCCTTCCACGCCGGTAAGCCGGCCGAGCGCGAGGCGGCCGCCGCCGCCCGGGTGGCCGAGACCGGCGTGCCGCTGCTCTACGCCAATCTCGTCGGCGGCCACGACGAGGTGGTCTACGACGGCGGCTCCTTCGCCGTGGCGAGCGACGGCGCCACGGCGATCCGGATGCCGGCGCTCACCGACGGGCTCTACGCCGTGGACTGGCAGGGCAGCGCGCTCGACGGGCCGCGCGCCGAGCGCGCGGAGGGGCCGGCGGCGGTCTACCAGGCCGTGGTCCGGGCCACCGCCGACTACGTCCGCGGCAATGGCTTCAGCGGCGTGGTCCTCGGCCTCTCCGGGGGCGTGGACTCGGCGCTGACCGCCGCCGTGGCCGCCGACGCCCTCGGCAGCGACCAGGTCCTGGCGGTCATGATGCCGACCCGCCACACGGCGGAGCGCAGCCTCGCCGACGCCCGGGCGACGGCGGAGGCGCTGGGCGTGACCTACCGCACCATCCCCATCGAGCCCCTCTTCACGGCGTACGAGCAGGCCTTGGCGCCGGTCCTCGGCGGCCGCGAGGCCGACGCCACGGAGGAGAATATCCAGGCCCGCATCCGCGGCAACTGCCTGATGGCGCTGTCCAACAAGGAGAGCCTGATGCTGCTGGCGCCGGGCAACAAGAGCGAGCTGGCGGTGGGCTACGCTACCCTCTACGGGGATATGTGCGGGGGGTTCGCCCCCTTGAAGGACGTCTACAAGACCGACGTCTACCGGCTGGCCGAGTACCGCAACGGCCTGGGTCCGGCGGTGCCGGCAGCGGTCATGGAGCGCGAGCCCACCGCGGAGCTGCGCGCCGGCCAGCGCGACCAGGACACCCTGCCGCCGTACCCCGCCCTCGATGCCGTGCTGCGCCAGTACCTGGAGGAGGAGGCGGCCGAGTCGGAGATCCGCGTGGCGGGCCTGGAGGAGGCCGAGCTCTGCCGGGTGATCCGGCTGCTCTACCGCAACGAGTACAAGCGGCGCCAGGCGGCGCCCGGGGTGAAGGTCACCCGGCGCGCCTTCGGCCGGGACCGGCGCTATCCGATCACCTCCGGCTGGTCCGGTTGCCAGGGGTGCAGCCGCTAGCCCACGCTATCCCTGTACAGTACGGTAACCGGCCTGAACCCCGAACCCTTGGTGCGCTAGCCGCGCCCAGCCCGAAGGAGCTGCCCGCATGAAGAAGGTCGAAGCGATCATCAAGCCCTTCAAGCTCGACGACGTCCGGGAGGCGCTCTCGGATCTCGGCATCACCGGGATGACCGTTACCGAGGTCAAGGGCTTCGGGCGCCAGAAGGGCCACACCGAGCTCTACCGCGGCGCCGAGTACGTGGTGGACTTCCTGCCCAAGATGCGCCTCGAGGTGGTAGTGGCCGACGCCGACGTCGACCGGACGGTGGAGGCGATCACCGGCGCGGCGCAGACCGGCAAGATCGGCGACGGCAAGATCTTCGTCACCAACGTGGAGCGGGTGGTCCGCCTCCGTACCGGCGAGGAGGACGAGAGCGCCATCTAGCCCCTGGCGCGCCGCCTTGGGCCGCTCAGGGGGACGGGGCGGCAGCCTCCTCGCCGAGGGGGAGCTCAGGGGGCTCCTGGAGCCGCTGCAGCTCCTCCTCGACGCGCTCATCGAGCGGCGCCAGGCCGAGGCCGCGGTAGGCCTCGGCTAGCATGCCCATGGCGTCGGGGACGGCCGGCGTGGCCGGGTAGCGCGTGATGACGGTCCGGGCCCGCTTGGCGGCGGCGATGTAGGCCTCGCGCTCGAGGTAGAAGCGGCCCACGTAGAGCTCGTAGGCCGCCAGGTTGGCGCGGATCTCGTCCATGCGGGCCTTGGCGTCGCCGACGTACTCGCTGTCCGGGTGCTGCTCGACCAGCTCCTGGAAGTCGCTGAAGGCGCGGCGGCTGGGCTCCGGGTCGCGGAGGGTCTCGTCGACGCCGAGCATGTCCGCCAGGCCCGAGGGGCCCTTGGCCTGCCGGGCGACGCCGCTCATGTAGAGCGTGTAGGCTACGTGCTCGTTGCGCGGGTGCATGCGCCGGAAGCGCTCGGCGGCGGCGATCGCCGACTCGTACTGGCCCGCCCGGTAGTGGGCGTAGATGATCATCAGCTGCGACTGCACCGCGTAGGTGCCGAACGGGTAGCGCGCCACGAGCTGCTCGAAGCGGTCTATGGCCTGGGTGTAGCTGCCGTTGCTCAGGCTCGTGCGGGCCTCCTCGTAGAGGTCCTCGACCGGGCGCGCGTCGGCAGCCTCGTCGGGCGTCCTCCCGGCGCAGCCGGCCACGGCGGCGGTGATCAGGGCGATCGACACCCAGCGCAGGAAGCGGTGCATGATTTCCAGGACTCCAAGGCCGATGCAGGCCTGACATTGTAGCGATCGTAGAGGGGCGTACTATACGGATGGAACGCGTCCGTCACCAAGCGGCCGTGCCCGAGGCGCTCACCGGGCAGCGCCTGGATCGCGCCCTGGCGGCCCTGTTCCCCGGCTACTCCCGCAGCCGCCTGCAGCAGTGGATCAAGGCCGGATGGGTGACCATCGAGGGCGCTGCGCGCCGGCCACGGGACCCCGTGCACGCCGGTGAGCGGATCCAGCTGGACGCCGAGCCGGAGCCCGAGACGCCGCTGGCCCCGGAGCCGATCCCGCTGGCTGTGGTCTACGAGGACACGGACCTGCTGGTCATCGACAAGCCTGCCGGCCTGGTGGTCCACCCCGGTGCGGGCAATCCCTCGGGGACGCTGGTGAATGCGCTGCTGCACCACGACCCGGGCCTCGAGGCGCTGCCCCGAGCGGGGCTGGTCCACCGCCTGGACAAGGACACCACCGGCCTGCTGGTGGTGGCGCGGACCTACGCGGCCCACAGCGACCTGGTGGCGCAGCTGCAGGCGCGCACCGTCGGCCGCGCCTACGAGGCGGTGGTGGTCGGCCGGCCCGTCGCCGGCGGCCGGGTGGAGGCCCCCATCGGCCGCCACCCGGGGGATCGCAAGCGCATGGCGGTGGTCGCCAACGGCCGCCCGGCGGTGACCCACTACCGGGTGGCGGAGCGCTTCGCCGCGCACACCCGGCTCCACGTGCAGCTCGAGAGCGGGCGCACCCACCAGGTCCGGGTCCACATGGCGCACCAGGGCCTGCCCCTGGTCGGCGACCCGGTCTACGGCCGCCGCCCCGTCTACCCGCGGGGCGCCAGCGAGGCGCTGCGCCAGGCCCTCGACGGCTTCCGCCGGCAGGCGCTGCACGCCCGCCACCTGAGCCTGCGCCACCCGCGCAGCGGCGAGGCCTTGAGCTGGGAGGCGCCGCCTCCGGCGGACTGGGAGCGGCTGCTGGAGGCGCTGCGTGCCGGCTGAGCGGCCCTGGGTGGCCCCGGCCTGGGCCGCACCGCCCGGGGTGCGGGCGCTGACCACCACCCGCCAGGGCGGCGTCAGCCCGCCGCCCTTCGATACCCTCAACCTCGGCGCACACACCGGCGATGCCCCCGAGGCGGTGGCCGCCAACCGCCGCCGGCTCCGCCACCGGGCCGCCCTGCCTGAGCCGCCGCGCTGGCTGCGCCAGGTCCACGGCGCCGAGGTGGTCGCCGCCCATCGCGCCGGCACCGACGCCGTCGCCGACGCGGCGTGGACGGACCGCCCCGGCGTGGTCTGCGCCGTGCTCACCGCCGACTGCCTGCCGGTGGTCCTGGCCGCCCGGGACGGGCGCGCCGTGGCGGTCGCCCACGCCGGCTGGCGGGGGCTGGCCGCCGGCGTGCTGGAGGCCGCCGTGGCGGCCCTGCCGGTCCCGGCGCAGGCGGTCCTCGCCTGGCTCGGCCCCGCCATCGGTCCGGCCGCCTTCGAGGTGGGCCCGGAGGTGGCGGCCGCCCTCACCGACGGCGATCCTCCGGCGCAGGCCTGCCTGGCGCCCGGGCGCGGCGAGCGCTGCCACGCCGATCTCTACGCCCTGGCTGGCCGGCGGCTACGCGCCGCCGGCGTGGCGGCGGTCTACGGCGGCGGCTGGTGCACGTACACGGAGCGGGCCCGCTTCTTCTCCCACCGCCGGGACGGGCCGACGGGGCGGATGGCGACCCTGGCCTATCGAGCGGCGTCGTGCCCGTCGGGATCCTGACCCTCAGGGGCGGCCATCGTGATTGAAAAAGCCGCGACTGCCCCCAAACTTCCAGGGAAGGAACCCACGAGAGGCGCGCGAGGGCGCCTGCACTACGGATATCCGGCCCTAGGCCGAGGGGGTAGCAGACATGCGGATGGACAAGCTGACCACGAAGTTCCAGACGGCGATCGCGGATGCCCAGAGCATCGCGGTGGGCCGCGACCACCAGTTCATCGAGCCCGTGCACCTGATGCGGGCCATGCTCGACCAGGAGGGCGGCGGGGTCCGCTCCCT
>CAJXKI010000016.1 GCA_913055765.1 uncultured Ectothiorhodospiraceae bacterium
ATGCGGAAGGTGGTGGTCTTGCCGGCGCCGTTGGCGCCGAGCAGGCCGAAGACCTCGCCGGCGCCGACCTCGAAGTCCACGCCCTTGACCGCCTGGAAGGCGCCGAAGCGCCGCTGCAGGCCCTCGACCCGGATGACCGGGCCCGCCGTGCTCGCTGCGTCCTGGTAGTCGCCGGCCAGCTCGGGCTGGCGGCGTGCCGGCTGCTCAGCGCGCAGCAGGGCCATGAAGCCGTCCTCGAAGCGCGGTGCCACTGCTGCCAGCTCGATTCCCGGCACGGCCGTGCTCAGCGCCTCGGGGCCGGCGCCCGCGGCGAGGACGACCCGCACCCGGTCACCGCTGACCACGGCGTCGAGCGCGGCGCCGCAGCCGCCGAGGCGCTGCTCCAGGTCGCGCTTGCTGAGCCCCGGCGCTGTGGCGCTGTACGTCCGTCCGGCGAGGGGGGCGCTGAACGCCGCCGGGGGGCCGTGGCCGAGCATGCGCCCCGCGTGGAGGACGGAGACCCGGTGGCAGCGCTCGGCCTCGTCGAGGTAGGCCGTCGCCAGCAGGACGCTCATGCCCCGCTCCCGGACCAGGCGATCGAGGATGGCCCACAGCTCGCGGCGCGACACCGGGTCGACCCCGGCGGTGGGCTCGTCGAGCAGCAGCACCTCCGGGTAGCCGACGAGGGTGCAGGCGAGGCCGAGCTTCTGCTTCATGCCGCCGGAGAGGCGGCCGGCGAGGCGGCGGGTGAAGGGGGCGAGGCCGGTCATCTGGGTCAACTCGGCGTAGCGCGCGCGCCGCTCGCCGCGGGGAACGCCCTGGAGGTCGGCGTAGAGGTCGAGGTTCTCCTGGACGGATAGCTCCTCGTAGAGGCCGAAGCGCTGCGGCATGTAGCCGAGTGCGGCCTGCACGGCGAGCGGCTCGGTGCCGACATCGATCCCCCCGGCCTCGAGCTGTCCCGCGTCGGGGCGCAGCAGCCCGGCGGTCAGCCGCATCAGGGTGGTCTTGCCGGCGCCGTCCGGGCCGACCAGGCCCGTGATCACGCCGCGCTCGGCGGTGAGGTCGACGCCGTCCAGGGCCTGGACGGCGCGCGCCTCCGCCCGGAAGGCCTTGCGCACCCCGGCCAGGCGCAGGGCCGGCGCCTGGCGGCCAGGCTCGCTGCTCATGGCGCGGCGCCGCAGGCGGCGTCCCGGCCTAGCGCCTCCTGCCCCAGGGGGAGGGTGGCGGTCACGGGCATGCCCAGCCGCAGCTCACCCTGCGGGCGGCAGACGTAGATGCGCACCTCGTAGACCAGGTCGGTGCGGACCCGCTCCGTCTGCACGGTCTTCGGCGTGAACTCGGCGGTCGGCGAGATGGCGCCGACCCACCCGGCGTAGCGCTTGCCGGGGAAGGTATCGGTCTGGATCCGTGCCGCCATGCCCGGCTGGATCCGGCCCAGCTGCGGCTCGGGGACGTAGGCGCGTACCCACATCGGCTCGGTCCGCGCCAGGGTGTAGGCCGGCCTCTGGGGCGAGGCCATCTCGCCGGGCTCGAGGAGGCGCTCGCGGATCACGCCGTCGCTCGGCGCGCGCAGCTCGGCCTCCTCGAGGTCGTTCTGGGCGCGGGCGAGCTCCGCCTGCCGCGCCTGGAGCCGCGCCTGCGCCGCCTGGATGCGCTCCTGCCGCGGCCCGGCCTGGACAAGGCTCAGCCGCTCCTCGGCCGCCCGGACCCGTGCCTGGGCCTCCTCGTAGGCGGCGCGGGCGTTGTCCACCTCCTCCTCGGAGGCGTGGTCGTCCTCGCGGAGCGACGCCAGGCGCTGCCAGGTCTGCTCCGCATTGCGGGCGGTGGCCTCGGCGAGCTCGAGCTCCGCCTCCGCCTTGCGGATCTCCTGGGGGCGGGCGCCGCGCTCGAGCTCCGCCAGCTGCTGGCGCTGCGCCTCGACGCGCGCCTCGGCGCGGGCGACGGACTGCTCGAGCCGCTCGCGCTCGAGCTCGGCGAGCAGGTCGCCGGCCTCGACGCGGTCGCCCTCCTCGGCGTGCATCGCCGTGACGCGCTGGGCGGCGTTGAAGGCCAGGGAGGCCTCCCGGATGTCGACGTTGCCGTGGAGGCGCAGGGCCTGGGCAGCGTCCTCGTCGCTGAGGGGCTGGAAGTACCAGTAGCCGGCGCCGGCACCCGCCAAGAGGATCAAGGCGGCGGCCGCCCACGCTGCGCGCCTGCCCAAGGGGCCTCCCTGTCCAGTGACTGACGTAGCCTAGAGGGATTGAGCATAACCCGGCGCCGGCGCGTCACGCTACGGCGCCTGGTGTCGCCCAGCCTGGGCGGGGGGGGTGCCCTGTGGCTGCCCCTATAGGCGGCGCCGTCCTCGCCCCGGTCAAGGCGCTGGGCCGGGGCCTGCGGCTATCCCCCGGGGGGGACGGCTAGGGCTGTGAGTTCTTCACAGAACTTGTGGAAAACTCTGTGGAGTATTTCGCGTAGGGCTCGTCGATCCGGGGGCTTGGCGGTGCTGGATAGTCTCTGTCCAGACGTGGTGGGGTCTTTTCTATTCAATGGGTTACGCGCGCCGCCGCCGTGCTCGCCGCGCCCGGCGCTGCCCGACTAAGCCCTCATCAATGACCGCCTCGGCAGCGGCTGCGGACTGTGTATAACTCATCTCTCAACAGGCCCTTGACCGGCCTTTGTCAATGCCGCGCCTACGCTCCCGTAGGAAAGGAACTCCCGGACGCCGCGTCTTGTCCGGCCATGTGGGTAGCGGCCTGTACCGGCGCGCTTGCGTGCGCCCATCCACCCCCCGTGGCGTGACCCGGGGCGTGAAGGGAGGATTAGCCATAGCAGGAGGCCTGGCGTTGACTCAGCTAGCCACCGCACAACGCGCATCTCGACGCCGAGCGATCTCCTCGCCCCCGCACGGCCCAGCCCAGCTGCCTTCCCGCGCTGTCCCCTGAGCGGCGCCCGAACCCGTGATCTCGCCATCCCCCACTCGGCTACGAGCAAAGGGAGCGTATTGGCTATGAGCAGCGAGCCCCTTGTGGCTGTTGAGCACTTGGAGCGTAATTACGGCCCGTTCCGGGCTGTCCGGGACGTGACCTTCGAGCTGAGGCAGGGCGATGTCCTCGGCTTCCTCGGGCCCAACGGGGCCGGGAAGTCCTCCACCATGCGCATCATCACCGGGAGCCTGGCCCCCAGCGCCGGCAGCATCCGGATCAACGGGCTCGACCTGCTGGAGCAGCCGCTGGCGGCCAAGCGGCACATCGGCTTCCTGCCGGAGGATCCGCCCCTCTACCGGGACCTGACGGTCGACGAGTACCTGCGCTACTGCGGCCGCCTGAACGGCCTGCGCGGGCAGGCGCTCACCGAGGGCGTCCGCGACGCGCGCCGCCGCTGCGGCCTGGCGGAGGCCGGCCAGCGGCTGATCGGCAACCTCTCGCGGGGCTTCCAGCAGCGCGTGGGCATCGCGCAGGCGATCGTCCATCGGCCCGAGGTCGTGGTCCTCGATGAGCCGAGCATCGGCCTCGATCCCATCCAGGTCCGCGAGATCCGCGACCTCATCCGCGAGCTCGGCCAGGCCCACGGGGTCATCCTCTCAAGCCACCTCCTGCCGGAGGTCCAGGCGGTCTGTAACCGCGTGCAGATCATCCACGAGGGCCGGCTGGTGCTCAGCGAGGCGCTGGCGGAACTCAACGAGTGTCTGGCCCCCACCAGCCTGCGCGTGACCCTGGCCGAGCCCGTCGGGGAAGAAGCCCTGCAGGGTGTTGCCGGCGTCGACGCTGTGGAGGATCTCGGCAGCGGGACCTACCGGATCCGCCACCAGCCGGACGCCGATCCGGCCGAGGCGCTCGCCGCACGCGCCGTCCACGAGGGCTGGGGGCTCCGCGCCCTGATCCCCGAGGAGCGCTCGCTGGAGCAGACGTTCGTGGATCTGACGCTCAAAGAGGAGGCGGCCTGACATGACCCTGACGATCGCTGCGCGCGAGCTGCGCGCCCTGTTCCTGTCCCCTCTGGCGTGGGGGATCCTGGCGGTCACGCAGGTGATCCTCGGCTACCTCTTCCTCGCCGGGGTGGACCGCTTCCAGCGGCTTCAGCCGCGGCTCGGGGCCATCGAGGGCGGCCCCGGGGTGACCGAGATCGTGGTCGTCCCCTTGCTGGCCAACGCGACCACGCTGCTGCTGCTCATTACCCCGCTGGTAACCATGCGCCTGATCAGCGCGGAGCGGGCCGAGGGGACGCTGCCGCTGCTGCTCTCGGCACCGGTGTCGATGACCCGGATCGTGCTCGGCAAGTACCTCGGAGCGCTGGGCTTCCTGGGCGTCGCCCTGATCATGCTGCTGCTCATGCCCCTGAGTCTCTACGCCGGCACCACCCTCGACGCCGGGCAGCTCGCCGCCGCCGTGCTCGGCCTCGCGCTGCTGACGGCCAGCTTCGCCGCGGCGGGGCTGTTCATGTCGAGCCTCACGCGCCAGCCCGTGGTGGCGGCCGTCTCGACCTTCGGCCTGCTCCTGCTGCTGTGGATCCTCGACTGGACCGGCAACGTCAGCGGCGGGATCCAGGAGGTGATCCACTACCTCTCCCTGACGGAGCACTACAAGGACCTGCGCCAGGGGGTCGTGAGCACTGCCGACGTCGTCTACTACCTGCTGTTCATCACCGTCTTCCTAGTGCTGTCGATCCGGCGGCTGGATGTCGACCGCCTCCACGGCTGACACCCACGACTGGAGCGAGCAGGAGCGCTAGACAGCGATGGAAGTGACACCGAGACTCCGCCGCAGCCTGCGCCTCCAGGGCACCCTCTCCGTGGCCCTCTTCTTGGCCGTCGTGGCGCTCATCGGCTGGCTCAGCGCCGTCTATACCTACGAGGCGGACTGGACGGCCGGCAACCGGCACACCCTGAGCGAGCCGAGCCGGGAGCTCCTGGAGCGCGCCCAGGCGCCGATCACCATCACCGCCTACGCCACAGAGGACAGCCGGCTGCGCGAGCAGATCCAGCGCTTCGTCGGCCGCTACCAGCGCGCTGACGGCGCTGAGGTCCGCCTGCGCTTCATCAACCCGGATGCGCGGCCCGCCAAGGTGCGGGAGATGGGCATCCAGCGCAATGGGCAGCTCGTCGTCTCCTACCAAGGGCGGACGGAGAAGGCCGAGGAGCGCTCCGAGCAGGCCGTTAGCCAGGCCCTGCAGCGGCTCATGCGCTCCGGCGAGCGGCAGGTCTACTTCCTAACGGGGCACGGCGAGCGCGCCATCGAGGGTCAGGGGCGCGGCTCCCTGGCCCGCTTCGCCCGGGCCGTTGAGGAGACCGGGGCTCAGGCCGATCCCCTGAATCTGGCCGAGGAGGGCGGCATCCCGGAGGACACGGCGCTGCTCGTGCTCGCCGATCCGCAGCAGCCGCTGCTCGAGGCCGAGGTCGAGCGGATCCGCGACTACATCGACGGCGGCGGCAACCTGCTGTGGCTCGCCGACAAGGGGGTCCCGGACAGCCTGGTCCCGCTGGCGCAGGCCCTCGGCGTCGAGCTCGACGCTGAGGGGACCGCCGTGGACCCGCGGGCGCAGCTCTTCGGCATCCAGGATCCCACCCGGGTGCTGATCAGCAGCTACCCGGCGCACCCGGCCACCGAGGGGCTCGAGGGGATCTCGACCTTCCCCGGCGCCACCCATATCCGGACTGAGCCGCCCGAGGCGTGGACCGCCGAGCCCCTCGTGCGCACCAGCGGCGAGGCGTGGCTCGAGACGGGCAGCCTCGAGGGCGAGATCGCCTTCGACGCCGAGGCGGATCGCGACGGGCCGCTTACCCTGGCCGTAGCGCTTACGCGCTCGGCGGGCAGCGCCACGGGCGGTGAGGCGGCCGCCGACGGGGGCGAGCCGGGATCGACGGGCGCCAGCGCGGGGCCATCCTCGGCCGAGGCCGGCGCCAGCAGCGGCAGCGAGGTCGGCCCCGGGGCCGGTACCGGCGGGCGCGAGGCCAGTGCCGCCCAGCAGAAGGTGGTGGTCGCCGCCGACGGGGACTTCTTGAGCAACGCCTACCTCGGCAGCGGCGGCAACCGGAGGCTGGGGCTGAGCCTCTTCCACTGGCTGAGCGCCGAGAGGGACCTCGTCACCATCGATGCGCCGTCGGCGCCGGACCAGAGGCTCAGCCTGCCCGCCGGGGTCGCCTGGCTCCTCCCGGCGATTTTCCTCGGCGGCCTGCCGCTGGCCCTGATCATCGCCGGCGTGGCGGTCTGGTGGCATCGGCGCCGGCTCTGACAGAGGAGGGAGCACTGTGAGGCGGAAGCGCATCGCGTTGAATATCGCGCTCTTGGCGCTCGCGCTGGCGCTGGCGGGGCTGGCCTACCTCCGGCCCGGCGCCGAGCCGGAGGGATCGGAGCAGCCCCCCGTGACCCAGACCGACCCCTCTGCCGTAGAGCGGATCCGGGTCGTCCCGGAGGCGGGCGCGACAACGGTGCTCCAGCGTGAGGGTGGCCATTGGCGCATGCGCGAGCCGCACGGGATCGCGGCCGCGGAGAGCGCTGTGGAGGCCCTCCTGGGGCTGCTCGAGGCCGAGAGCGAGGGCCGCCTGGAGGTGGGCTCCGGGCAGCTGGACCGCTACGGGCTCAAGGACCCGGCGGTCACCGTGGAGATGGCGGGTCACCGCTTCAGGCTGGGCGACGAGCACCCCATAGAGCCGCAGCGCTACGTCCAGGTTGACGGCACGGTCCACCTGGTCCAGGCCGCGAGCCTGCGGCAGGTGGAGCCCGCCTGGCACCACTACGCGAGCCGCCGGCTGGTGCCCGCCGGTGCCTCCCTGGTCCGCCTCGAGCTGCCGGAGGCGAGCCTCGAGCGTGTCGAGGGGGGCACGTGGCAGGGCGAGGCCAGCGGTGACGGGCACGTCACCCAGGACGGCGCCCGGAGTACGGCCCAGGCCTGGGAGCGGGCTCGTGCCCTCGAGGTCTCCGCCCTTGAGGGGGATCCACCGTCGGGCGCCGTGGTCCGCCTGCACCTCGCTGAGCGCGACGAGCCCCTCCGCTACCGGATTGAGCGCCGTGATGAGGGTCTGCGGCTCCACCGCCCTGCTCCGGGCTTGAGCTACCGTCTGCCCGGCGGCCGGGCCGAGGCGCTCCTCGATCCGGTTACGACGGCAGAGGCCGAGGAGGCGACCGAGGCGCCGGCCTCGGCCGAGACGAACGGGGTAGCCCCCGACGCGTCTTCGGACGGGGACGGCTGACCGGGCCGACGAGGCCCGCACGCTGCGAGCCAGCTGCGGGCGAGGGGCTACCATCCATTCAGACGCGACAACTGGTAAGGAGGTATCGACGATGCAGCGTATCTACCGGCTCATCGCCCTCGGGGCCATCACCTTCGCGGCCGCTGCAGGGGCCGCTGATAGCGGCAACGGCGAGGGGCAGTCGAGCGGTGACGAGCTGCCGCCCTTCTCGGAGGTCGACCAGAACGGGGACGGCGAGCTCAGCCTGGAGGAGGCCAAGGCCGTCGGTATCCAGGAGGATACCTTCGAGCGGGAGGACCTGGACAACGACGGCAAGGTCTCCGAGATCGGCTACAAGTACGGCATCAAGTAGGGCCACCCGGGCCACCGCTGCCCCGTCCCCGGGGCGGCGGCCGCTCGGCCGTTGTGCGGCAGGGTAGGGCGCCCTTGATATACGGATAAACGTATATGAGAATGACGGCCTCCTGGCGACGAGAGCCGAGCACAAGGGCCGACCATGCTGGAGATCTTCGCCCGCCTCGCCACCCTCGTGGTCCACGACCTGATCGGCCTGGAGGCCGGCACGGGCCTGGGGGACGCGGCGCACTTCTTCGTCGAGGACACCCTCAAGATCCTCTTCCTGCTGGCGGTGCTGATCTACCTCATCGCGCTGGTGCGGGCATCGCTCAACGTGGAGCGGGTCCGGGCCTTCCTCGCCGGCAAGGCGCAGATCCTCGGCTACCTCCTGGGCTCGACGTTCGGGGCTGTCACGCCGTTCTGCTCCTGCTCCAGCGTGCCGCTTTTCATCGGCTTCGCCTCGGCGCGCATCCCGGTGGGCGTAACCATGGCCTTCCTCATCACCTCGCCGATGATCAACGAGGTGGCCGTGGTCCTGCTCTGGGGGCTGCTCGGCTGGGAGCTGACGCTGATCTACATCGCTGTCGGCTTCCTGGTGGGGATGCTCGGCGGCGCCTTCCTGGACGCCATCCGCGCCGAGCGCTACCTCCAGCCCTTCCTGGCGCAGGCCTACCAGCAGGGCAGCGCGGCGGCGGCCGGCGGTGGCGAGGCCCAGCGGCTGACCCTGCGCCAGCGCCACGACTTCGCCCGCAAGGAGGTCGGGGAGATCTTCGGCCGCGTCTGGAAGTGGGTCCTCATCGGGGTCGCCCTGGGCGCCGCGCTCCACGGCTTCGTGCCGGACGGGTGGATCGAGGAGAACCTCGGCGCCGGCCACTGGTGGCAGGTGCCGGCAGCGGTCCTGGTCGGGATCCCGCTGTACACCAACATCACCGGCGTGGTGCCCGTCATGGAGAGCCTCATCCTCAAGGGGCTGCCCATCGGGACCACGCTGGCGTTCTGCATGAGCACGGTGGCGGCGAGCTTCCCGGAGTTCGTGCTGCTCAAGCAGGTGATGCTGTGGCGGCTGCTCGCCATCCTCTTCGCCCTGCTGCTGGTCGCCTTCACCCTGTCGGGGTGGCTCCTCAACCTGGTAGAGCCTTGGCTCACCACCGGCGCCGGGGCCGGCGGCTAGCAGCCTGTCAGCCGCGAGAATGCTGTCCAATCCATCGGGAGGTGCACCATGCGAGAGATCAAGGTCCTGGGTAGCGGCTGCGCGAAGTGCAACAACACCGCCGAGCGGATCGAGGCCAAGGCCTCCGAGCTCGGTGTCGAGGCCCGCGTGACGAAGGAGACGAGCCCGGAAGCGCTCATGCAGTACGGGGTCATGTCCACGCCGGCGGTGGTGGTGGACGGGCAGCTCGTCCACAGCGGCTCGATGCCTGAGCCGGGGCAGATCCAGGAGTGGCTGCAATAGCGTCGAGGCCTCTCCCGCTCCCCTACAGCCCCCACTTCTCCAGCAGCCGCCGGCGCTCGGCCTCGGAGAGCGGCTCGACGCAGCCCGCCGCCCGGCGCTGGCGGCTGATCTCGGAGAGGATCAGGGCCGCCGTGACAGAGACGTTGAGGCTCTGCACGACCCCCTGCATGGGGATGTAGATGTTCCGGTCCACCTGCTGCGCGGCGACTTCGGAGAGCCCCCAGCGCTCGTTGCCGATGACCAGGGCGATGCGCGCGTGCTGGGTGAAGTCGTAGGCGTAGAGGTCCGCTGCCTGCTCGTCGAGGAGCGTGCCGATCAGGGTGTAGCCGGACGCCCGCAGGGTATCGAGGCACTCGGCGGTGCTCGGGTGGTAGTGGATGTCGAGCCACAGGCTCGCCGAGGCGGAGCTCTCCTTGCCCACCCGGCGCAGGTTCACGCGCGGCTGGTGCTCGAAGACGGCGTGGACGGACTGGACGCCGACGGCGTCGCAGCTGCGCATCATGGCGCCGATGTTGTGGGGGTTCTGCAGGTCCTCGGCGACCAGGGCGAGATCGGCCTGTCGCCGCTCCAGGACTTGGTGGAGGCGCTGCCGGCGCCGCTCTGTGGCCATCTCCCCGACTCCCAGCTCCCGTTGGCGGTGCGGCGCGAGCCTAGCCCAGCCCCCTGGCCCTCGTCGAGTGGCCCGAGCCTGGCGCCGGCGGCCGCCTGGCCGGCGTGCACGGCCGCGATGCCTGGCCGATGGTCAGGCCGGCGCGGTACGCGCCTTCCGCCTGGCCTGTGCGGGCCAAGGGCGGCCGAGCCGCGGCCGCGGGTCACGGCCCGGTTGCGGGCGCGTCCGCCGGGGGCCTAGGATCAGGCGCGGAGCAGAACACCCTGGCAGGCGTGGCCCGCAGGGCAGGGATGACCCTGTGGGCCGGCTGCCCTGTCGAGCTAGGGAGAACCCCATGAGCCCCATGAAGCGAGTCACGACCTCGATCCTGGTGGCCGGCCTCGCAGCCGGCCTGGCGGGATGCGCCAAGATGCAGGCCAGCGGCGCCCAGGCCCAGGGCTACGACTTCGGCCAGCTGGACCGCGTGGCGGTCGTCAAGATCGAGGGCCGGCTCCAGAGCGAGGCCGACAAGAACCAGCTGACCGACCTGATCAACCAGCGGCTGCTGGCCAAGGGGTACGCGCCCGTCGAGCGCCAGCAGGTGAGATCCCTCATGGACGAGCGCGACTTCCAGGTCACCTCGGCCACCGAGGCGGCCGACCTGGGCCGGCTCCTCAACGTGGACGCCGCCGTCATGGCCAACGTGCCCCGGTACAAGGAGGAGCTCTCCATGAGCCTGAAGATGGTGGACGTCGATGACGCCGCCATCCTCTGGACCTCGAGCGGCACGGCCAGCACGGGCGGCGACATATCGCAGCTCGCCGGGGGCGTCACCGGCGCCCTGGCCGGCGCTGCCGCCGGCGGCGACGCCACGGACAGCGTGGCCGGCGCCGCCCTGGGCGGCGCGGCCGGCGGCGCCGCAGGGGCCGCTGCCGGCGAGCAGCTCACGCCCCAGAAGCGGGAGCAGGCGGGCAAGCTGATCGATAAGCTGTTCGAGAGCCTGCCCGCCCAGTCCGGGGCCTAGGGGCTGTCGCCCCTCCGATGCGAGGAGCAAGGACCGATGATGATCGGCAACAGGCGTGTGCTCGCCGCCCTGGTGGTGCTGCTGGTGTCCGCGGCCGCCCGGGCGGAGCCGCCCACCGTCGCGGTCTTCGACTTCGAGATCGGCGCCACGCAGGCCACCGAGATCACCGTGACCGAGGGCTCGGGCACCTCGAGCACCGAGCTCGAGGCGTCTGCCCAGACGAGCCTGCTGACCAACAAGATCATCACCGAGCTGATGCAGTCGGGCGCCGTCTCGGTCGTCGAGCGCAAGGAGGTGGACCGGATCATGGAGGAGGCGCAGCTGACCGAGCAGGACCTGGCCGAGCCCAGCACCGCGGTGGAGATGGGGGAGCTGCTCGGCGCCGAGTACATGGTCTTCGGCTCCGTGGACGCCCTGCAGCCGAGCGTGAGCATCGAGGAGCTCGCCTACGACGCCGGCGAGCAGAAGGTCATCTCCCTCACCGCGTCCGCCACCGCCCGGCTCGTCGAGACCGAGACCGGCGAGGTCATCGCCGCCGAGGACCTGCAGGCGTCCCGCAGCTCGGAGCAGCTGAACCCGGCCGATACGAGCCGTACCATCCCGGCGGCGTTCTACCGCTCGGTGCTGGACGATCTCGCAGGGCAGCTGAGCGCGCGGCTCGTCGCGGCCATTAGCCCCATCAAGGTCGCCACGCAGCAGGGCGATACGGTGTACCTCACCCGGCCGCGCCTGGACGCCGGGCAGAGGCTGGAGGTGGTCAGGCTCGGCGAGGAGATCGTCGACCCCGACTCGGGGGAGGTCCTCGGCAAGACGGAGCAGCGCGTGGCGGTCATCGAGGTCACCGAGGGGCTGGCCGACCTGTCGAAGGCCCGGGTCGTCGAGTGGCAGGCGGAGGCGGAGCGCATCCCGTCCGGCTCCGTCGCGCGGCCGATGGAGTGATCGTCCGCCCGTCCACCAGGCTCATCCCCTGTAGATACGGCGCTAGGGTGTCATCCCTCCACAGCTGGCAGCCGCCTGCCGCCGCGAGGTCGGCGGCCTGCCTGCTGCCCGGGCTCCTGCCCGGCACGAGGGCGTCCCTGACTGCGGCTGGCGCTGGTGCGGGACTCGATCTGGGGGCTCTCGGGCCCTAGCCGGGTAGGCCGATGGCGGTCGAAGCCCTTAGGTAGGGGGTGGAAGCGGTTCAAGGTAGGTTGGGGGCTCGTGGGCCCCGGGACTGCCTGGTGCCGGCGAGTGGACTTGAACCACCGACCTGCCGATTACGAATCGGCTGCTCTACCATCTGAGCTACACCGGCACTGTCGCCTCGACGACGCCAGCTATTATAGCCGGCCGCTCGGCAGGAGCCAAGCCCTGCCCGGCAGGCAGGGGGCAACCCCGCTGCGTCCTCTGACCACAGTGTGCGTGGCGCGATAGGGGGCTATGTTGGAGGTTGCACACGGAGGGGCGGAAGGAACCCTGAGGCGAGGAAGGGATGCCTCGCGACCCTGGATTCTCCCTGCTCGAGGCCCTTGTGGCGCTCGGTCTCCTGGCGGCTGTCAGCGCGACGGCGCTGCACGTCCTCTTCAGCGGCGTGCACAGCGCCCGCGAGGCGGCCTACCGCACCCAGGCCGTGCGCCTCGCCGAGGAGCTCATCGAGCGCGCCCGGCTGGTACCGCCTGCGGAGCGCGCCACCGCCCTCGACGGGGGCGGCTGGCGGCGGGTGGGGCGCTGCCCCGCGCCGGACCCGGAGGCCCGGGCCCGCGGTGATCGCCTCGCCCTGGACGCCTGGCGCGCCGAGATCGCCTGCACGCTGCCGGCGGCCGAGGCGCGCATCGACGCCGAGGCGGATCGGCTAGCCGTCGCCATCCGCTGGCGGCCGGCGCACGCCGAGGAGCCGGCCGAGGTGAGCCTGGAGGCGCGCCTGTGAGCCGCCGTGCGGCAGGCGTGACCCTGGTGGAGCTGCTGGTGGCCCTGGCCGTGGGCGCGCTGGTCGTCCTCGCCGCCGTGCAGCTCTACGCCACCGCCGCCCGTACGGCGGCCACGGTGGCGGAGGTCGGCCGCCTGGCCGACCGATCGCTGCTGCTGGAGCGCCTGCTCCGCGACGAGGTGGGCAGCGCCGGCCGCGCGCCCTGCGGCGCGAGGACACCGCTCTACGGCTCCGAGGACGCTACCGCCACCCGGGTGGTGGGCGCCCTCCTGGAGCCCGACGGTGTCCGCGTCAACGGCGACACCCTGCAGGTAGCCAGGCATCCGGCCGATCCCGCCCGGGCCGCCGCCCGCTACCAGCGCCTGTCCGTCGATCCGGAGGCGGGGGCGCTCACCCTGGGGCTCTCCCGCCCCGCCCGGGACGCCCTCGGCGGTGCGCCCGGCGAGGTGCTGGTCGGCGACTGCCGCGGCCTCTACCGCCTCCCGGTGCGCGAGGCCCGCGGTGACGCGCTCACGGTGGCGGCCCCGCCCGATCCGGAGGCGCTGCCGGGACAGGGCGTGGTCTGGGCGCCCTGGTGGGGTGCCGCTAGGCCGCCGGAGGGGGCCGCCGGCGCCGCGGTAGCCGTGCGTCGCCTCCGGGCTGCCGGCCCCGGCGGCGCGGACGGGGTGCCGACGCTGAACCGGGCCACCAGCCTCGCGGGGCCGCCTCAGCCGGTGATCCGCGGCGTGGCGGGGCTGGCCATGGGCTTCGCCGAGTGCCCGGGGACGACGGACCCGCAGGTGGCGGCCCGGTACCCGGGGCGCTTCCGCCGGGCGGCGGCGGTGGCGGACTGGGACGCGGTCTGCGCCGTGCGCTTCGCCGCCGAGGTGCGCGCCGGCGGCGCCCGGGAGGGGGCGGCCGGCGTGGTCCGGCCGGTGACCGTCACCGTGGCCATCCGGGGGCGGCTGCCGTGAGCCGGCGGGGCAACGAGGGCTTCGCGGTGCTGGCCCTCACCGCGCTGCTGGCCGGGGTGTCGGTGCTGGCGTGGTCGGTGGCCGCGCCTACGGCGCTGCAGCTGCGCGCCGCCGGCGGCGTGGCCTGCCGCAGCGCCTCCCTGCAGGCGGCGGAGCGGGCGCTGGCCGAGGGGGTCGAGGCCCTGCGCCGCGGCGACGAGGCGGCGGGCGTGTCGGTGGGCGCCGAGCGCTTCCTCGGCGAGCCGGCGGCCGTGCCGGCGTGCGACGGGGCGGCGTCGTGCTACCGGATCGAGCGCTACGCCGGGCAGTTCCGGATCCAGGCGCTCGGGCCGGCCTGCGGCGAGCGGCGCAGCCGGGTGGCGGCCGGCGGCCGGCTCGAGGCGCGGTCCTCCGGCGGCCGTGCGGTCCACGTCCGCTGGCGCCGGGCCTACCGGGCAGGGCAGCAGGGATAGCGGAGATGGACGCAGCGGGCAGACGGAGGCGCGGCGGGTTCTCGCTGGTGGAGCTGATGATCGTGCTGGCCATCGTGGCGCTCCTGGCGGGGATCGCCTACCCCCTCTACAGCCAGTACAGGATCCGTGCGGACCGCAGCGACGCCACCGGCACGCTCATGGCGGCCTGGATGGCCCTGGAGCGGTGCTTCGTCGAGGAGCTGGACTACCGCGCCTGCCGGGAGCAGGTCCCCGAGCGCTCGGAGCGGGGCCTCTACGCCATCGAGGTCGACGCCGAGCGCCGCGGCTTCACGCTGACGGCGGTACCTGCGCCGGGCAGCCCGCAGGAGGCGGATACGGCGTGTACCGAGCTGACCTTGGACCACCGCGGCGAGCGCGGCAGCACCCCCGAGCCCCCGTCGGCCTGCTGGGCGGAGTAGCCGCCGGCGGTCTCACCCTGGCGGAGCTGCTGGTGGCGGTCGCCGTGGTGGCGGCGATCGCCGCCTGGGCCGTGCCGCAGTGGCGCGCCGGGGTGGACGAGGCGCGGGCCTGGGGGTGGCAGCGCGAGCTCATCGACGGCCTGGAGCGGGCCCGGGCCCACGCCCGCGTCCACGGCGAGCCGGTCACCCTCTGCGGCGGCACCCCCGAGCAGGGCTGTACGCCGGACGGCTGGTCGGCTGGGTGGCTGCTCGTGCGCGGCGACCCGGACGACGGGGCGGACGGCGGCGCGCCGGCGGTGCTGGCGCAGGGGCGCGGCGCCGGGCCGAGGCACACGGTGCGGGTCTCGGCCCCGCTCGCCGGCGGGATCCACTTCGAGCCGGGGCAGTGGTCGGCGGCGAGCGGCACCCTAACCCTCTGCCGCGACGGCCGCATCGCCGCCGAGGTGGTGGTAGCCATTACCGGCCGGCCCCGCCCCGGCGACGATCGGGGCGCGCCCTGCGAGTAGGGCTCAGTCCCAGTCCTGGGGCTTGCCCATGCTGCTGCGGGGCAGCTCGCTGCCGAAGGTCAGGCGCGTGGGGCGCTCCGCCGCCGGGAGGCGCTCCCACAGCCACGCCTCCAGCTCCTGGTGCAGCTCGGCGGTATCGGCGCCGGGGTCCGCGGGGACGATGAAGGCCTTCAGCCGCCGCTGGCTGCCCTCGCCGTGGGGCCGCACGGCGGCCTCGGCCACCCGCTCGTGGGCCTCGATGCGCCGGGCGACG
The DNA here is from genome assembly GCA_913055765.1 of uncultured Ectothiorhodospiraceae bacterium. Taxonomy (GTDB): domain Bacteria; phylum Pseudomonadota; class Gammaproteobacteria; order Nitrococcales; family Halorhodospiraceae; genus Halorhodospira. Next base: position 15,036 of record CAJXKI010000016.1, read on the forward strand.
TGGCTCGGCGCGACGTTGACGCCGCCGATCTGGACCACCTCGTCGGCCCGGCCGGCGGGCTGGAAGGCCCGGTCACCGCGCCACGCCAGGTGGTCGGGGGGCTGGAGGGCCAGCACCGCGCTGTCGGGCAGGGTGCGCTCGAGGCGGCCGTCAGCGCCCCGGCGCCAGTGGGGCAGGAGCGTGTAGGCGTCGGCCGGGGCCCAGCGCACCCCCACGCCGCCCGTCTCGGTGGTGCCGTAGAGCTCGGCCAGCCCCTGCAGGCCGGCGTCGAGCAGCCCCCGGTGGGTATCGGGCTCGAGGGGGGTCGTGGAGCTGATGCCGGTGCCGCCGGGGAAGCGGTGGCCGGCGTCGCGCAGGTAGCGCCAGCGCGCCGGCACGGTGGCGATGAGGTCGTCGGCGCGCTGCTCGCGGAGCAGCGCCGCCGGGTCCTCGGGGGGCGCCGCCACCTCGCAGCCCAGCGCCCGGGGCAGGGCGACGCCGACCATGAAGCCGTAGACGTGGTGGACGGGCAGCCACGGGATGATCCGCCCGTGCCCGGGGAAGAGCGCGGCCAGGGCCTCGCCCTCCTGAGCCAGGGCGGCCCACGAGTGGTGGTGGGGCTGCGGGTCGCCGGTGCTCCCCGAGGTGGTGAACACCAGCCCGCTGGTGCGCGCGCTGGCCTCGGCGATGAGCTCGGCCATGTCGCCGATCCGGCGCACGGCCAGGAGGCGGTCCTCCACGCCGGTCTCGTGGAGGCTGAACAGCCGGTTGAGGGCGCTCGCCAGGTTGAGCCGCTCCAGGGAGTCGGTGCGCAGCGGCGCCGCGTCCAGCCGGCTGTCCGCGCCGATATCGCCGGCGCCGGCGGGCGTGGCGCCGCCCCGCCCGCGGGCCAGCTCGTCGGGGATGGCGCTGCGCAGCAGGCGCAGGACCTCCTCGGCAGTCAGCCCTTGCATGGATGGATTGCTCTCCGCCGCCTAGCCGTGGGGTGCGCCTCGCCGGCTCACAGGCGCTTGACGAAGATCCAGTAGGTGTCCCCGCTCAGGGCCTTCTTCATGTGCACCTTCACCCTCGTTGGGGTCATGCGGTAGTCGAAGGTGTACTCGAACATCACGTTGAGGTCGCCGGACGCTACGCCCTCCTTGAACTTGCCGTAGAACGCCTCGGTGTTGGCGCACGGCGCGACCTCCCGGAAGAAGTCCTTGCCGATCATCTCCTGCGGGTCCCGGCCGGTGATGTCGGCCTCGGCGGCGTTGTACTGGAGGATGCGGCCCTGGGCGTCGAGCTGGATGGCCCCGAAGGCGAGCTGGTCCAGCTGCGCGTCGTCGAGCTGGGCCAGGGTATTGTCGATGTCCTCGCTGCCGAAGGTGACGTGCTCCATGGTCCTGCCTCCCGTGCCGGGGGTGGTGCCGCCACCGGCCTGTGCCGGGGGTGTCGAGCGGCCCACGCAGTCTGTATAGCCCTTGTACAATAACACGGCGGCCTGCGCCCGAGGCGCCCCGGGCAGGGTAGCCCCGAGGCGCAGGGCCTGCCGCGCACCCGGTGGGGCGCGCCGGCGTCACCCGGTGCGGCGCCGATACCGGTCGAGCCGGTAGGGCGCCGGGTCGAGCTCGCACGGCCGGCCCTCGAGCTGGTCGGCCACGAGGCGGGCGCTGCCGGCGGCGAAGGTCCAGCCCAGGTGGCCGACGCCGGCGGCCAGGTGCAGCCGCGGCACCGGCGTGGGCCCGAGGATCGGCGGCCCGTCGCAGGTCATCGGCCGCAGCCCGGCCCACGGGTGGCTGGGGGCGTCGGCGAGCTGCTCGGCCAGGCGCGGGAAGCGGGCCAGGCCCTGACGGCGCACGGCCTGCCAGCGCCGCTCCTGGAGGCGCTCGTCGAAGCCGGTGATCTCGGCCTTGCCGGCGATGCGCAGCTGATCGCCGAGGCGGGTGATCACGACCTTGCGGGGGTCGTCGATGATCGGCGTCGCCGGCGCCCCCGCCGTCCCGGCGAGGTCCAGGGTCACCGAGTACCCCTTGATGGGCTCGATGGGCAGGCGCACGCCCAGCGGTCGGGTCAGCGCCGGGCTGTAGCTGCCCGCGGCGACGATCACGGCGTCGGCCTGGATGGGGCCGCGGTCCGTGGCCACGCCGGTTACGCCGCCGCGGTCGCCGAGCAGCCGGCGGACGCGGGTGCCGAGGCGCAGCTCGCCGCCCTCGGCCTGGAGGCGCTCGGCGAGCTGCTCGGTAAAGCGCAGGGCGTCGCCGTAGCCGTCGTCGGGGAACTCGATGGCGCCGGCGAGCTGCGCGGCGCTGTCCGCCAGGGCCGGCTCCCGGGCCACCGCCGCCTCGGCGTCGAGCAGCCGGTGGCGGATGCCCAGCGCCGCCACCGCCTCGGCCTCCTCGCGGCCCTTCGCCAGGGCCCGGTGGTCGTCGAAGAGCTTGAGGATGCCGCTGTCGTGGCCCTCGAGGGCGAGCCCGAGCTCGTCCCGCCAGGCCCGCGCGTAGCGCAGGCCGTAGAGGGCCAGGGCGGCGTTGGCGTCGGCGTGGCGCCGGTAGCGCTCGGCCGTGGCGTTGGCGAGGAAGCGCAGCGACCAGGCGGGGGCGCGCAGCACGCGCAGCGGATTGACGCGCAGCGGCGAGTCCGCCTTGCCGAGCCAGGCGAGGGCGTCGCGCAGGACGCCGGGCGGGTTCCAGGGCGCGGCGTGGCCGGCGTGGAGCTGCGCCCCGTTGGCGTAGCTCGTCTCCTGGGCGACGGCGTCGCAGCGGTCGATGAGGACCGCCTCGTGGCCGCGCGCCGTCAGCTCCCAGGCCACCGCTGTGCCGACCACGCCGGCCCCTACGACGGCGATGCGCATGGACTGCCTCCCTCAGGCCTCCGTGTGCCGTCCCCGCCGCCGGCGGGGTGTCATGCCTCGGGGGCCCGGCCGCGCATGGCCTGGTAGCGGCGCCAGCCCTCGGCGCGCAGCTCGCAGGCCGGGCACGCGCCGCAGCCGTAGCCCCACGGGTGGCGGTGCTGCCGGTCGCCCCGGTAGCAGGTGTGGGTCCGCTCGCGGGCCAGTTCAACCAGGGTGTCGCCGCCGAGCGACTCGAGGAGCAGCCAGGTCTGCGCCTTGTTCCGCCACATCAGGGGGGTGTGCAGGGCCAGGCGCTCGGCCATGCCCAGGTTGAGGGCGACCTGCAGGGCCTTGACGGTGTCGTCGCGGCAGTCCGGGTAGCCGGAGGAGTCCGTCTCGCAGACCCCGGCGACGAGGTGGCGGATGCCGCGCCGGTGGGCGAGGGCGGCGGCGAGGGTGAAGAACAGCAGGTTGCGGCCCGGGACGAAGGTGTTGGGCAGGCCCTGGGCGTCGTAGGCGATGGCCGCCTCGCGGGTCAGGGCGGTGTCGCTGATCTCGCCGAGGACGCCGGCGTCCAGGACCTGGTCCGCGCCCAGCCGCTGCCCCCAGGCCGGGCAGGCCTCGCGCAGGCCCGCCAGCACGGCGCGCCGCGCCTCGAGCTCGACGTCGTGGCGCTGGCCGTAGGCGAAGCCCACCGTCTCGACGCCGGCGAAGCGCTCCAGGGCCCAGGCCAGGGCGGCGGTGGAGTCCTGGCCGCCGGAGAAGAGGACCAGGGCGTGCTCGTCGTCGGTGCTGGCGGGTGCCCGCCGGCGCGCTTCGGCCATCGCCTGGCTCCAAGGCTCGCGGATGGATGCGCCCAGGATAGGGGCTGCGCGGCGCCGCCGCCAGGCCCGGCGCGCGGCCCGCGCCGGGCGGCACGTTGCCCTCGGCGCTCGCGGGTGGGCGGGTGCGATGCAGGGCTGCCTTGCGGCCCTACCGAGCCTGCGCTATGATGAAATGGACAATACAAAAATCCCAAACAAAAGGAGTTGGGACCATGAAGACGATCAAGTACATCGCGCCCGCATTCGTCAGCGCCCTCGCCTTCACCTCCGCCGCCCAGGCCGCGGACTTCGAGGGCCCCTACGCCGGCGGCGGCCTCGGCATCTTCGGGAGCGCCACCGCGGAATTCCAAGCAGAGAATTTCAACGGTCAGGATATTGATGCCACCTTCGGCGCCGAGGATCTCCTGAACAAGGCGGATCTCATCGCCGGCTACGGGCAGCAGAACGACGGCCTCTACCTCGGCGCCGAGGCGAGCTACAGCATCGGCATGCTCGATGAGGAGATCATCAAAGCCGGCGGCTATGGCGTCGATCTCGAGACGAACAGCGGCTACACGCTCGCCGGCCGCCTCGGCTACATCGTGGCCCCGACCACCATGGCCTACGTCAAGCTCGGCTACCAGCAGCGCGAGTTCGAGCTGAGCTGGGACGGCGGCTCGGGTGAGGAGGACTTCCACGGCTACGTCATTGGCGGCGGCATGGCGTACCAGCTCGCCGGGGCCCCGGTGACCCTCCGCGCCGAGGCGACGCGCACGGACTACGGCGACGAGGGGGGTGACGGCTTTGATGTGGAGCCGACGGAGACGTCGGTGGACCTGCAGGCCGTCTACCGCTTCTGAGGCGCCGGCCGCCCGCAGCCGCGCGGCGGGCAGGCGCCCGCCAGCGCCCCGGACAGCCCCCGCCCCGGCGGGGGCTGTCTCGTTCCGGGCCCCGGTGGCCGCGCGCCGCGGCTTACAGCCGCGCGGCCACCGCCGCGCCCATCTCGCGGGTTCCCACGCGCCGGCTGCCGCCCTGCAGGTCCGGGGTGCGCAGGCCCGCCTCCAGGACGTCCCCGACGGCGGCCTCGACGCGATCGGCAAGGTCGCCGCGCCCGAGGCTGTAGCGCAGCATCATGGCCGCCGAGAGGATGGCCGCCAGGGGGTTGGCCTGGTCCCGGCCGGCGATGTCCGGCGCCGAGCCGTGGACGGGCTCGTAGAGCCCCTTGCCGGCCTCGTCCAGGGAGGCCGAGGGGAGCATGCCGATGGAGCCGGTGAGCTGCGCGGCGCAGTCCGAGAGGATGTCGCCGAAGAGGTTGCCGGTGACCACCACGTCGAACTGCCGCGGCGCCCGCACCAGCTGCATGGCGGCGTTGTCGACGTAGAGGTGGGAGAGCTCGACGTCCGGGTACTCGCCGGCGACGCGCTCCACCCCCTCGCGCCAGAGCCCGGAGCTCTCCAGGACGTTGGCCTTGTCCACGGAGCAGACGCGGCCCTGGCGCTGCCGCGCCGCCTCGAAGGCGAGGCGCGCCACGCGCTCGATCTCCGAGTCGCTGTAGGCCAGGGTGTTGTAGCCCTGCCGCTCGCCGTTATCGAGGGTGCGCACGCCGCGCGGCTCGCCGAAGTAGATGCCGCCGGTGAGCTCGCGGACGATGAGCAGGTCCAGCCCGGCGACCACCTCCTCGCGCAGCGCCGAGGCGCCGGCGAGCTGCGGGTAGAGGATGGCCGGGCGCAGGTTGCCGAACAGGCCCAGCGCCGAGCGGATGGCGAGCAGCCCCCGCTCCGGGCGCAGCGCCCACGGCAGCTCGTCGTAGCGCGGCCCGCCCACGGCGCCGAGGAGCACGGCGTCCGCCTCGCGGGCCTGGCGCAGGGTGGCCTCGGGCAGCGGCTCGCCGGCGGCGTCGTAGCCGGCGCCGCCGATGGCGGCCGTCTCCACCTCGCAGCCGAGCCCGTAGCGCTCGTCGAGCGCCTCGAGCACCCGCTGCGCCTCGGCGACGATCTCCGGCCCGATGCCGTCGCCGGGCAGGAGCAGGATCCGATGGGTCATGGTCCTCCCTTCCGTTGCGTGTCTCGAGGGGCATTACCGGCGGGCGCCGGGCCGCCGCGCCGCCGGCCGCTCAGTCGGTGAACAGCCAGGGCGCCTCGCGCCGGCGCCGCGCCTCGTAGGCGCGGATGGCCTCGGCGTGCTCCGCCAGGGTGACGCCGATCTCGTCCAGCCCCTCCAGGAGCATGCGCTTGCGGAAGCTGTCGACCTCGAAGCCGAGGGCCTCGCCCGCCGGGGTGATCACCTGCTGGCTCGGCAGATCGACGGTGAGCTCGTAGCCCTCGGTGGCGTAGACCTCCTGGAAGAGCCGGTCCACGGTGTCGGCGTCGAGCACTACCGGCAGGATGCCGTTCTTGAAGCAGTTGCTGTAGAAGATGTCGGCGAAGCTCGGCGCCACCAGGGCGCGGAAGCCGTAGTCCTTGAGCGCCCACGGCGCGTGCTCGCGGGAGGAGCCGCAGCCGAAGTTCTCGCGGGCGAGGAGCACGCTGGCCCCCTGGTAGCGCGGCTGGTTGAGCACGAAGTCCGGGTTGCGCGGCCGGTCGGTGCAGTCCATGCCCGGCTCGCCGTGGTCCAGGTAGCGCCACTCGTCGAAGAGGTACGGCCCGAAGCCCGTGCGCTGGACGGACTTGAGGAACTGCTTGGGGATGATCGCGTCGGTGTCGACGTTGGCGCGATCCAGGGGGGCGACGAGGCCCGTGTGCCGGTTGAAGGGTTCCATAGCTGCCATTGGCGCCTCAGCTCATGCCCGGATGTCGACGAAGTGGCCGTGGAGGGCCGCGGCGGCGGCCATGGCCGGGCTCGCCAGGTGCGTGCGGCCGCCCTGGCCCTGCCGGCCCTCGAAGTTGCGGTTGGAGGTGGAGGCGCAGCGCTCCCCGGGGCCGAGGCGGTCCGGGTTCATGCCCAGGCACATGGAGCAGCCCGGCTCGCGCCACTCGAAGCCGGCCTCGCGGAAGATGCGGTCCAGCCCCTCGGCCTCGGCCTGGAGCTTGACCAGGCCGGAGCCGGGGACCACCAGGGCCTGGTCGATGCTGTCGGCGACCCGGCGGCCGCGCACCACCTCGGCGGCCTCGCGCAGGTCCTCGATCCGGGCGTTGGTGCAGGAGCCGATGAAGACCTTGTCCAGCGGGATGTCGGTCAGCGGCGTGCCCGGCGCCAGGTCCATGTACTCGAGGGCCCGGTGCATGGCCTTGGCCCGGACCGGGTCCGGCTCCTCGAAGGGGTTCGGCACGCGGCCGCCCACCGGCGCTACCATCTCCGGCGAGGTCCCCCAGGTGACCTGGGGCTCGATCTCGTCGGCGTGCAGGGCCACCACCCGGTCGAACTCGGCGTCCGGGTCGGAGACCAGCTCCCGCCAGCTGGCCACGGCCTGGTCCCAGAGCTCGCCGGTGGGGGCGTTGGGGCGGCCGCGGCAGTAGTCGATGGTGGTCTCGTCCACCGCCACCATGCCGGCGCGGGCCCCGGCCTCGATGGACATGTTGCAGATGGTCATCCGCCCCTCCATGGAGAGGCGGCGGATGGCCTCGCCGCCGTACTCCACGGCGTAGCCGGTGCCGCCGGCGGTGCCGATGCGGCCGATCACCGCCAGGATGACGTCCTTGGCCGTGACCCCCCGCCCGAGCTCGCCGTCGACACGGATGAGCATGGTCCCGGCCTTCTTCTGGACCAGGGTCTGGGTGGCCAGCACGTGCTCGACCTCGCTGGTGCCCACGCCGAAGGCCAGCGCACCCAGCGCCCCGTGGGTGGAGGTGTGGGAGTCGCCGCAGACCAGGGTCATCCCCGGCAGCGTGGTCCCCTGCTCCGGGCCGACGACGTGGACGATGCCCTGGCGCGCGTCGCGGATGCCGAACTCCGTGACCCCGAAGTCGGCGCAGTTGCGGTCCAGGGTCTCGATCTGGACCCGGGAGACCGGGTCCGCCACCGGCTGGCTGCGGTCCGTGGTCGGGACGTTGTGGTCCGTGACGGCGAGGTTCGTCGCTACCCGCCACGGCTGCCGG
>CAJXKI010000017.1 GCA_913055765.1 uncultured Ectothiorhodospiraceae bacterium
TGGAAGCCGTCCACGAAGATCAGCCCCGGGTGGCCGACGAAGGTCCAGCCCGAGAACGAGGTCGCCGTCGCTGCGAGGATGAACACCCACATGCTGACGGAGCGGCCGGCGACGAAGTAGTCGCTGGCCGTGCGCGACCACAGGGCACCCTTGATGCCCCAAAAGATACAGTAGCCCCAGTAGAGGGCTACGAAGACGAATAGCCATATGGCCATCGGTTCCATGGAGTCTCCCCCTCATTTATTGGTTATGAAGGAAGGATGGCCCCACCCGGGGCCACCGTCGACCCCCTATGCGACGAGCATGCCACCTCCCCGGGCATGACGAATCAAGGGCTTACGCGGCGCGCGGCGCGGCGGCGCGTGTTACGTGTTACCCCACGTAACGGCTGCCCGTTCCCAGACGTAACACGCCCACAGCGATTGTGCCCCTCCGCACGGATGGGGCATGATGCGGTCGAGGCGGCCCTGTGGCGAGAGCGAGGAGGGCAGCGATGAGCGCTTCGGCGGCAAGCGGGCCCGGCGGGAGCCCCATCGGCCGTGCGGAGATCCGCCGGATCGCCGCGGGCAAGCCGTTCAGCGAGCTCGACGACGAGGCCCTCGAGGCCCTCCTCGCCCGGGGCCGGATCCGCGGCCTGCAGCCGGGCGAGGCCCTCTTCCACCTCGGCGATGCCGACCGCGACCTGCTCTACATCGTCTACGAGGGGCGCGTCGACCTCATCGACGCCCAGGGCGTAGTCACCTCCCAGGAGCCGGTGGCGCTGCTCGCCCTGTCGAGCTACTTCGACGACGAGCCCTACAGCCTCACCGCCCGCGCCGCTCGCCCGACCCAGGTCGTCGAGATCCCCTTCGACGACGTCCGCGAGCTCGAGCAGGGCTACCCGAGCCTCGCGGACACCCTCAGCCGCATCATCGCCGACCGTATCCGCGCCAACTCCTGGCAGCACCGCGGCAGTCCCGCCGGCGCCCTGTCCCAGCAGGCGCGCAGCGTGATGACCACCCCGCTGACCTACCGGCAGCCGGACTGCACCCTCGCCGAGGCCTTCGCGCTCATGGACGAGCGGCGCATCGGCAGCCTCGCCGTCCTCGACGAGTCGGGCGGCCTGCTCGGCCTGGCGACGATCCGCACCCTCGCCCGCGCCGTCTTTACGCACGGGCGGAGCACGGCGGCCTCGGTGGCCGAGGCGGCGGAGCGGTTCACCGCCATCACCCCGGAGACGAGCCTCGCTGAGGCCCAGGATATCCAGGCCCGGGAGGGGGTGCGCTACCTGGTGGTCATGGACGGCGAGCGCCCGGTGGGGATGATCTCCCAGACCAACATGCTCCACGCCATCCTCGCCCAGCAGACGGTGATGCGCGAGCGGATCAGCCGGGCGGCCAGCCTCGACGAGCTGCGCGCCATCGCCGGCGAGGCCAGCTACGTCGCCCGCGAGGCGTGGAGCAACAACCGCGAGGCGAGCCGCGCCGCCTACCTGCTCAGCGAGTACCACCTGCAGCTCCAGCGGCGCTGCATCGACCTCGCCCTCGCCGAGCTGCGCGACGAGGGGCTCGGCGATCCGCCGCGCGGCTACGCCCTGATGGTCCTCGGCTCCCTGGCCCGGCGCGAGTCGCTGATCAACCCGGACCAGGACAACGCCATCATCATCGCCGACGCGCCGCCCGGCGAGACGGGGCCGAAGGCGCTCGAGCCGGCCGAGGCGGCGTGGTTCGAGGCCTTCACCGAGCGGGTGAACACCCGCCTCGACGAGCTCGGCTACGAGTGGTGCAAGGGCGGCATCATGGCCCGGAACCCGGGCTACCGCCGCCGGCTCAGCGACTGGTGCGAGCAGATCTCCGCCATGACGCACCACCCGAGCCAGGCGGCAGCGCGCTGGTGCAACATCTTCCTCGACTTCGAGCTGCTCTACGGCGACGAGCGGCTCGTCGCCGACCTCTGGGAGCACACCATCGAGGAGATCGGCGCGCGCCCTCGGCTGCTGCGCTTCCTCGCCGGCGACGACGCCGAGGGCCAGCCGGCGGTGGGGCTATTCAACCGGCTGATCCGCTCCAGCGACGACGAGGCCAGGGGGCGGATCGACATCAAGCGCAAGGGGCTGCGTATCATCGCCAACGGCGCGCGCATCTACGCCCTCTCCGCAGGCGTCCGCGAGACCAACACCGTCTCCCGGCTCAAGGGGCTGCGCCGCGAGGGGGTGCTCACCACCGAGATGGTCGACGCGGTGCTCACCGCCTACGAGGAGCTCCTCGACCTGCTGCTGACCCACCAGATCGAGCAGCACCTGGGCGGCGAGACCCCGGACAAGTACATCGACCCCACCGCCCTCGACGAGCTGACCCGGCAGTCCCTGGCCACGAGCATGCGGGCCGTCAAGCGCTTCCAGGACCGGGTACAGGGGGTGTTCGGCCTGTAGGGAGGGCGTGGCGGCGCCGGGCGCCGCGCCGGCGACGGCAGCGAGCTGCAAGCACGCAATAGGAGGCGGCCACGAAGATGAGCCAAGAGATCCTGATCGTGGACGACGAGGCGAACATCATCCTCTCCCTGGAGTTCCTGATGAGGCAGGCCGGCTTCGCGGTCCGTACCGCCGAGGACGGCGAGCAGGCCCTCGCGGCGCTCGAGGAGCAGGTGCCGGACCTAGTCCTGCTCGACGTCATGATGCCCGGCAAGGACGGCTACGAGGTCTGCCAGCAGATCCGCCGCCGCCCGGAGTGGGCCCAGCTGCCGGTGATCATGCTCACCGCCAAGGGGCGGGACGTGGAGCGCGAGAAGGGGCTGGCCATGGGGGCCGACGACTACATCACCAAGCCGTTCTCCACCCAGGAGGTGGTGGAGACCGTGCACAGCATCCTCGCCAGCGGGACGTAGCCATGACCAACACGGCGCGCCGCCGGCTGAAGTTCTGGGCCCCGGCCCTGGCCCTGCTCCTGCTCACCGCCGGGGCGCTAGGCGTCGTGGGCTCGGTCACGCTGGGCCACCTCCCGGAGGGGCCGGCCAGCGAGCGCGTCCTGCTCGCGCTAGGCGGCGCCGGCGCGGTCCTCATGGGGGGCATCCTCGCCGCCTGGCTCCTGCTCGACGCCGTGGTCATCCGCCCGCTGGGCGCCGTCGCCCGCGGGGCGTCGATCATGGCGCGCTCCAACCCGGCCCACGAGCTGGAGATCCCGCACTGGCACCTGCTCGGCGAGCTGCCGGAGAGCCTGCAGGCCCTCGGGGCCAACCTCTACGAGGCGCGCCGCGAGGTGGCCAAGGCCGTCGGCGCCGGCGCCCAAGGCGCCGAGAGCCAGAAGGCCCGTCTGGAGATCGTCCTGCGCGAGATCCAGCAAGGGGTCGTGGTCTGCGACAGCGAGGGGCGCATCCTGCTCTACAACCCGGCCGCCGGGGAGATCCTGCGCAGCAGCGCCCTCGGGCTGGGCCGCTCCATCTACGAGGTCCTCGCCCGCTCGGCAGTGGACCACACCCTGGAGATGCTCCAGCACCGGCTGGCCAGCGCCGCGGATACCGCCGCCCCCGAGAACCGCACCGAGTTCGTCTGCGCCACCGTCGACGACGGCGCGCTGCTGCACTGCCGGATGAGCCTGCTGCCCGCCTCCAGCCCGCTGCGCTCCGGCTTCGTGCTCACCCTGGAGGACATCACCCGCAAGATCGAGGGGGTAACCCGTCGCGACCACGCCCTACGCACCGCCCTGGCGTCGCTGCGCCAGCCCCTGGCCAACCTGCGCGCCGCCGCCGAGAGCCTCGACCAGGGCGACGCCGCCATGGCCGAGGCGCAGCGCCAGGCCTTCGAGGAGACCATGGTCGCCGAGAGCCGCGAGCTCAGCCGCCGCTTCGAGCGCATGGCCCGGGAGACGCACCGCCTCGTCTCCGCCCCCTGGACCATGGCGGATATCCACAGCGCCGACCTCCTCGCCAGCGTCCTACGCCGGCGGCCCGAGGGCCTGCCGGCGGTCGAGGTGGTCGGCATCCCGCTGTGGCTGCACGCCGAGAGCCACGCCGTCGGCCTGGTCCTCGAGCACCTGCTGCGCCGGCTGCGCCACGAGCACGGCGTCGAGCAGGCCCAGGCCGAGGCGCTGATGGGCGACCGGCGCGTCTACCTGGACCTCTCCTGGGAGGGGGCCCCCGTACCGCCGGAGCGCCTCGAGGCGTGGCTCGAGGCGGAGCTGCCCGAGGCCACCGGCCAGCCCAATGCCCACGGCGTGCTGGAGCGCCACGACAGCCTGGCCTGGAGCCAGGCCCACCCGCGCCGGCGGGATCGCGCCCTGCTGCGCATCCCGCTGCCCGCGTCGCGGCGCCAGTGGGAGCAGCCCGAGGAGCACCTGCCGCCGCGGCCGGAGTTCTACGACTTCTCCCTGGCCGACCAGGCAGCCGACCAGGGCGACCGGCTCGATCAGCCCCTGTCGCAGCTCTCCTATGTGGTCTTCGACACCGAGACCACGGGGCTGTCGCCCTCCGAGGGCGACGAGATCATCGCCATCGCCGCGGTGCGGATGGTCAACGGCCGCATCCTGGAGGGCGAGCACTTCGAGCAGCTGGTCAACCCCGGGCGGCCCATCCCCAAGGCATCCATCAAGTTCCACGGCATCCGCGACGAGATGGTCGCCGACCAGCCGGACATCAGCACCGTGCTGCCGCAGCTCAAGGCGTTCGTCGGCGACTCGGTGCTCGTCGCCCACAACGCCGCCTTCGACATGAAGTTCATCCAGCGCAAGGAGGCCCAGTGCGGGGTGCGATTCGACAACCCGGTGCTCGACACCCTGCTGCTGTCGGTCTACCTCCACGACCACACGCCGGAGCACACGCTGGAGGACATCGCCACCCGCCTGGGCGTGGAGGTCAGCGGCCGGCACACGGCCCTGGGCGACACCCTGGTCACCGGCGAGATCTTCGCCCAGATGGTCCCGCTGCTCGCCGAGCGCGGCGTGCGGACGCTGCGCCAGGCCATCGAGGCCTCCGAGCAGATGGTTGAGGTCCGCAAGCAGCAGGCGCAGTTCTGATGGACCGTGACGAGCGGCTCCACGCGGCGCTGGCGCAGGTGCTCGACCCGGCGCAGGCGTCCCGCCTCGCCGGGGCGCTCGACGCGGCGACGGGCCAGGCGGTGGCCGAGGCCCTGACCCAGGGCCAGGGCCTCAGCCGCGAGGATCTCGCGGCGCTCCTCGGCGCGACGGCCACGGCGATCGAGCGCTCGCAGCGGCTCGAGTCCACCACCGAGGAGCTGCGCGCGGCCAACGAGCGGCTCCAGGAGCTGGACCACCTCAAGGACGAGTTCGTCTCCATGGTCAGCCACGAGCTGCGCACGCCGCTCACCTCCATCCGGGCCTTCGGCGAGATCATGCTCAGCAACCCGGAGATGGACGCCGACCAGCGCCGCGAGTTCCTGGAGGTCGTGGTCCGCGAGAGCGAGCGCCTGACGCGGCTGATCAACCAGGTGCTGGACCTGTCGAAGCTCGAGAGCGGCTCGGCCCAGTGGCAGCTGGAGGATGTCGACCTCTCTCGCCTGGCCCGCGAGGCTGTGGAGGCCACCCGGCAGCTGTTCACCGAGCGGGGGACGCGGCTGCACGTGGCCATCGAGAGCGACGACAACGCCGTCAAGGGCGACCCGGACCGGCTGACGCAGCTGATCATCAACCTGCTCTCCAACGCCTCCAAGTTCACCGATCCCGGCGAGGGCCAGGTCTGGCTGCGCCTGGAGCCGGCCCCCGGCGACACCCTGCGCCTGTCGGTCACCGACAACGGCCCCGGCATCAGCGAGGAGGAGCAGCGGCACATCTTCGACAAGTTCCACCAGATCTCCATGCAGCAGGCGGGCAAGCCCAAGGGCAGCGGGCTGGGGCTGGCCATCTGCCGGCTGATCGCCGAGGCCCACTGGGGCGCGCTCCGGGTGGCGAGCGAGCCCGGCGCCGGCACGACCTTCACCTGCCAGCTGCCGCGCGCCGGCGGCGAGCACTGCAATACCACGGACTATGTGGCGCTCACCGAGCACGTCGGCGCGGCGCCATCCGGGCCGAGGTAACGTGCGCGCCCGGCGGTGGCCGAGCCAGCGCGGCCGGCGTGCCGCGAGCCAGGGCGGCGGCGTACGCCCGGCGGCGGCGCCGGGGGCCTTCCGGCCAGCCTGGTGGCTCCCGGGCCGGCACGCCCAGACCGTCTACCCGGCCCTGCTGCGCCGCCCCCCACGGCCTCCGCTGGCCCCGGAGATCCTCGAGCTGCCCGACGGCGACTTCCTGGAGCTGGCCTGGGGCCCGCCGGGCCGAGGGCTGGCGGTCATCGGCCACGGCCTGGGCGGCAGCGCCGACTCCGCCTACATCCGCGGCGTGGTGGCGGAGCTGGCCCGGCGCGGCATCGGCTCGGTGGTGATGCACGCCCGGGGGGCGGGCCGCCACCCGAACCGCCACCGGCGCTCCTACCACGCCGCCGCCTGGGACGACCTGGAGACCCTCGTCGCCGCCTTGAGCGCCCGCGACCCGCAGCGCCCGCTGGCGGTGGTCGGCTTCTCGCTGGGCGGCTCGATGCTGCTCAACTGGCTCGCCGAGCGGGGGGACACGCCGGTGGCGAGGGCGGTGGCGGTCTCCGTGCCCTTCGAGCTCGACCCCTGCACCACGGCCCTGGAGCGCGGCCTCGGCCGCATCTACCAGGCGTACCTGCTGCGCCGGCTGCGGGAGCTGGCGGCACGGAAGTTCGAGGCGCGTGCCGACAGCCCGGTACCGGCGCAGCGGATCCGCCGCATCCGGCGGCTGCGCGAGCTGGATGACCTGCTCACCGCGCCGCTCCACGGCTTCCGGGACAGCGCCGACTACTACCGGCAGGCGAGCTGCCGGCAGCGCCTCGGCGCGATCCGCCAGCCGACCACCGTCGTCCACGCCGTGGACGACCCCATCGTCCCCGCCGCGACCCTCCCCGCTGCCGGGGAGGTCGGCTCGGGGGTCGAGCTGGCCCTCACCGAGCGCGGCGGCCACGTGGGCTTCGTCGCCGGGGCTGTACCGGGCCGGCCGCGCTACTGGCTCGACGGCTGCATCGCCGATCTGCTGGAGCCGGCGCTGGCCGGCTAGCGCTCCGCCGTGCGCCCATCGCGGCCGACGGCCAGCGCCTCCAGCCACGCGGGCGCCAGGGCGCCCTCCAGCGTATCCGCCAGCCGATCCAGCTCGGCGATGATGCGCGCCCGCTCGTCGCCGCCCTCGCCCTCCAGGCCGAAGAGCTCCGCCAGCAGGGCCCGCCGGAAGGGGCCGCTGTCGAACAGGCGATGGAGGTAGCTGCCCAGCACCCGGCCGTCGGCCGAGCGGGCCACGAAGGGGAAGAGCCCCGGCTGGGCGCCGGTGACGCCGTGGTGGATCTCGTAGCCGGCCACCGGCACCGGCGCCGGCCACTCGGCCGTGCGCTGCGTCTCGGCGAGGCGCTTGTGCGACGCCAAGCGGGTCCGCACCGGCAGCAGGCCCAGCCCCTCGGCGCTGCCACCGCCCTCCACGCCCTCGGGATCCTCGATGGCCTCGCCGAGCATCTGCAGCCCGCCGCACAGGCCGATGACCCGGCCACCGTAGCGGCAGTGGCGCAGCAGCGCCTCCGCCATGCCGGTATCGCGCAGCCAGGCCAGGTCGGAGCAGACGTGCTTGGAGCCGGGCAGGACGACGAGATCCGCGCCGTCGAGGGCCTCCGGCTGGCGGGCGAAGCGGACGTGGACGCCGGGCTCGGCGTCCAGGGCGTCCAGGTCGTCGTGGTTGCTCAGCCGCGGATAGGCCACCGCCGCCACCTGGAGGGCGTCGCCGGCACCCCGCGGACCGGCCATGCGGTAGGGCGCATCCTCCTCGGGCAGGTGCAGATCCGGTACCGCCGGGACCACGCCGATGAGCGGCACGTCGGTGCGCTCGGTGAGCTGCGCCGGGGCCTCGCCGAGCAGCTCGCGGCTGCCGCGGAAGCGGTTGATGACCAGGGCCTCGATCCGTTCCCGGTCGGCCGGGTCGAGCCACGCCAAGGTGCCGAGCAGGGCGGCGAAGACGCCGCCGCGGTCGATATCCCCCACCAGCCAGACCGGCAGATCCGCCGCCGCGGCGAAGCCCATGTTGGCGATATCGCCCGCGCGCAGGTTGGGCTCCGCCGGCGACCCGGCGCCCTCCACCAACACCACGTCGTAGGCGGCGCGCAGGCGCTCGAAGGCGGCCAGCGCCGCCGGCAGCAGCGGCTGCCGCGCCTCGCGGAAGGCGCCCGCCTCGAGCCGCCCGGTGGCCTGGCCCTGGACGATCACCTGCGCGCTGCGCTCGGCCTCGGGCTTGAGGAGCACCGGGTTCATGTCGGAGTGCGCCGGGAGACCAGCCGCCACCGCCTGCAGCCACTGGCCGCGGCCGATCTCACCGCCGTCGCTGGTGACGGCGGCGTTGTTGCTCATGTTCTGCGGCTTGAACGGCGCCACGCGCACGCCGCGCCGCGCGAGCAAGCGGCACAGCCCCGCCACCAGCGCCGTCTTGCCGGCGCCGGAGCAGGTCCCCTGGAGCATCAGGGCCCGGGCGCTCACCACTCGATCCCCGGCTGGGCCCGCACCCCGGCCTCGAAGGCGTGGCGCACCGGCTCGACGGCGCTAACGGTATCGGCGGCCTCAACCAACGGCTTGGGGGCGTGGCGACCGGTGATGACCACGTGCTGCGCGGGAGGGCGCTGGGAGAGCCCGTCGAGCACCTCGCCGAGCTCTAGGTACTCGTAGCGCAGGGCCAGGCAGAGCTCGTCGAGCACCACCAGCGAGGGCCCCTCCGGGCACAGCCAGCAGCGGGCCACCTCCCAGGCGGCACGGGCCGCGGCAGCGTCACGCTCCCGGTCAGCGGTCTCCCAGGTGAACCCCTCGCCCATCACGCGCCAGTCGACGCGGGGGTGCTCGCGGAAGAAGAGCTCCTCGCCGGTGGCCTCGGCGCCCTTGATGAACTGCATCACCCCCGCCGAGCGGCCGTGGCCGAGGGTGCGGGCCACCATGCCCCAGGCCGAGGAGCTCTTGCCCTTGCCGACGCCGGTGAGCACCAGCAGCACGCCGCGATCCTGCTGGGCGCGGCGCTTACGCGCCTCCATGGCCGCCCGCTTGCGCTCCATGCGGGCGGCGTGGTGTTGCGGCTCCTTGGCGTCTTCGCGCATCAGCACCTCTACAGCTCGGCCCCCGGTCGCGGCGGCCGCCAGCCGCCGCGGAGCGTGCAGCCTAACGGGTCAGCAGGGCCGCGACGACCTCAGGGGAGGAGGGGAAATAGGCGTGGAAGTAGGTGGCCGTCAACGACCCCACCCGGTAGACGGCCTCCGCCGGGCTGCCGCTGCGGCGGACGGTCTCCGCCGCGGGCGTGAGCGCCGTATGCAGCCGCGAGTGGTGGAAGGTGTGCCCGCGCAAGGCGCCCTCCACCCGCTCCCAGGCCTGCAGCCCGATCCCGGTCAGCCGCCCGGCCATCTCGGCGCGCCCCGGCAGGAGCCCGAGCATGCGGTGCGCTGTACCGTCTCCTGTCACCAGGGCCTCGGCGCAGTACATCAGGCCGCCGCACTCGGCCAGGATCGGCCGGCCGGCCTCGTGGTGGCCGCGGATGGCGGCCTGCATGGCGGCGTTCCCGGCCAGCTCGGCGGCGTAGAGCTCCGGGTAGCCGCCGGGCAGCCAGAGGGCGTCCGCCGCCGGCAGCGCCGCGTCCCTCAGCGGCGAGAAGGGGCAGACCGTCGCCCCCATGGCCTCGAGCAGCTCCA
Source organism: uncultured Ectothiorhodospiraceae bacterium (assembly GCA_913055765.1). Classification (GTDB taxonomy): domain Bacteria; phylum Pseudomonadota; class Gammaproteobacteria; order Nitrococcales; family Halorhodospiraceae; genus Halorhodospira. The sequence goes on from CAJXKI010000017.1 coordinate 9,679, forward strand.
GGTTGGCGCGGTAGATGAAGCCGAAGGCGGCGTCCCGGGCCACGGCGATCCGCTGCCCCTGGAGCAGCCGCGGCGGCGCCGGCAGCGGCTCGGCCTCGAGGGCCACGGCCGGCGGCAGGGCGCCCAGGCCGGCCTCGGCGAGCACCCCGGCGGCGGCGTCCAGGCGCGCATCCAGATCGTCCACCTCATCGGCCTGGACCAGGCCCAGGTGGCGGTCCGGGAGCTGCAGCGCCTCCGCCCGGGGCACGGCGCCGAGCCAGGCTACCCCCTCCGGGAGGCTACCGGCGAGGGTGCGGGCGTGCCCGGGGCGATCCACCCGGTTGGCCAGGGCCCCCACCACCTGGATGTCATCCCGATGACGCGCCAGGCCGGCCACCAGGGCGCCGTAGGTCTCCGCCATGGCGCGGGCGTCCACGACAACCGCCACCGGCAACCCGGCCAAGGCGGCCAGGTCGGCGCTCGAGGGGTCGCCATCGAAGAGCCCCATGGCGCCCTCCACGAGGACGACATCGGCCTCACGGGCCGCGGCGGCCAGCCGGGCGCGGCACTCGCCGGCGCCGGTCATCCACGGGTGGAGCTGGTAGACGGGGGCGCCGGAGGCGCGCTCCTGGAGCATGGGGTCCAGGTAGTCGGGGCCGTGCTTGAAGACCCGGACCCGACGGCCGGCATTGCGGTGCAGCCGGGCCAGGGCCGCGGTGATGATCGACTTGCCCTGCCCCGAGCTGGGGGCGGAGAGCAGCATCGCCGGGGTTCCCATCGCGTCCGCCCTAGCGCAGGATCAGCAGCGGGGTGCTGGCGCACATGATCATGTGGGTCGTGGTGCTGCCGAGGAAGAAGTGCCGCAGCCGGGAGTGGCCGTAGGCGCCCATGGCGATGAGGTGGATGCCCTGCTCCTCGCGGTAGGCGCAGACCTCCTCATCGAGGCTGCTGCCGGGACGCACCTCGGCACGGACCGTAAAGCCTGCGGCCTCGAGCCGCTCCCTAGGGGGGCGCAGCCGCTCGCGGTTGGCCTCGGTGTCGGTGTCCACCAGCAGGAGGTGCGCCTCCAGCCCCTGCAGCAGCGGGCTGCCGGCGATCCACTCGACCACCTCGGTGGCGGCCGGGCTGCCGTCGTAGGCGATCAGGAAGCGCTCCGGCGCCCGGAAGGCCAGCGGCGCCACCAGGATCGGGCGCTGCACCCGGCGGATGGTGCTCTCCAGGTGGCTGCCGATGTGCTCCGCCAAGGCGTCGCCGTCCTCGCCCTGCTTGCCGAGGACGAGCAGGCGCATCTCCCCCTGCGCCCTGTCCAGCACGTCGGCGACGTCGCCGTTGCGCAGCAGGCGGCCGGCGTGCTCGACCCCCTGCTCGACGGCGCGGCTCACGGCATCAGCGAGCACGGCCTTGCCCTGCTCCTGGACCAGCTTATCCCGCCGCTCCTCGACCTCGACCATCTCGCTGAGCAGGCTGTCGCGAACGCCGAAGGTCAGGCCCCCGCTCAGCCTCCCCTCGCACTCGCCCTCGGGGCTGTTGATGGCGTGCAGGAAGGTCAGCGGGGCATCCAGGCGCCGGGCCGCCCAGATGGCGTGGTCGCATACGGAGGGCGAGGAGCGCGAGCCGTCGACACTGGCGATGACCTTGTACATGCCTGGGGACTCCTTGCGAGCTCGGACGCCCAGCAATCGCCGGATGGCATTCGGCCCATTGCCGAGCGCGCCGGCGGGATCGGTAGCCATCACCGCGCAGCTCGCGTCGGTAAGCCTACGCGACTACCAGCCGCCTAGCCAAGCGTGGTAGGTTCCTGTCCAGCCACGGGCGCCGGACGTCCGATCCCAGGGCCATGTGCCGGTTTGACGCCGGGCGCGCGGCGGTCCGATACTTGCTGCACACTGCCGGCGGCCCTGCCGGCAGCAATGCGGAGCGGGAGGCAAGCGTGAAGCGCGTGATCTTCAACCAGAAAGGCGGTGTCGGCAAATCCACCATCACCTGCAACCTGGCCGCCATCAGCGCCGCCTCCGGGCTGCGGACCCTCGTGGTCGACTCCGACCCGCAGGGCAACTCCTCCCAGTACCTGCTGGGCCAGGAGGCAGATGCGCCCGAGCACACCATCGCGGACTTCTACGCCTCCACCCTGGGCTTCCGGCTGGGCCCCCGCAAGCCGGCGGATCTGGGTCAGTTCATCACCAGCACGCCGTTCGACAACCTCTACCTCCTGCCAGCGGACCGTGAGCTGGAGTCCCTGCAGAACAAGCTGGAAGCGCGCTACAAGATCTACAAGCTGCGCGATGCCTTGGCCAAGCTCCAGGACCCGGCCTTCGACGCCATCTACATCGACACGCCGCCGGCGCTCAACTTCTTCAGCCGCTCGGCGCTGATCGCTGCCCAGCGCTGCCTGATCCCCTTCGATTGCGACGACTTCTCCCGGCGGGCGCTGTATGAGCTGATCGAGCACCTGGAGGAGATCCGCGAGGACCACAACGAGGCGCTCCGGGTCGAGGGCATCGTCGTCAACCAGTTCCAGCCCAACGCCAACCTGCCCGGGCAGCTGGTGAACGAGCTGGCCAACGAGGAGCTGCCCCTGCTCACGCCGCACCTGAACGCCTCGGTGAAGGTGCGCGAGTCCCACCAGAACGCCCAGCCCTTGATCCACTGGGCGCCCCGGCACAAGCTCACCGGGCAGTTCCGCGAGCTCTACGAGAGCCTGCACAGCGGCTAGGCGCCGCGGCGATCAGCCTCCTCCAGGGGGCGGGGACACGCCCCCGCCCGCCGGCACGAAGACCCGCGCCCCGCCGGCCTCAGCGGCCACCAGCGGCTGCCCGTAGAGGGCCTCCAGGGCCTCGGTAGCCAGCATGGCATCCGTCGGCCCCCAGCAGGCCTTGCCATCCGGGTAGAGCAGCAGGATATGGGTGCACCAGCGCGCGGCCAGGTTGATGTCGTGCAGGCAGAGGAGGACCCCGCAGCCGGCCGCGGCCTGGGCGGCGAGCAGGTCCATGACCGCCACCTGGTGGCGCAGGTCCAGGTGGTTGGTGGGCTCGTCGGCCAGCCAGAACGCCGGCTCCTGGGCCAGGACAGTGGCCACGCTCAGGCGCTGGCGCTCACCGCCGGAGAGGGTGCCCACCAGCCGCTCCTCCAGGCCGGCGAGGCCCAGCCGCTCCAGGGCCTCGCGGGCGATGGCCACATCCGCGGCGGTCTCCATGTCCCACGGTGCGAGGTACGGGTGGCGGCCGATGAGCGCCGTCTCCAGGACAGTGGCCGGGAAGCCGTCGTGGCGCTCCTGGAAGACCACCCCCAGGCGCCGCGCCAGCGCCTTGCGCCGCCAGTACGGCAGCGGCCTGCCGGCGAGGCTCGCCGCTCCCGAGCGCGCCGGGCGCAGCCCCGCCAGGGTGTGCAGGAGCGTCGTCTTGCCGGCGCCGTTGGGGCCGAGCACGCCCCACACCTGGCCCGGCCTGACGGCGAGATCCAGCGGCTGGCCGTCGGGCCGGCCGGGGATGTCGATGACCAGCGCCTCCGCCGCCAGGCCGTCGCCCGTCATCCCCGGCTCCGGTGCAGCAGGTAGAGGAACAGCGGCACACCCAGCATCGCCGTGATCACGCCGACGGGCAGCTGCTCCGGGGCGATCAGCGTGCGGGCGAGGACGTCGGCCAGCGTCAGCAGCGCGCCGCCGGCCAGCGCCGCGGCGGGCAGGATCAGGCGCTGGTCGTTGCCCAGCACCAGGCGCAGCATGTGCGGGACCACCAGGCCCACGAAACCGATGCTGCCGGCGGTGGTCACGGCGACGGCGGTGAGCACGCTCGCCGCCACGTAGATGCCCCACTCCAGCGGCCGCACCGCCACGCCCAGCGCCGCCGCCTGCAGCGGTCCGCGGGCGAGGACATTGAGGCTGCGCCCGAGCGGCACGGCCACAGCCACAGCGGCCGCCAGGGCCGCCAGGGCCCACCACGGGCTGCGGGCGTAGGCGAGGTCGCCCATGAGCCAGTAGAGCATGCCGGGCAGCTGCCGGGTGGGGCCGACGGCGAGCATGAAGGTCACTAGGGCGCTCCAGCCGGAGGCCACGACGACCCCGGTGAGCAGCAGCCGCGTCGGGGTCCAGCTGCCGGTGCCGTGGGCCAGCCCGAAGACCAGGAGGGTGGAGAGCAGTGCGCCGGCGAAGGCGGCCCCGGAGACCAGCGCCGAGCCGAGCCCGAGGAGCATCGCCGCCAGCGCCCCCACGGCCGCGCCGCCGGAGAGGCCGAGGACGTACGGATCGGCCAGCGGATTGCGCAGCAGGACCTGCATCAGGGCCCCGGCCACCGCCAGCAGCCCGCCCACGGCGAGGGCGGCCAGGGCCCGCGGGGCGCGGAGCTCGAGGACCAGGGTCTGGTGGAGCGGCTCCCCGCTGCCGGTGAGCACGGCCCACAGGGCGGCAGGCGGGATGGGCACGCTGCCGATGCCTACCGCCAGGGCCAGCGCGGCCATCGCCACGGCGGCCAGGATCAGCAGGGGCGGAGCTAGGCGGCGCATGGGGCGCTCAACGGCGGGCCTGCTCCAGCTTCCGGCACAGCTCGGCGGTGCCCTCCAGCAGCCGCGGCGTGGGCCGCTGCAGGGTGGAGGGGGGCACGAAGAAGAGGTTGCCCGCCCGGACGGCCTGGAGGCTGTCGTAGCGGCGCCAGGCGTCGAGCCAGCTGTCGTCGGCCTCGCCCATGCCGCCGCTGACGATGGCCTCCGGATCGGCGGCGAGCACGGCCTCCTCGTCCAGCCGCGGCGTCAGCCGCTCCAGGTCACCGAAGACGTTCTCGCCGCCGCAGACGCGGATGGACTCGCTGATGATCTGCTCATCGTTGACGGTCATCACCGGATCGGCCCAGATCTGGTAGAAGACGCGTACCGGCTCGCGGTCGGCGTAGGTCGCAGCCAGCTCGTCGACCTCCGCCCGGAAGTCCGCAGCGGCCCGGGCGGCCGCCTCCGCCGTGCCGGCCAGCCGGCCCAGGCGCTCCAGCGTCGCCGGGATGTCCGACAGCTCCCGCGGCTCGCTGCGGTAGAGGGGCACCTCGAGGGCATCGAGCCGCTCCAGCTGGTTGCTGGGATTGCCGCTGCTCCAGCCGACGACCAGGTCCGGCCGCTGGGCTAGGATGGCCTCCATATCCAGCCGGTCGTAGCTCCCGACGCGGGGCAGCTCCGCCGCCTCGGGCGGATAGTCCGCATGGCTGACCGCCGCCGCCACGCGGTCCCCGGCGCCGGCGGCGAAGAGCAGCTCGACAGCCCCCGGCGACAGGGCGACGATCCGCTCCGCGGGCTCGTCCAGGCAGACCGTCGCCCCCGCATCGTCCTCGACACAGCGCTCGCCGGCGTGCGCCGGCACCAGAGCCCCGAGGGGCAGCGCCAGCGCCGCCAGGGAGCCCGCCAGCGCGGCACGCAGCCCGGCAGCCCGTCCTCGTGCCATAGCACGCACCTCCCGCTGCAGGCCTCACCGCGCCCTAGGCGCCGTCAGCGGCGCGCTGCCCGGCGGGACGCCAGAGGACCTCGCCGCCGTTCTCGTAGCGCGACAGCACCCGGGCCACGACGAAGAGCAGATCCGAGAGGCGGTTGAGGTAGGCCATGGACATGTCCCGCACCGCCTCGTGGTGGCTCAGGGCCACCAGCTTGCGCTCCGCCCGCCGGCACACCGCCCGGGCGACGTGGCAGTCCGCCGTCGCCGGTCCGCCGCTGGGGAGGATGAACTCCTTCAGGTGCGGCAGGGCCTCGTTGTAGGCCGACAGGGCCCCATCGAGGCGGGCCACGGCCTCCTCGGGCAACGCCGAGTGGCCGGGGACCGCCAGCTCGGCGCCGAGGTCGAAGAGCTCGTGCTGGACCTGGGCCAGCATCGGCGCCACGTCCTCCGGCAGCTCATGGGCCAGCAGCCGGCCGAGGAGGCTGTTGAGCTCGTCCACCTCGCCGAAGGCCTCGACCCGGTGGCTGTCCTTGTCCACCCGCGAGCCGTCGCCGAGGCCGGTACGGCCCTCGTCGCCGGTGCAGGTGGCGATCTTGGACAGGCGGTTTCCCATGGTCTCGTACCCCTATGCCTTGGTGCAGCGCACCGGAGAGATAGCCGGGCCGGCGCCTGCAGCGCGGGGCGCCGCAGGCGGATGCGCCGCGCCTCACGCCTCGCGTCGACCCCAAGCCCGGCGGCGCCTTCGCTATCGCTGATTGAAGTGCAGGGAGACGTATGCCGCCCGGCCCGGCTGGTTGTAGCCGGCCGCCGTCTCGTAGTCCTTGTCCAGGGCGTTCTTGAGCTGAGCGCGGACCGTCCACCGCCGATCCAGGTGGTAGCCGGCGCGCAGATTGAGCAGGCCGTAGCCGGCGAGCCGCTTGTCGCCCTCGAAGCTGCGCCCGCGGGCGAGCGCTGTAGCGCCGAGCTCGAGGTCCTGCCAGCTACGGTCGGCGTCCAGCCGCAGGCTGGCGTTCGGCCGCCGATCGAGGCGGCTGCCGGGCTCGTCCGGGTTACCGTGGTCCATCAGGGTCACAGCGCCCTTCAGCTGCCAGGGGCCCAGCGTGCCGCCGCTCTCGAGCTCCACGCCCGTGATGCGGGCCTCCTCGACGTTCTGGGGCTGCCACACCCCGGCGGCTGTCGGGGCCCACTCGATGAGGTTGTCGATATCCGTGCGGAAGGCCGCTACGTCGACGTAGCCGGCCGAGCCCGTATACCGGACGCCGGCCTCGTAGCTACGCGACTCCTCGGGCTCGAGGTCCGGGTTGCCGCTCCTCGGGTAGTAGAGGTCGTTAAAGGTTGGCGCCCTGAAGGCCGTCCCGTAGGAGACCCGGGCCTGCCAGCGCTCGGTGAGGGCGTAGCCCCAGGCGAGCTGCCCGGTGGTGTGGCCGCCGTAGGCCTCGTTGTCGTCGTAGCGGCTGCTCACCTCGAGCTGGTGCCGGGCGAGATCCAGGGTCAGCAGCTGGTAGACCCCCCAGTTGTCGCGGCTCGTCTCGGCGTAGTCGGTGGTGCTGTCGACGCGCGCCTCGCGCCAGTCCGTGCCCACGCTGAGCTCCGCCCAGGGGGCGAGGGTGAGGTCATTGCGCCAGCTGAGGTAGTCGCGCGCCGTATCGGTACGGCCGTCGAGCTGGCCCTCGTAGTAGGTCTCCTGCTCGTCGCGGCTGTGGCCGTAGGCGAGCTCGGTGCGCCACCCCTCGGTGACGTCGATCCGCGCCCCGGCCCGGGTCGCCGCCTGGGCGTAGTCTTGAGCAGCGGAGTCGTACGGCTCGCCACTCATGCGGTCCGCGTCGAACGCCGTCTCCCCCTCGGTGTAGAGGCCGCTGGCGAAGAGCTCGACCCGCGGCGAGAGCCGGTGGGAGACGCGCCCGGTCACCGAGCTGTTGTCGTAGCCGTCGTCCGCGCTGTCGCCGACGCCGTCCTGGACGTCGATGCCGTCGGTCTCAAGATACCCCCCCGAGAGGCTGTAGCGGGTCGCCTCGCTCCCGCCGGAGACGCCCGCGCCGGCCTCGTAGGTGCCCAGGCTGCCGCCGCCGACGAAGGCGTTGACCCGCGGCTCGCCGGGCTCACCGCGGCGGGTGAAGACCTGGACCACGCCGCCGAGGGCGTCGGCGCCGTAGATCGAGGAGCGCGGCCCGCGGACCACCTCCACGCGCTCGATCTGCTGCGGCGGCAGGTGCTGCCAGGCCGGCTGCCCGAGGGTCGCCGAGCTCAGGCGCATGCCGTCGACTAGCAGCAGGGTGTGGCCGGCCTTGGTGCCGCGCAGGTTCAGGGAGGTACTCTTGCCGAAGGCGCCGTTGCTGCTGAGGCTCACCCCGGCGCGCCCCTGGAGCAGGTCCTGGAGCTGCTTGGGCTGCTGGCGCTCGATGGCCTCGCGCTCGATGACCGTCACCGACGAGAGGCTCTCGTCGACGGTCTGGGCCATCCGGCTGGGGGTTACCACCAGCGGCGTGAGGCGGGTCGATCCCGGGTCCGTGTCGCTCGCAGCCTGGGCGGAGATCGCGACGAGGCCGGCCGCCAGGCCGGCAGCGGTGGCAGTGCTTCTCGACATGGTTGCTCCCCCGTCACGGCGCGCCACCCGCGCGCCTCGGTTGGACACACCACGGGGAGTGAGGCAGGAGGAGGGACGCCCGCGCACGGCGAGCAGGGCCCACCCCAGCCGCGCCCCGCGGCCTCTGGGCTGCCTCAGGCCGGTTTCCGGGCTCGTGGGTGGCCGCCGGGGCCCTCTGCGGATCGCCTTCCCGCCAGGCCCGCCGCCGCACGACGTGGCCTCGCAGTGGCCTCCTGGATCCGCTTCCCCACCTACCGTTGCGGGGGCAGCGCCGGACTCGCCGCTGCATAGCGGCTGCACCGGTCTTCCCGTTACACCCGCGCCTAAGCGCCGGGCGCACCTGAGGCTCGAAGCACTCTAGAGGGCTGGCGGCGCGGCGTCAAACCGCGGCCACCGGACGCCGGCGCGGCGACCTCATTGCACCTCCGCAGCCTGCCTTGCTAGCTTCCCGCTCCGCTGTGGGTGCCCAGCCGGGACCAGCTCCTCCCGGCGGGTTAAACGGGAAGTCCGGTCCAGCTGCCCCGTGGCAGTGAAGCCGGCGCTGCCCCCGCAACGGTAGGTGGGTCCAGGCAGCCCCTGCGAGCCACTGCGGGCGTCCCCGTCCCTTGGGCGGGCCCCGCGGGAAGGCGGGCTGCCTCCGGAGGCCCCGGCGCCTCCCCCCACGAGCCCGGAGACCGGCCCACGGCAGACCCGAAGGCCGCGGGGCGCGGCTGGGGGCCGGAAGCGCTCGCCCGGCGTCAGGAGACGACCCCCTCTCCCAGGCCTCCTTGACTGACCTCCCCGCGGCTCATGCACCGACGGACGCGCACGGGGCGTGCGTATAGGAGGTCGACGATGCCCAGAAGGCTCACCCTCGCAGGCTCGATCCTGGCCGCGAGCACGGCAGCGCCGCTCGTCGCTGCGCAGCCGGCACCCAGCGCGCCAGCTACCGAGGCGCTGCCAGGGGTTACGGTCACAGCGCCCACGCGCACCCAGCGCTCCATCGAGCGCACGCCGGCGGCTACCGAGGTCATCACCGCCGAGGCGATCCAGCGCAGCGGCGCCACCATGCTCGACGAGGTGCTGCGCAGCGAGTCGAGCCTCTACACCGGCCCGGACGGCAACGCCTTCTCCATCCGCGGCGGCGGCCGCACCGATATCATCTACCTCATTGACGGCCGCCGCATCCGGGGCACCTCGGGGCGCGGCTACGCGCTCAACCGCATCCCGGTCAGCCACGTCGAGCGCATCGAGATCGTCAAGGGCCCGGGCAGCGTCGCCTACGGCTCGGACGCCGTCGCCGGGGTGATCAACGTCATCACCCGGAAGCCGGGGCCCGGCCTCGAGGGCAGCGCGGCGATCGACACCGGCGCCCCGACGGACGGCCAGGGCGGCCAGCGCGACCACGGCGCGCTCTACGTAGGGGGCGGCAGCACCGACACGCGCTGGCGCCTGCTGGCCGATGCCATGTCGCGCGACGCCTACGCCGAGCCCGCCACCGCCGAGATCGACACGAGCCGGGACACAGACCAGATCGCCGATACCTACGACTTCGACGAGGACCACCGCGAGGGCGCCGACGTCTACAGCCTGCGCGCCGGCGTCACCCACTGGCCGACCCGGGACCTGCGGCTCGACCTGGAGGCCGGGCTGCTCGACGACGAGCGCGAGCGCGCCTACACCTTCGAGCGCAGTGAGCCGAAGATCTCCACAGGCGTCCAGGAGGGCGGCGAGCGGGTCAAGGCGGACGCCTTCCCGGCCTACCTGCTCGAGGAGAGCCGGCGCCGGGACCTCGCCGCCGAGGCGGAGTGGCTGGCCACGGAGCGCCTGGAGCTGCGCTACCGGCTCTACGAGAGCCGCTTCGAGATGGAGCGCTCCAACACCTTCCTGGACCCCCACGCGTTCGGCTTCGAGACGCGGGCGGCGAGCGAGTTCGGCCCTCGGGACGTGACCCTGACCGATCGGGTCAACGACCTCCAGGCCACCTGGCGCCCGAGCGAGGGCCACACCGTACTGACAGGCTTCGAGCACACGGCGCAGGGCTACCAGGACCACGAGCTCCCGGGCGACCCGGAGTACGACCAGTGGGTGGGGGGCGTCTTCGCGCAGCACGAGTGGCAGGCCACAGAGCGCCTGGACCTGGTCTACGGCGCCCGCTACGACGACAGCTCGGAGGGGGTCGACAACACCACCCTCCAGGCCGGATCCGTCTACCGCCTGCACCCGACGGCCCGCCTCCGGGCCCAGTACGCCGAGGGCTTCAAGGTCCCGGAGCTGCGCTCCCACTTCGTGGACACCACCGGGCCGAGCGGCAAGCGGGTCCTGGGCGCCCACTTCATCGAGGGGGTCGAGCTCGACCCCGAGCGGAGCCGCAACTACGAGCTGGGCCTCGCCGGGGAGCTGGCGCTGGCCGAGTCCGTGCAGGGCCGCTACGACCTCGGCGTCTTCTATACCGAGTTCGACGACCGGATCACGAAGACGAAGGCCGCCATGACCGACCAGGCGGCGCTGACCTTCCGCAACGTCGACGACGCCCGGGCCCAGGGCGCCGAGCTCGACCTCGGCCTGGCCCTCGAGCCGGCGCTCGAGCTGCAGCTCGCCGCGACCTACCTCGACGCCGTCGACCGCGACACCGGCGATCGGCTCTCCGACGCGCCGGAGTGGAACGCGGTGGTCAGCGCCCTGTGGACGCCCGCCGAGCCGATCGAGCTGCAGCTGCGCACCCGCTACGTCGATGAGGTCTACGACGGCACCGAGTGGCAGGACGCCTACACCCTCACCAGCCTGGACGCCGAGTACGCGCCGGCCGCATGGGACGGGCTGGCCCTCCAGGGCGGGGTGGACAACCTCCTCGACAGCGACAACGACTCATCGCTCTACGCCGATCCGGGGCGTTTCGTGCGGGCGGGGATCCGGTATGATTTCTGAGCATGAGCCAAGGCCACGCCGATCCCGCTGATGCACCCGCCGGTACCGCCCTGCGCCGCGGCTGGACTACCGGGGCCTGCGCCGCGGCCGCGGCCCGGGCGGCGTTCACGGCCCTGGTCAGTGGCGCCTTCCCCGATCCGGTCACCGTCCACCTGCCGCGGGACCGGTGTCCATGGCCCCGGATCTGACAGGACCAGGCCATCGCCGAGCTCCAGGCGCAGGCCCGCGGTGCAGGTCGGCTCCGGTGTCGTCTTCCGGTTCGCCCCCGGTGCCATCGTGTCGACCTCGTCCTCGGCCCGCTCGATGGCCTCGGGCTGCCCGTCCCCAGCCTCCGCGACCGTGACCTCGATGAACGAGGGCGCACCCGGGGTCACCGAGGACGGGGACGCCGTGGAGGCAGAGGTCGGGCTCTTCGAGTTGCGCCGTTGCTGTGGCGGCTCGAGCCGGCGCTTCCAGGTGGGAAACGGCAATGTACAAAGGCCGTGCTCACGGCAGTACGCCGCCTGCGTGAGCTCGCTACGCCGCCAGGCGGCGACCTGGTTGCGCCATAAGGTCGCGGTATCGACGACGGTATGGTCAGGCTGTCCTGCGGGCTTGAGGACGCCGATGACCTGGTCGCCGATCTGGAGCAGGCGCTGGGCTAGCCGATGGGATCGGCACCCACGGCATGGCATGCATCCACGTAGCGCGAACGGCGGGAGGATGGAGGCCCCTGGACCCTAGCCATCCTTGCCGTCGGCCCGGGTCCTGAGCAAGGGCACCTCGTAGTGGGAGAGGAAGGCCAGGTAGGCAGCGCACCAGAGGAAGATGCTCACGTCGTAGGCCCACCAGCTACCGCCTTGCGGGAGCATCTCCATGATGGGCGAGCGCAGGGCAGCGGCGAGGAACATCACCCCCAGCCCGCCCCCGATTCCGGGCAGGGTGCGGATCTCACGCCCCGTGTGGCCGAGCGCCATGAAGGCGTAGCTCAGGTGCAGGCTCCAGAGCAGCGGCTCGCGCCGTGTACACGCCATCCCAGCGCGCCAGCCGCACGGCGTTGGCCGAGCCGGCAATCAGCATGGCGCCGGCCAGCAGTCCCTGTGCTGGATCGACCCCCACCAGCACCGCCAGCTGGAGCAGGACAACTGCGTACATCGAGCCTAGCGAGAGCGGCTCCAGGCCGGGGCGGTCCTCGGGGCGTGACCGCCCCAACCGAAGCGAGGTGAACAGCGGGATCACCCGTCCTCCGACCTGCACCATGAGCAGGGCGATCAGGAGGACGCCCAGGTAGCTACCTTCGCGGGTCAGGGAGCCAGCCCCGTGCATGGCGCCCAGGGCATGGCCACGTTGGCGACCGCCAGCAGCATCGAGATCCGCTCCGAGCTCGTCTAGCCCTTCCCTGATGTCTTGCTGCGCTGCCTGGTCTGAGAGTGCGGGGACGTGCAGCGCTACCTCGCGGCCACGCTCCTCAGTCAGCGAGGCCATCGAACCCCAACAAGGACCGCAACAGCCTGCTCCAGAACGTCGAGTAGAGGGTGCTGCCGTACTCTCCGAGGGCGCAACCGAGCACGCATGGATGTTGATTGCCATTGCGAATCGTTCGCAATTGCATTATCTTCATGCTATCCACGAACCATCCGATTCGGAGGCAGGCATGCATCAGCAATCCCAAGGCTACACCCTCTCCATGGCGCAGGAGGATCAGACCGTGCGCGTCGTCGCCCTGCGCGCCGGGCGCAATCTAGATCGGCGACTCACGGAGCTGGGCATCCACATCGGCAGCGAGCTGCGCGTAGCGCAGCGCCAGGGCAAAGCCCTGGTGGTCTCCCGGGACAATGCGCGCATCGCCATCGGCGCGGGCATGGCCATGAAGATCCTGGTAGTGCCGGCAGAGATGCCCGCCGTTAGCAACGACACGGGCGACGGAGAGGCCGCAGCGAGGGTTTGGCAATGACGCTGAAGGAACTGAACATCGGGGAGACTGGCACCGTCACCGGCTACGCCCCCGCCGCCCGGGCGTATCGTCGCAAGCTCCTATCTATGGGCCTCACGCCGGGGACTGAATTTCGCATCACCCGCATCGCCCCCATGGGCGACC
>CAJXKI010000018.1 GCA_913055765.1 uncultured Ectothiorhodospiraceae bacterium
AACTCGCCAGTCACGGCGTTCACGTACGACCACACGTTATCGCGATGTTCACCGAGCACCTTGACGTCGACGAGGGCGTAGACCGGCATCAGCGCAGGGCATGGATCACGTAGGTGACCACGCCGAAGACCTCGAGCATCTCCGGGTCCGGGATCTCGATGGGCGGGTAGTCGTCGTTCTCGGCCACCAGGCGCAGGCTGGGGTGGAGCTCCAGCCGCTTGACCGTCAGCTCGCCCTGCCAGGCGGCGATGACGATGTCGTTCTGCCGAGCCTCAGCCGCCCGGTCGACGACGAGGATATCGCCCGGGTGGATGCCGGCCCCGAGCATCGACTCCCCCGCGGCGCGGACGAAGTACGTGGCGGCCGGGTGCTCGATGCACAGCTCGTTGAGGTCCAGGGCCTGGTCCACATAGTCCTGCGCCGGCGACGGGAAGCCGGCAGCAACCCGCTCCAGGAAGAGCGGCAGGCGCAGCGCGATGGGATCCTTCGCGCACGGCTGGGGAGTCGTGACGGGCATGGCGGGGCGACTCCGGTATCCACCGAGGACCATTGCGACTCTAGGCAGCCCGCCGCGTACGCGTCAAACGATGCCCTGAGCCCTCCTTGCCGCCGGCCGCGTCGCCATGGCATCCCGCGGGCGGTGCTCTATCGGGCGTAGGTTGCTAAGAACCCGGGGCGCTCGCGGGAGACCTTCACCCCCCCCTCAACCCGGCCATCCCTCCATCAGCCACACCACGGCGATGCCGGCCATGACAGCGGTGCCGAGCGTCGCCGCGACACGTAGGCCGATGCCGCGCCCCCCGATGGCCAGCGCCATGCCGGCCTTGACCAGGGAGTTGACCCCTGCCGCGATCACGATGCCGAGCACGGCGATCGTGGCGGCTAGGTCCCCTTCGCTCATGCGGGCCAGGGACAGGGTGATGGCGTCCACGTCGGCGACGCCCGAGGCGGCCGCCAGCCCCAGGATGCCCGCATCGCCGAGCCACCGCGTCAGCGCCTCCCCCAGGACCATGATGACGGCGAGCAACGCCCCGAAGGAGAACGCGGGCAGCAGCTCGAGCGGGTTCTTCGGCAAGAGGTCGCCGCTTTGTGCGTCGGCGTCGGTCCGGAGCAGGAGCAGGAGCGCCGGCCCGTAGGTGAGCAGCGCCATGGTGAGCGCCGGGGCGGCCAGCAGCATGAGCAAGGGGGGATGGATCACCGTCGCGATCAGCAGCATCCGCGGGAACATCGTGCCGCAGGCGAGGAGGATGCCGCCGGCGAAGAGGCGATAATGGGGCGCGCCCTGCCTGCCGAGACGCGCCAGGTTCAGCGTGGTCGCCGTCGACGAGGCCAGCCCGCCGAAGAGCGCCGTGAAGACGACCCCGGTACGGGAGCCGGCGATACGGATGGCGAAGTAGCCGACGAACGAGATGGCCGCAATCAGCACGACCATCCACCAGATCACGTGCGGGTTCAGCGTCCCCCAGGGCCCGTAGCCCCGGTCGGGCAGCAGCGGCAGCATCACCACCGAGAGCAGGAGCAGCTTGAACGCCGCCGCCAGCTCCTCGGGCTCCAGTTGCCGGAGCCAGGCGTGCAGCGTGCTCTTATAGCTGAGCACGATGGACATGACGACGGCGGCGGCCGAGGCGAGCGCCAGGCTCCCTAGGCCCGCCAGGGCGGCCAGCAGGAAGGTCGACAGGGCCGCGAGCTCGGTGGTCAGCCCAGCATTCTCGGTGATCAGCGCAGTGTTGCGCTGGGCCGCGTGGACCAGTCCGAAGAAGACCGCCAGGGCGAGGAACGTCAGGCCCAGGACCAGGCCGCCGAGCTCCTCGGTCAAGAGCCCCGAGATCCCGCCCAGCACGCCGATGACGGCCAGCGTCCTCAGCCCGATCCGGCGCTCGCCATCCTCGGCGCTGCGCGCCTTCCAGCCCCGCTCGAGGCCGATCAGGAGACCGATCGCGAAGGCCACCGCAAGGCGGTGAGCGGACTGGAGGAGCTCGATTTCCATGCCCCAAGCATAGATGACCGGAGCCTGGCCGGGTACATCCCTGCACCTGCACGGGGCCCTAGGGAGGAGGGGGGGGTCCCAGGCGGCGGGTGCCGCGTCTCCACTCCGCCGGGCCGACGCGCTATTCGGGATCGACGCCCTGGTCGCCTGCCTCCGTCGATCCGGGGGCGGCCGCTAGGCGGCTGATCCGCCGGCAGGCGGCGCGGCAGACGGGCACGTAGGCGAACGCCCACCGCGGCAGCTCGAAGACGACCCGCGCGCCGCCCCCGGTAAGGGGGTCGACGCGGTGCCCGGTGGCGGGGAGGCCGGCGACGTGCCAGCACCAGCGCCTGCCGGGCTCGAAGGCCGTGATCCGGTAGGCGAGGCGGAGGCCGACCCCGGTGACCGTGACCGAGCCGGTGCTCGCCGGGCCGATGTAGCGTGTTGGCGAGGCCACGGCGCGGATGCTCGGCCCCCAGGCCGGCCATTGCCGGGTATCGGTGAGGATCTCCCAGAGGCGCTCCGGCGGCGCCGGCGTGTCGAGGCCGACCTCGAGCCCGTGGCGGGTGTGGGGGGCGGGACTTGCAGGCATAGGGCCTCCGGCAGGGTGGGGTCAGGCCTCGAGGACGGTGCAGATGATGCGCCGCTCGCGGCGCGGCCCGTCGAACTCGCACAGGAAGATCCCCTGCCAGGTGGAGAGGCCGAGGCGGCCGCCGATGAGGGGGATGCTCTCGCTCGGGCCCACGAGCCCGGCCTTGAGGTGGGCGTCGCCGTTGCCGTCCTGGGCGTCGTGCTCCCAGGCCCCGCGCGGGATCAGCTGCTGGAGCAGCCGCACGGCGTCGCGCGGGACGCTGTCGTCCCAGTTCTCCTGGATCATGATCGCGGCGGTCGCCCCCTGGACGTAGAGGGCGGCCAGGCCGTCCTGGACGCCGCAGTTGCGGACGGTGCGCTCCACCGCGCCGGTGATGTCGACCAGCGCCTCGCGCTGGTGGGTCGGGACCCGGATCGTGTCGCGCAACCTCGGCCCTCCCTGTCGCTGCTGCCTCGTGCCCCATCCTGGCATCCTCTGGCCCGCGGCGTCGGCAGGGGCGGGCCGCTGTGCCGGGCCCGGCGGCGTCGCGACGGGCCCCGGGCTGTGTCGCCGCGCCCCCTAGGGCAGCTATCCTGACGGGCCATGAGCAGCAGGCCCCGGACCCTCCTCCATCTGACCGATACCCACCTGGCCAGCGATCCCGCGTGGCGCCACCACGGCGTGCGCCCCCAGGCCCGCCTGGCGCAGGTGCTCGAGCAGGCCCGGCGGGGCCCACGGCCGGACCTGGTCCTGGTCACCGGTGACATCGGCCACGACGAGGGCGCGGCGGTCTATCAGCGGTTCCGGCGCGAGATCCGCGCCCTGGGCGCTCCCGTCCAGGTCCTGCCCGGCAATCACGATGTGCCGTCGGCCTTCGCCGAGGCCTACCCGGCGGCGGACGCGGCGGTGGGCTTCGCCGGCGAGCGCTGGGTCGGGCCGTGGCGGGTGCTGAGCCTGGACAGCCAGGTCCCCGGCGAGGTGGCCGGGCGGCTGGGGGCTGACCAGCTGCGCTGGCTGGCGGAGGCGCTCGCTGCGGCGCCGGCGGCGCCTACGCTGGTGGCCCTCCACCACGCGCCGGTGGCCACCGGCACGCCCTGGCTGGATGACCACCGCCTGGCGGACAGCGCGGGGCTGCTGGCCTGCCTGGAGGCCAACCCGCAGGTCCGGGGCGTGCTGTTCGGCCACGTCCACCAAGGGGTGGATACGGCGACCGAGGCCGGGCTCCGCCTCCTCGCCACGCCGGCGGTCACGGTGCAGTTCCAGCCGGGCTCTCAGCGCTTCACGGTGGCGCCGGACGAGCCGCCGGCGCTGCGCTGGGTGGAGCTGGCGCCGGACGGCGCCGTCGAGACGGCGCTCCAGCGGCCCGCGGCAGGGGACGAGGGGGCCGAGGCCGGGCCCGGGGGGTAGCCGGCGAGGCGCCGGTCCGTCCAGGGCGCGGCCCCGGCCCTAGGCTGCCGGTCACGGCCGCGGTCCCCTTGCGTGTCGGGTGGGAGCGGCCGGCGGGCCTCGGCAGGCCGCTCCGGGGCAGGGCTACTCGTTGGCCAGCCCCAGCAGCTGGAGCAGGCTGAGGAAGAGGTTGTAGATGGCGACGTAGAGGGTGATGGTCGCCATGATGTAGTTGTCCTCGCCGCCGTTCACCATCTCGCTGGTCTGGTAGAGGATGAGGCCGCTCATCAGCACCATGAACATGGCGCTGACCGCCAGCGAGAGGCCGGGCATCTGCAGGAAGACGGCCGCCAGGGAGGCGATGAAGGCCACCAGGATGCCGGCGAAGAGGAAGCCGCGCAGGAAGCTGAAGTCCCGCTGGCTGATCAGGGCGTAGGCCGACAGCCCCACGAAGATCGCGGCGGTGCCGCCGAAGGCCGTCATCACCGTCTGCCCGCCGTTGGGCAGCCCCAGGTAGGCGTTGATGATGGGGCCCAGCGTGTAGCCCATGAAGCCCGTCAGGGCGAAGATCGAGGCCAGCCCCCAGGCGCTGTTGCGCAGGTACTGCGTCAGGAACAGCAGCCCGAAGTAGCCGCCGAGGGTCAGCAGGATCCCGGGGTGCGGTGCGTTCGTGACCACTGCCGCGCCGGCGGTCACCGCGCTGAACGCCAGGGTCATGGACAGCAGGATGTAGGTGTTGCGGATGAGGCGGTTGGTCGCCAGCGCTCGGGTGCCGGCGCCCTCGGCCACCGCCGCGGCCCGGCTATCGGGGTAGCGCTCGGACATAGGGTGTCACCTCCTCGTTCGGTTCCAGGTGCCTTCCGCCGTGGTGCGGATCGGCGCCTATTATCGACGTTCCGCCGGGCCGACGCCACACCCGCCGGCGGCACGCCGCGCGCCCCGCTTGCGCCGGGCGGCTACAATGACTAGATTGGCCGCGCCGCCGTGCCCCACACGGCCTCGGATACGCTCGCCGGGAGGGAAATCGCGTGAACATCGTCTGTCTCGATCTTGAGGGTGTACTGGTCCCGGAGATCTGGATCAACCTGGCCGATATCACCGGCATCGAGGCCTTCCGCGCCACCACCCGGGATGTCTCCGACTACCGCGAGCTGATGGGCATGCGCCTGGCCGAGATGGACAAGCACGGCCTGGGCCTCGCCGACATCCAGTCCGTGGTGGCCCGGCTCGAGCCCTTGCCCGGGGCGCGGGAGTTCCTCGACGGGCTGCGGGCCCACTACCAGGTCATCATCCTCTCGGATACCTTCTACGAGTTCGCGCGGCCGCTGATGGCGCAGCTCGGCTGGCCGACGCTGTTCTGCCACAGCCTGGAGGTCACGGAGGAGGGGCGTATCGCCGACTTCCACATCCGCCTCGAGGACCACAAGCGCAAGTCGGTGGAGGCGCTTCGTGGGCTGAACTTCCGGGTGGCCGCCGCCGGCGACTCCTACAACGATACGCGCATGCTGGATGCGGCCCACCGCGGGATCTTCTTCTGCCCGCCCCCGGAGATCGCCGAGCAGTTCCCGCAGTTCGCCGTCACGCACGACTATAGCGGGCTGCGCCAGGCGGTCGAGGAGGCCTTCGCCGCCGGCTGAGGCGCAATCGCCCTGCATCAGGGAGGGCCCTATGCGAGTCGGTATCATCGCCGATACCCACGGCTTCCTCGACCCCCGCATCGCCGACTATATCGCCGATTGCGACCTGGCGGTGCACGCCGGCGACGTCGGGGGCGCCGATGTCCTGTGCGCCATGCAGCCCCGCGAGGAGGTGGTCGCCGTCCGCGGTAACGTGGATGGCCCGGAGACCTGGCCGGATCACGAGGCCCACATGCTGGAGCAACTCCCGCGCCACTCGGTGCTCGATCTCCCCGGCGGGCAGCTGGCGGTGGTCCACGGCGATGCCTACGAGCCGGCCGCCCGGCGCCACGCGCTGCTCCGTGCCGGCTTCCCGCAGGTGCGGGCGATCGCCTGCGGCCACAGCCACCGGCTGATCGTCGATGACGAGATCCAGCCGTGGGTCCTCAATCCCGGCGCCGCCGGCCGGGTCCGGGTCCACGGGGGGCCCTCGCTGCTCCTGCTCGACTGCGACGAGGCGGGGTGGTCCGTGGACCCGGTCCAGCTGCCGCCGCGCAAGTACCGCGCCATCACGAGCCATGAGGAGTAGTCGCCACCCGTGAGCGGGGTGCCGCGCCAGCTACGGGACCTGCGCGGGCGCATCGAGGGGGCCTACGGTCCCCGCCGGGCGGAGCTGCGCCGCCGCCTGGCGGGCCTGGAGCGCCGTGCCCGGCAGGGCAAGCCGTTCGATCGCGGCCTGTCGCGCCTGGAGGGGGACCTGGCCGCGGCGGAGGCGGAGGTGGCCCGGCGCCGTGAGCAGCCGCTGCCCCTCGAGTACGATCCCGACCTGCCCGTGGTCCAGCGCCGCGAGGCGCTCCAGGCGGCCATCCGCGACCACCAGGTCGTTGTGGTCTGCGGGGCGACAGGCTCCGGCAAGTCCACCCAGCTGCCCAAGATGTGCCTCGAGCTGGGCCTCGGCGCGCGGGGGCTGATCGGCCACACCCAGCCCCGGCGCATCGCCGCCCGCTCCCTCGCCGAGCGCCTCGCCGAGGAGACGGGTACCGAGGTCGGCGGCGCCATCGGCTACAAGGTGCGCTTCACCGACCAGGTCAGCGACGACAGCCGGGTGAAGCTGCTCACCGACGGGATGCTCCTCGCCGAGATCCAGTCCGACCGCCACCTGGACGCCTACGACACCATTATCATCGACGAGGCCCACGAGCGCAGCCTCAACATCGACTTCATCCTCGGCTACCTCAAGCGGCTGCTGCCGCGCCGGCCGGATCTCAAGGTCATCGTCACCTCGGCGACCATCGACCCGGAGCGCTTCGCCGAGCACTTCGACGGCGCCCCGATCCTGGAGGTCTCCGGGCGCACCTACCCGGTCGAGGTCCGCTACCGCCCCTACGAGGATCGCGAGGACGCCGAGCAGCCCCAGGCGGTGGCCGAGGCCGTCCACGAGCTCGTCGGCGAGGGGCCCGGCGACATCTTGGTCTTCCTCGCCGGCGAGCGGGAGATCCGGGAGTCCGCCGAGGTGCTGCGCAAGGACCCGCCGCGGGATACGGAGATCCTGCCGCTCTACGCGCGGTTGTCCAGCGCCGAGCAGCAGCGCGTCTTCCACCCCGCCGGCGGCCGCCGGCGGGTGGTGCTCGCCACCAACGTCGCCGAGACCTCGCTGACCGTGCCCGGCATCCGCTACGTGGTGGACACCGGCCGCGCCCGCATCAGCCGCTACAGCCACCGCACCAAGGTCTCGCGGCTGCCCGTCGAGCCCATCGCCCAGGCCTCGGCGGACCAGCGCGCCGGGCGCTGCGGCCGCGAGGCGCCGGGCATCTGCATCCGCCTCTACAGCGAGGCGGACTACGAGGCCCGGCCCCGGTTCACCGACCCGGAGATCCTGCGCACCAACCTCGCCGGCGTCATCCTGCAGATGAAGGCCATGGGGCTCGGCGAGATCGAGCGCTTCCCCTTCGTCGAGCCGCCGGACCGGCGCTACATCAACGACGCCCTGCGCCAGCTCTTCGAGCTCGGCGCCGTGGACGAGCGCCGCGAGCTCACCCCGCTCGGCCGGCAGCTGTCCCGGATCCCCGCCGATCCCCGTATCGGCCGCATGCTCCTCGCCGCCCGCGACGAGGGGGTGGAGCGCGAGCTGCTGATCATCGCCGCCGCGCTGTCGATCCAGGACCCGCGCGAGCGCCCCATGGAGGCGCAGGAGGCCGCCGACCGGGCCCACGCCCGCTGGCACGATCCGAAGAGCGACTTCGTCGCCCTCCTGCGCCTGTGGGACGACTACCAGGCGCAGCGCCGTGCCCTGTCCCGGCGCAAGCTCCACCAGTGGTGCCGGGAGCACTTCCTCGCCCCGCAGCGCATGCGCGAGTGGGCGGATGTCCGCCGCCAGCTCGCCGAGATGCTCAAGGAGGCGGCCGCGGGCGGGCGCGGCAAGGCCGGCGAGGCGGGACACGCGGCCGGGCAGGGGGGCGGCGCCGCCGCCGGCGCGGGCAGCGAGGCCCCGGGGGTCCCCTACGAGGCGGTCCACCGCGCCCTGCTCACCGGCCTGCTCAGCCAGGTGGCCGTGCGCTACGAGGACCGGACCTACCTCGGCGCCCGGGGGGTGAGGCTGCAGATCTTCCCCGGCTCGGGGGTGGCTAAGCGCAAGCCGAAGTGGGTCGTCGCCGCCGAGCTGGTGGAGACGAGCCGGCTCTTCGCCCGCACGGTGGCGGAGATCCGCCCGGAGTGGGTGGAGCGGCTCGCCGGCCACCTGGTCTCGCGCAGCTACGGCGAGCCGCGCTGGGAGAAGCGCGCCGGGCGCGTGGTCGCCGAGGAGCAGGTCAGCCTCCTGGGCCTGACCCTGGTCGCCGGGCGCAAGGTCGACTACGGCCGCATCGACCCCGACGAGGCGCGCCGGATCTTCATCCGCGACGGGCTGGTCGCCGGCGAGATCCGCACCCGCGGCGCCTTCCTCGCCCACAACCAGGCCCTGGTCGATGAGGTCGAGCGCCTCGAGGCCAAGGCCCGCCGGCGCGACGTCCTCGCCGACGAGGAGCAGCTCGCCGCCTTCTACGAGGCCCGTATCCCCTCGGATATCCGCGATGCCGCCGCCTTCGAGCGCTGGCGCAAGCGCGCCGAGCGCAAGGATCCGCACCGCCTGTACATGACCCGTGAGGCGCTGATGCGCCGCGCCGCGGGCGAGATCTCCGCCGAGCAGTACCCGGACCGGCTCACCGTCGCCGGCGTCGAGCTGGCCCTGGAGTACCACCTGGAGCCGGGCAGCGAGCGCGACGGCGTGACCGCCGTGATCCCGGTGGCGGCCCTCAAGCAGCTCCCGCCCGAGCCGTTCGAGTGGCTGGTGCCGGGGCTGCTGGAGGAGAAGGTCACCGCCCTCATCCGGGGGCTGCCCAAGGCCCTGCGCAAGCACTTCGTCCCGGCGCCGGACTTCGCCCGGGCGGTGCTCGAGGCGGTGCCCCACGGCGAGGGGGCGCTCACCGACGCAGTGGCCCGCCACCTGCAGCGGATCACCGGGGTGGAGCTGCCCCCGGGGGCGCTGGAGGCGGTGGCGCTGCCGGCGCACCTGCGCATGGCCTTCCGGGTGGTGGACCGCGAGGGCCGCACCCTGCAGCAGGGGCGCGACCTGCAGGCCCTGCAGGCGGGGCTGAGCGAGGCGGCGAGCGCGGAGTTCGCCGCCGCCGGCGATGCGGCCGCGCCGGATGCCGGCTGGTACCGGACGGGGATCACCCGCTGGGACTTCGGCGAGCTGCCGGCCTCCGTGGTCCTGGAGGAGGGCGGGGTGCGCTTCCAGGGGTATCCGGCGCTGCGCGACGAGGGGGACTCGGTGACCCGGCTGCTGCTCGATACCGCCGGCGCCGCCGAGGCCGAGACCCGGGCCGGGGTCCGGCGGCTGCTCATGCTAGCGCTGCCGCAGCAGGTGCGCGCCCTGCGCAAGCTCGACGAGCTCAAGGCCTTGCGCCTGAAGTACCGTGGCCTGGGCAGCGACGACGAGCTGCGCGAGGCGGTGCTGCGCGCCGCCTTCGACCGCTGCTTCCTCGGTGGCGGCCTGCCGCGGGACGCGGAGGCCTTCGAGGCCTGCCTGGCCGCCGGCCGGGGGGAGCTCGTCCCCACGGCGCAGGCGCTGTGCCGCTCCCTCGAGGAGGTGCTCGACCGCTACCAGGGGCTGCGCAAGGCGCTGAAGCGGCTCAACAGCCCGGCCCTGCTCGAGAGCCTGCAGGATATCGAGCAGCACCTGAGCAGCCTGGTCTATCCCGGATTCCTGGAGGCGCTGCCGGCGGACCGGCTCGATGATCTGCCGCGCTACCTGCGCGGCCTCGAGCGCCGGGTGGAGAAGCTGGAGCGAGATCCCAGCAAGGACCGCGCCCCGCTGCGCGCTGTCCGCCCCTGGCAGGAGCGGATCCAGGAGCGGCTGGCGGCGCGCGCCGACAGGCATAGCCCGGACCCGGCCCTGGAGCGGCTGCGCTGGCTCCTCGAGGAGTACCGGATCTCGCTGTTCGCCCAGGAGCTCGGCGCCCGGGAGAAGGTCTCGGAGAAGCGCCTCCAGGAGCTCTGGCGGGAGGTGGCTTGACCCGGCGGACGGTGGTGCTCGAGGGGCCGGCCTCGTGGGGGCGGGCCACCGCGGCCGAGCGGCTGCCGACCGGGAGCCGGGTGCGCTGGATCGGCGAGCCGCCCGCGGGGCTCGATCCCGGCGTCGCCTGCTGCCCGGCACGGGACTTCCGCCGCGTGCTGGGGACCACGGTGGATGTCCTGGTCTTCGACGCCCACGCCGGCCTGGACGCCGACGCCCTGGGGGCGGCAGCGGGGTCGGTGCGCGGTGGCGGGGTGCTGGTGCTGCTCACCCCGGCGTGGTCGGACTGGCCCGCGGTCCCGGATCCTGCCCTCGAGCGCCTGGTCCCCGCCGGCCACGGCCGAGACGAGGTCGGCACCCGCTTCCTGGCTCGCCTCATGGCGACCCTGGCGCAGGAGCCGAGCGTCGCGCGCCACGGCCCGGCGGATCCGCCGCCGGACCTGGCGCCCGCCGCCCCGGTGCGTAACGAGGCGGTGGATGCCTACGGCTGCCTCAGCGCCGATCAGCGCACCGCGGTGGAGGCCGTGATGCACGTGGTGACCGGCCACCGGCGCCGTCCGGCGGTGCTCACCGCCGACCGGGGCCGGGGCAAGTCCGCCGCCCTCGGCATCGCTGTCGGCGAGCTGCTCCGGGCGCGGCGGGTGCGGCGGGTCGTGGTCACCGCCCCCACCCTGCACGCCGCCGAGGCCCTGCTCGCCCACGCCGCCGAGCGCTGCGCCGGGGAGGTGGTCAAGCGCCGCAGCGTCCGGTGCGCCGCCGGCGAGGTGGTCTACCGCGAGCCCGAGGCGCTGCTCGACCACCCGGAGGGGGGCGACCTGATGGTGGTGGACGAGGCCGCCGGCCTGCCGGTGGGGCTGCTCACCGAGCTGCTGCATACCACCTCGCGGATCGCCTTCGCCACCACCATCCACGGTTACGAGGGCAGCGGCCGCGGCTTCGACCTGCGCTTCCGCGCCGTGCTCGACGCCGAGACGCCGCAGTGGCAGGCGGTGCGCATGGAGACCCCCATCCGCTGGGCCGCTGGCGACCCCCTGGAGGCGTGGCTCAGCCGCGTGCTCTGCCTCGACGCCGAGCCGGCGGCCCTGGCGGCGGCAGGGGCGGGGCAGGTGACCGTGGCGCCGGTGGGCCGGGACGAGCTGGTCGCCGACGAGGCCCGGCTGCGCCAGGCCTTCGGGCTGCTGGTGGCCGCCCACTACCGCACCCGGCCCTTC
Source organism: uncultured Ectothiorhodospiraceae bacterium (assembly GCA_913055765.1). Lineage (GTDB taxonomy): Bacteria > Pseudomonadota > Gammaproteobacteria > Nitrococcales > Halorhodospiraceae > Halorhodospira. Next base: position 11,303 of record CAJXKI010000018.1, read on the forward strand.
GACCTCCAGCAGCTCCTCGACGCCCCGCGCCGGCACCTGTTCCTCGCCGAGCAGGACGGCGCCGTGGTCGGGGTGGTCCTCGCGGCCGAGGAGGGCGGGCTGGACCCGGATACGGCCCGCGAGGTCTGGGCGGAGCGCCGCCGTCCCCACGGCCACCTGCTGCCCCAGGCCCTGGCCACCCACGCCGGTCTGGAGGCGGCGCCCACGGCGTGGGCCCTGCGCATCCAGCGCATCGCTGTCCACCCCGCGCTGCGCCGGCGGGGCATCGGTGCCCGGCTGGTGGCCGCGGCTGCGGACCGGGGCCGCGGGCTCGGCTGCGCGCTGGTCGGCACCAGCTTCGGGGCCACCACGGGACTCATCGCCTTCTGGCGGGCCTGCGGGCTGGCCACCTTGGCCCTGGGGGCGCGCCGTGACGCCGCCAGCGGCGAGCACTCGGCGCTCATGGCGCAGGGGCTGGACCGCCAGGGTGCGGCGTGGGTCCGCGAGGCGGGGGCGCGCCTGGGCCGCAGCGCGCCGGCCCTGCTGGCCGAGCCGCTGGCCCGGCTCGAGCCGGCTGTCGCCCTGGCCGCCCTGCGTGCGGCGGAGACGGCGCCGCCGCCGGTGCTGGCCGCGTGGCAGCGCCGCGAGCTGAGCGGCTTCGCCCACACCCTGCGCGGCTACGCGGCGGCGTTGCCGGCCCTGCGGACGCTCGCCGAGCAGCTGCTGCTCGATGAGCGCCTCGCCCGGGGCCGTATGGCCGAGCGCGAGGCGGCGTTCATCGCCAAGGTCCTGCAGCAGCGCAACTGGGCGCGGACCGCGGAGCGGCTGGGGGTGGCGGGGCGCCGGCCGGCCATGGCCGCGCTGCGCGAGGCGGTGGCCGATGCGCTTGCCGAGTGACCCGCGGCGGCGATCCGGTCAGGGGCTCGCACCCGCCTCGCGGGGGCTCGGGTAGCACCCGAGGCGTGAGGGCACGGCGTGAGGGCACGGCGCCCTGGCGCCCGGTGGGCTTGGGCCGGGACCGGCTCGGGGAGCAGCCTGCCACCGCGGTGCAGGGTGTCGCCGTCGCCTCCCCCGCGCAGCTTGCGGCGGGGCATCCACGATGCCCTACAATCACCGCAGCCAAAAGAGGAGGGGGTATGCGCCAAGCCGAGCAGCAGCACGGCGGCTCGTATCCGCCGCCGGAGGAGATGTCCGTCGAGCAGATCGTGGCGGAGATGCGCATCGTGCGGGTCCGCTACAACCTGGCGGACACCTCCGCCTACGTCCGCTACATGCCCCGGTTCAACCCGCGGCCCGAGGATCTGACGGTCCACGTCGATCCCTTCGCCGAGCACCACGAGGGCGCGGAGATCACCGGCGAGTTCCGGCTCCCCGAGCTGGTCAAGGAGCTCATCCACGCCTATATCCGCGTGCACGTCTTCGCCAGCCGCGAGCAGCGCAACTACTTCGTCGGCGGCTTCGACGAGGCGCTGACGCAGCTCGACTTCGTCGGCGGCGGCTTCGGCTTCAACCGGCTGTGGATCACGGTGGGCACCACGAATATCGAGGTGCCGGTGTGCATCTACTTGGGCCAGCGTACCGCGGTGAACCGGCAGCCTACGGTTACCCTGGTGGACCACCGCGCCGATAGCCGCGGCAGGGTGGCCTACCGCGCTGTCGGCGGCTATGCGGACCACGTCGGCGAAGAGTACTTCTAGGGGACAGGGAGGAGGCGTACCTTGCGCGCACAGAGAGGCCCGCTGAAGGGGCTCAACGTCCCCTTGACCGCCGCCGCGGTCATCGTCGTCCTGGGCTTCCTCACCTTCGGCGCCTGGGACCCGGCGTATGCCGAGGGGGTCTTCCAGGCGGCCAGCACGTGGGTGATCGGCACCTTCAAGTGGTACTACATCGGGGTCGTCGCCTTCTTCCTCGCCTTTGCGCTCTTCCTCATGTTCAGCCGCTTCGGCGACCTGAGGCTGGGCGACGACGACCGCCCCCCGGAGTTCAGCTACTTCGCCTGGTTCTCCATGCTCTTCGGTGCCGGCATGGGGATCGGGCTGCTCTTCTGGAGCATCGCCGAGCCCATCTGGCACTTCCAGGGCAATCCCTTCGTCGAGGAGGGGGAGACGAAGGCCGCGGCCGAGACGGCCATGCGGCTGACCTACTTCCACTGGGGGCTCCACCCGTGGGCGATCTACGCCATCGTGGCCCTCTCCTTGGCCTTCTTCAGCTACCGCATGAAGCTGCCGCTGGCCATCCGCTCCGCGCTCTACCCCCTGATCGGTAAGCGCATCTACGGCCCCATCGGCCACGCTGCTGATGCTGCTCATGTGCTATGCCCTGATCCGCGGCTTGCAAGCCGAGAAGCAGCGCATGCAGCTCTCCTGGCAGCCGGGGCAGGGCCCGCCGGCGGCGCCGCACCTATGACCGGCCACGAGGGGCGCCGGACGCCCTGGGAGGCGCGCTGGCGCGAGGGGCGCACCGGCTGGGACCGCGGCGGGGCGAGCCCGGCCCTGGGGTATTGGCTCGAGGCCGGGGCCATCCCCGGTGAGCGGATCCTGGTGCCGGGGGCGGGCAGCGGCTACGAGGCGGTGGCGCTGGCCCAGGCCGGCTTCCAGGTCACTGCCGTCGACATCGCCGCTGGGGCCTGCCAGCGGCTCCGGGGGCTCCTGGCGGCCGCTGGGGCCGAGGCTGAGGTGGTGCAGGCGGATCTGCTCCACTGGCAGCCGGCGCAGGCCTTCGACGCCGTCTACGAGCAGACCTGCCTGTGCGCCCTCGACCCCGCTGACTGGCCGGCCTACGAGCGCTGCCTGCACCAGTGGCTACGCCCCGGCGGGGCGCTGCTGGCGCAGTTCCTCCAGACCGGGGAGGAGGGCGGGCCGCCCCACCACTGCCCGTTGCCGGCCATGGAGCGCCTCTTCCCTCCCGAGCGCTGGCGGTGGCCCGACGAGCCGCCGGCGTGCTGGCCGCATCCGGGCGGCCGCAGGGAGGAGGCGGTGCGGCTGCTGCGCCGCTAGCCGGCGCCGCGGGAAGCCCTCGCCAGGCGCCCCTGCCCACGGGCCTCGGTCCCGGGCTGCTACTCGGGCCGGTCAGCTCGCGGCAGGTCAGGCGCCGGGGCCCGTGGCCCGAGCTGCTTGCGTGCCGATTGCAGGGCGCTGCGCACCCCCTCCTCCAGCGTGGGGTGGTAGTAGGGCATCTGCAGCAGGTCGTCCACGCTGGCCCCCTGCTGGATGGACCACGCCAGCAGGTGGGCCAGGTGCTCCCCTTGCGGCGCGGCCAGCTCGGCGCCCAGCAGCCTCCCGGTCTCCGCGTCCGCGTAGACGTGCAGGCGGCCCTCGGCCTCGCCCTCGAGCCGGGCGCGGCCCTGCTTGCCGAAGTCGAAGCGTCCTGCCACCCAGCCGGTCTCGGGGAGCGTGTCGTAGCCCTGGCCGACGCGGGCGACGTTGGGGGTGGTGAAGACGATCCCCAGCGGCGTGCGCCGCGCTAGCGGCTGGCTCGCGGGCTGCAGGGCGTGGTAGGCGGCCAGGCGCCCCTCATCCGCGGCCTCGTGCATCAGGGGCCGCTGCCCGCTGACATCCCCGGCGAGGAAGATGGGCAGGTCGCCGAGGCGCAGGGTGCCTGGCTCCAGGGCGGGGGCGCCGTTGGCGTCGAGGGCGCCGGGGAGGGCCTCGAGGCCGAGGCCGTCGAGGTTGGGGCGGCGGCCTGTGGCGGCGAGGACCCACTCGACATCGATGCGCTCGGCGCCGGTGTGGACGGCCACGCCCTCGGCGCCGCGGTCCTCGAGCGCTACGGCGGCCCCGGTATGGAGGTGCATCTCCCGGCCCAGGATCCCGTGCAAGGCCGTGCTGACGGCCGGATCGCCGATACCGGCGATCTGCTCGCCGCGGTGGAAGCCGTAGACCTCGACGCCGAGCTGGGCCATGCCCTGGCCGAGCTCGACCCCGATGGGGCCGAGGCCGATGACGGCCACCCGCCGGCCGAGCCGCTCGAGCTCGAAGAAGGTATCCGAGGTCACGACACGATCGCCGAGCGCCTGCCATGGCGCCGGGATGACCGGCCGGGTGCCGGTGGCGATGACCGTGGCCTCGGCCTCGATGCGCTCGCCGTCGACCTCGACGGTGTGCGCGTCGAGGAAGCGCGGCCGGCCCGCCATGAATCGCTCGCCGAGCTGCCGGGCCTGGCGGGCAGGCGCAGCGGCGAGCTGATCGCGGTGGGCCCGGACGTGGCGCATGACGGCCGCGTCGTCGACGCCTACGGCGTCGGCGCCGGTCAGCCCGGCGGCCGCCAGGTCGGGCAGGGCGCGGTAGCGGTGGGCCACGGCGAGCAGGGCCTTGGAGGGCATGCAGCCGACCCGGGCGCAGGTGGTGCCCAGCGGCCCCGGATCGACCAGGGTGACGTCATCGGTCCAGCGCTGGGCCTCGCCGAGGGCGGTGAGACCGGCAGTGCCGGCGCCGAGGATGAGCAGTCGGGTCCTTCGCGCCATGGCGGCTCCTCCACTAGTGCCCTGGGCCCGAATCGATGATGGCCTGGCGTGCCGAGCAGATCCTTTATTGCCAGGCAGTTAGGGCTTAAAAGGGGGAGGTAGGCTAGCAACAGGAAGCACTCTACCGGCCTTGCCGTCCGCATTCAATGATCGCGATACGCAGGAGAGCGGCCCGCCGACACGGGGCCGCAGCCGAGGGGAGCGGCATCGGGCACTGCGAAGGCCCTCGGTGAGCAGGCACCATGGAGGGGGCAAGGCGATAGGTAGCGTGGTATGTTCTCGACAATCCTGGACTGGGCGGTGAGGTGGGAGCAGAGCGTCCTCGACATCACGGTCGAGGTCGCCCCGTGGCTGCTGATCGGCCTGGTGGTGGCCGCTGCGGTCCGCCTGCTGATCCCGGACGCGCGCCTGCAGCAGTGGCTCGGCGGTAGCGGCCTGGCGCCGGTGGCGCGGGCGGCGGTCGTCGGCGCACCGCTGCCGCTGTGCTCGTGCGGCGCCATCCCCACGGCGCTGTCCCTGCACCGCGGCGGGGCCTCGCGGGGCGCCTCGACGGCCTTCCTGGTGGGCACGCCGGGTATCGGTATCGACTCGGTGGTGCTGACCTGGGTCCTCATGGGGCCGTTCTTGACCGTCGCGCGCGCCGCCGGCGCCGTGGCGACCGCCGTAGCCACGGGGCTGGCCGTGGGGCGGTTTGCCGAGTCCCCGGCAGCGCCTGGCGCCGGCGCGAGCGCGGCCGGGCAGGCGTGCTGCGGGGGAGATGCCTGCGACGCCGGTGGCGAGGCCGAGGTCGCCGCCGAGGCGGGCGTGGCCTCGAGGCTGGCCGGGATCGCCTCGCGCCTGGGGCGGCAGATCCTCGAGCTCATCGACGATATCGGCACCTGGCTACTCGTCGGCCTGGTCCTGGCGGGGACGCTGACGGCCTTCGTCCCCCCGGGGGCGGTAGCCGCCTGGGGCGGAGGGCTGGCGACCATGCTCGCCCTGGCGCTGGTCGGCATCCCCCTCTACGTCTGCGCCACGGCGGCCACGCCGCTGGCTGCGGCCATGCTCATCGCCGGGGTCTCGCCCGGTGCGGTCCTGGTCTTCCTGATCGCCGGGCCGGTGACCAGCCTGGCCACGCTGATGGTCCTGCGCCGCGAGATGGGGACCCGCCCGGTCGTGGTCTACCTGGCCACCATCCTGGCCTGCGCCCTCGCCGTCGGGCTCCTGGTGGACGGCGCTGCGGCCCTGTCCGGGTACGATCCGGCCGCCCTCAGCGGCTCCGCCCGGGCGATCTGGCCCGACTGGGTGGACCGGGCCGCTGCCGGCGTCATGCTGGTGCTGATCGTGGCGCCGGCGCGGCGTGCCGTGCGGCGCAGCGCGCGCTGGGCCTGGGATGTGGCGTGGGGCGGCCGTCGTGTCCAGTGGTAGGCGGTGACGGCGGGCCGCTGGGCCCGCAGGGGCCTAGGCAGCGAATAGGTGGGGGAAGCGCTCCCGGGCCCGGGCGATCTTGGGCGCGATCATGGCGCGGCAGTAGGGGGCGTCCGGGGCGGCGTCGTAGAAGCGCTGGTGCTCCGCCTCTGCCGGGTAGAAGGCCTCGAGGGGGGTGAGCTCCGTCGTCACCGGTCCGGCGAGGCCGCCTGCGGCCTCCAGCTCGTCGATGACCGCCGCGGCGGTCTGCCGCTGCTGCTCGTCGGCGTAGAGGATGATGGAGCGGTACTGCGGGCCTACGTCCGGGCCCTGGCGGTTGCGCTGGGTGGGGTCGTGGATGGTGAAGAACACCCCTAGGAGCTCGCGGTAGCTGACCCGGTCCGGGTCGTAGCGTACCTGCACGACCTCGGCGTGGCCGGTCCGGGCGGTGCAGACCTGCCGGTAGCTCGGCTCGGCGGTCCAGCCGCCGGCGTAGCCGGAGGTCGCCTCAGCCACGCCGGCGAGCTGCTGGAAGACGCCCTCGAGGCACCAGAAGCAGCCGCCGCCCAGGGTCGCTGTCCGCGTCTCCGCCATGGCCCATTCCCCCTTGGGTGTCCGCCACGCCATTGTGGACCTCCTCCCCCCGTGGGCGCGAGCGGTGGCGCCCCGCTGTGGCCGCCTAGCCCGTATGCAGGCCTGCGCTGCGGATCGCCTGGGGCGGCGCCGCTTGATCTGTGCTGGTGCGCCCGTAGACTGGTTGGCGCTGCCCGGCAGGTGACCTCGGCGTCACCTGCCGCGGGCTACGCCGAGCCACTACGGAGCGCCATGCACACGCGAGCGCAGGATACCGCCGGGCCCGTCGGCCTCGAGCGCGCCCGCCGCCTCTTCGAGACGTCTCCCCACGGACGGCTCATCGGCCTGGAGCTGGTGGACCGCACCGCGAGCGAGATCATCACGCGGATCCCCTATCGTGGCGAGCTGGTCGGCAACCCGGAGACCGGCCACCTCCACGGCGGGGTGATCACCACGCTCATCGACCAGAGCTGCGGGGCGGCGGTGCTGATGCACACCTGCGCGGAGGAGGAGCGGGTGGTCACCCTGGACCTGCGGGTGGACCACCTCCGCCCGGCGGAGCCGGGCCGGGATGTCTACGCCCGCTGCGCGTGCTACCGCCTCGCCGGGGAGGTGGCCTTCGCCCGCGCCGTCGCCTACGAGGACGACCCGGAGGAGCCGTTCGCCACCAGCATGAGCGCGTTCATGCGTCTGCGAGGAGGAGGGGGCGGTGGCTGAGCTGCTCGAGCAGGTCCGCGCCGCCCGTGAGGCCGGGGACTACCAGCGCCTGACCGAGCTGGTGCCCTACGCCCGGCTCATCGGCATGCGCCTCGAGCCCGGCGGGCCGCAGGGCGGGCTGGCCATCCGGATGCCCTACCGCGAGGAGCTCATCGGCCGTCCGGGCAGCGGCGCCCTGCACGGCGGGCTCCTTGGGGCGTTCCTCGAGCACGCCGCCATCATGCAGATCCTGTGGCGCGCCGAGAGCTGCTGCCTGCCGCGGATCGTCAACTTCCACGTCGACTACCTGCGCCGTGCAGGCGAGGCGGAGACCCACGCGACGGTGGATATCCGCCGCCAGGGCCGCCGCGTCGCCAACGTCCACGCCAGCGCCTGGCAGAGCGATCCGGACCGCCCGGTAGCCGCGGCCCGGGGCCACTTCCTGCTGACACCCCCGGAGGGGCCACCCCGATGAGCGAGCGCGCGCCGCAGCCGCCGCGAGCGGCCGAGGAGCCTGTGGTCGAGGAGCGCTTCGGCGTCCGCCTGACGGACCCGTACGCCTGGCTGCGCGACCCGGACTGGCGGGCGGCCATGCTCGACCCCAGCCGGCTGCAGGCGCCCATCCGCGAGCACCTGGAGGCGGAGAACGCCTACGCCGAGGCCGTCCTGGAGCCGGTGCGCGGCCTGCGCCGGCGGCTGTTCGACGAGCTCCGTGGGCGCATCAAGGAGGACGATGCCTCGGTCCCCGAGCCGGACGGCCCCTACGCGTACTACGCCCGCTTCCGCGAGGGGGGGCAGCACCCTGTGGCCTGCCGCTGCCTACGGGAGCAAGAGGGCGAGGAGGAGGTCCTGCTCGACGGCGACGCCCTGGCAGAGGGCGAGGCCTACTTCGATCTCGGCGACTGGGCGCACAGCGACGACCACCGCTACCTCGCCTACGCGGTGGATACCAGCGGCGCCGAGGCGTACACCATCCGCTTCCGCGACCTGGCGAGCGGCGCAGACCTCCCGGACCGGCTGGAGCAGGCCCGCGGCGACTTCGTCTGGGCCACCGACGGCCGCACGCTGCTCTACACCACCCTCGACGAGGCGCACCGGCCGCGCTGGGTCTACCGCCACCGGCTGGGCACCGATCCGGCGGCGGATGGGCTGGTCTACGAGGAGACCGATCCGGGCTTCTTCGTCGGCCTCGACCGTACCGAGAGCCGCCGCTTCCTGCTCATCGAGGCCCACGACCACACCACCTCGGAGGTCTACGCCGCCCCGGCCGAGGATCCGGCGGCCGGCTTCCGCTGCCTGATGCCGCGCGAGCGCGGGGTGGAGTACGAGGCCACGGACAGCGGCGAGGAGTGGCTGCTCCTGACCAATCGCGAGGCCGAGGACTTCCGCATCGTCCGGGCCCCGCTGGACTGCCCCGAGCCGGCGCGCTTCCGGGAGGTGGTCCCGCACCGCCCCGGGGTGCTGATCCACGACATGCACCTCTTCCGCGACTACCTGGTGCGGCTGGAGTCCGAGGATGCCCTGCCGCGGATCGTCATCCGGCGCCTGGCGGACGGCGCCGAGCACACCGTCGCCTTCGAGGAGGAGGCGTACGCGCTGGGCATCGCCGGGGGGCTGGAGTACGCCACCACGACGCTGCGCTTCAGCTACGCCTCGCTGACCACCCCGGAGCAGGTCTACGACTACGACATGGCCACCGGGGCCCGGCGGCTGCGCAAGGCGCAGGCGATCCCGAGCGGCCACGACCCGTCCGCCTATGTCGCCCGGCGCATCCACGCCACGGCGCCGGACGGCGAGCGGGTGCCGATATCGCTCCTCCACCGGGCCGACCAGCCGCCGGGGCCGCAGACGCCCCTGTGGCTGAACGGCTACGGCGCCTACGGCATCAGCCAGCCCGCGGCCTTCTCGCCCCACCGGCTGTCGCTGGTGGACCGAGGCTTCGCCTTCGCCATCGCCCACGTGCGCGGCGGCATGGAGCGGGGGTATCGCTGGTACGAGGCCGGCAAGCTCGAGCGCAAGCCCAACACCTTCAGCGACTATATCGCCTGCGCCGAGCACCTCATCGACGCCGGCTATACCGATCGCGGCCGCATTGTCGTGCACGGCGGCTCGGCCGGGGGCATGCTCGTCGGGGCCGTGCTCAACCAGCGCCCGGAGCTCTTCGGCGCCGCGGTGGCGGACGTCCCCTTCGTGGACGTGCTCAATACCATGAGCGATCCGACGCTGCCGCTGACGCCGCCGGAGTGGCCGGAGTGGGGCAACCCCCTCGAGGATGCGCAGGCCTTCCGCACCATCCTCGGCTACTCGCCCTACGAGAACGTCCGCGCCCAGGCCTACCCGCCGATCCTGGTCACCGCCGGGGTCTCCGACCCGCGCGTGACCTACTGGGAGCCGGCCAAGTGGGTGGCCCGGCTGCGGGCGCTGAAGGCCGACGACAGCCCGCTGCTGCTGAAGACCAACATGAGCGCCGGCCACGCCGGCCCCGGCGGGCGCTTCGACTTCCTCGAGGAGGTGGCCCTGCGCTTCGCCTTCGTGCTCTGGGTCTTCGGCAAGGCGTGACGCCTGCCGCGCGCCACGCCCCTCCCCCGCGCGCCGGCTAGCCCTCGCCGGCGGCGGGCAGCTGCTCCAGGTTGGCCCGGATCGTCTCGGCCTCGTCGGAGCCCTCCGGGACGACCTTGAGCAGCCGCTCCCAGTACTCCCGGGCCTCGGCGTAGTCCGATTCGTTGTAGGCGGCGGTCCCGGCGAGCCACAGGGCGCGGACGTTCTCCGGGTCGATCTCCAGCGCCCGCTCCAGGTACTCCTCCGGCTTGCCCTGCAGGTTGCCGGTGTTGGCGGCGAGGATGTCGGCGTACGCGGCGAGCAGGTTGGGGTCCTCGTCGGCGCCCAGCTCGAAGGCCCGCTCGAAGGCGTTCTGCGCCTTCTGCAGGTTGTCTAGCTGGATCATGGTACGGCCGTAGAGCACCCAGCCGTTGGCGTCGTCCGGATTCTGCTCCAGCCGCTGGCGGAGCTGCTCGGCGAGGGCCTCGATCTCCGAGCGATCGTGCTGCTGGGACATGCCAGCGGTCTGCTGCCCCTGCTCCGGCGCCTGGGGCGTGCCCCCCTGGGTGAAGGCGCGCTGGTCGCCGATGGCGCTGTAGAGGGCGAGTGCCATCAGGGGTACGAGCAGGGCGCTCACCGCCGCCGCCGTGACGACCACGCCGGGGCGGCCCCGCGGTGCGGCCTCGGCGGATGCCGCCGCCCCATCCGGATCTATGCCGCCGCTCTGGACCAGGTCCCGGTCGAGCTCGGCCATGGCGGCGTCGAACTGCTCACGGCTCAGGGTGCCGTTCTCCAGGTCCTGCTCGAGCTCGCGGATGCGGTCCTCGTGGATGGAGGCGTTGGCCTGCTGCCGCGACGGGGACCGGCTGCGGCCGGCGGCGTCGCGCAGTATCGGGTACAGCACGAAGAGCAACGCGATGACGCACAGGGCCAGCGCGGCCCCCATGAATGCTGCGCTCATGGTAATCCCCTTGTCTTAGTCCCCGCGCCGCAGCCGCTCCAGCGCTCGCCGCTCGGATTCGCTCAGCTCGGTCTCGGCCGCCGCCTGCCGCCGGCGGCGGACGACCTGGAGCCACGCCACGCCGCCGATGACCAGCAGCAGGAAGGGGCTGACCCAGAGCAGGGCGGTGTTCAGCTGCAGGGGCGGGTTGTAGCGCACGTAGTCGCCGTAGCGCGAGGTCATGAACTCGATGATCTCCTCCTCGCTGGCGCCGTTGCGCGTCATCTCGTAGACCCGGCTGCGCATGTCCGCGGCTAGGTCCGCCCGTGACTCGTAGATGGTCTCGGTCTGGCAGACGGTGCAGCGCAGCTTCTGGATCAGGCTGTAGTACTGCGCCTCCTGGGCCTCGTTGTCGAACTCCAGGGGCTGGCCGATGGCGATACCCGCCGTCGGGCCCGTCAGGTCCACCCCGAGCGTCAGAACCAGTGCTGCCAGCAGGGCGCGGAGCCGCGCGAGGCCCCGGCCTGGTGGCGCCGGCTGTGAAGCGGTGGGGTCGTGTCCTAGGCTCATGGCTCTTGCGTCTCCCGTTGCTCGATGGACCGCAGGATGGTCGCCTCGCTGTAGCATGGCGGATGCCGGCCTTACGGCGGGGCCTG
>CAJXKI010000019.1 GCA_913055765.1 uncultured Ectothiorhodospiraceae bacterium
CAGTCGCTGCGCGTGGTCGACAGCCTGGAGACGCGCTACGCCGCGTTCGACGGCCTGAACCTGACCTTCGAGACCCGCGAGGGGCTGCTCAAGCGCTGCTCCAGCGAGCGCGCCGAGCAGCTCGGCCCGGTGGCGGCGCGCTTCATCCACGGCGGCCAGCCCACGCTCGAGGCGCAGCTCGTCAATGTCTGCGACGGCATCGCCTACAACAGCCACGACGTGGACGACGGCCTGCGCTCGGGGCTGATCACCGCCGACGCGTGCCGGCGCACCGAGCTGCTCGCCCCCCTGTTCGCCGAGGTGGAGGACGCCTATCCGCACCTCGACGAGCGGCGCACCATCTACGAGGTGGTCCGCCGCATGATCAACGTCCAGGTCGAGGACGTGATCCGGACCTCCGCCGCCAGCATCGAGGCGGCCAGCCCGGCAAGCGTCGAGGCGGTACGCGCGCGCGGCCAGCCGCTCATCAGCTTCAGCGCCGACATGGCACGCCGGCACCAGGCGCTGAAGGATTTCCTCTTCAGCAACCTCTACCGCCACTACCGCGTGGCGCGCATGGTGCGCAAGAGCCAGGCCGTGGTGCAGGCGCTCTTCGACGCCTTCTACGACGATCCCGGGCTGATGCCCGAGCAGCCCCAGGCCGCTGCGCGGCAGGGCGAGGCGCGGCAGGGCGAGCCCGGCCGCGCCCGCGCGGTGGCCGACTACATCGCGGGCATGACCGACCGCTTCGCCATCGAGGAGTACCGCCGGCTGTTCCGGCCCGAGGAGCTGAGCTGAGCCGCCCGAGGGGCTAGGCGGCGGCCTCCCGCAAGGTCCGCGTCAGGGCCGCGGGATCGAAGGCGCCGGTGACCACGGCGTCGCCGATGCCCTGTAGCAGCACCAGGCGCAGCTGGCCGCCGCGGCTCTTCTTGTCCACGCTCATCAGCTCCCGGAAGCGGGCCTCGGGGATGGCCGGCGGCTGGGTGGGCAGGCCGAGGCGGGCGAGCAGGGCCTCGATCCGGCGCAGCCCCTCCGGCGCCAGCCACCCCAGCGCCACGGACATACGGGCGGCCATGCACATGCCCGCTGCCACCGCCTCGCCGTGGAGCCAGCCGCTGTAGCCGGTAAAGGTCTCGATGGCGTGGCCGAAGGTGTGCCCCAGGTTGAGCAGCGCGCGCACGCCCGCCTCGCGCTCGTCGGCGGCCACCACGTCCGCCTTGTTGCGGCAGGAGGCGGCCACGGCGTAGGCCAGGGCCTCGGGATCGCGCCGGCGCAGGGGCTCGGCGTTGGCCTCCAGCCAGTCGAAGAAGGCCGGATCGCGGATCAGGCCGTACTTGACGACCTCCGCCAGACCGGCCCCGAGCTCGCGCTCCGGCAGCGTCGCCAGGACCCCGGTATCGGCGATCACCGCCCGCGGCTGGTGGAAGGCGCCGATCATGTTCTTGCCCTTGGGGTGGTTGACCCCGGTCTTGCCGCCTACCGAGGAGTCCACCTGGGCGAGCAGGGTGGTAGGCACCTGGATGTAGCCTACGCCGCGCTGGTAGGTGGCGGCGCAGAAGCCGGCGAGGTCGCCGATAACGCCGCCGCCGAGGGCGATCACCGTGGCCGAGCGATCGAAGCGGCCCTCGATGAGGGCATCGTAGACCTGCTCGCAGGTCGACAGGCGCTTGTAGCGCTCACCGTCCGGGAGGACCACCGACTGCACCGCGCCCTCGGGCACGCGCAGGCGATCGGCGTAGAGCGGCGCCACGGTCTCGTTGCTGACCAGCAAGGCCCGGTCGCCCGCCAAGTGCTCGGCGAGCAGCCCCTCCCCCAGCAGGCCGTCGCCGATGTAGATGGGGTAGCTGCGCTCCCCGAGCTCCACCCGCAGTGTCCGCATGCCCCCTCCCGCTGCCTGCGCCGTGCCCATCAGGCGCCCTCGCCCTGCAGCGTCTCCGCGATCCGTTGCGCGACCCTGCGCGCACGCCCGCCGGCGGCCTCGACGACCGTATCCGCCACCGCCCGGTAGAGGGGATCGCGGGCCTCCATCAGCGCCTGCAGCCGCGCCTCGGGGTCGCTGTCCTGGAGCAGCGGCCGGTCGGTGTCCCCGCGGGTACGCTGCAGCTGCACCGAGACCGGCGTATACAGGTAGGCCACGACGCCCCGGGCGCCCAGCAGGTCGCGGTTGGCGGCTACGGTGACGGCACCGCCGCCGGTGGCCAGGACCACGCCGTCGCGCGCGGTCAGCTCGTCGAGGACAGCGCTCTCCCGGGCGCGAAAGCCCTGCTCGCCCTCGAGGTCGAAGATCCACGGGATCGCCACGCCGGTCCGCCGCTCGACCTCCGCGTCGCTGTCGACGAAGGTCAGCCCCAGCAGGTCGGCGAGCTCGCGCCCGACGGTGCTCTTGCCGGCCCCCATAGGGCCGACGAGGAAGATCCGGCTGGGTGTGTGCCAGCGTGCCATGCCGGTACTGTACCACCACCGGGCGACGGCTCGGTATGGCAGAGTAGGCGGCCATGCAGCCGCAGCATACGCGACGCCACGGCACCCACATCCTCTACGATGCCGACCGCATCCCCGAGCCGGACGACGGGCTCTTCCAGCCCGCCGGGCTGGCGCGCAGCGGGCGGCTCACCGGCCACCCCGACGGCGGCCGCGGCAGCGCCTGCTTCCTCGAGGAGGCCGGCATCCCCGCCGTACTGCGCCCCTACCGCCGCGGCGGCCTCTTCGCCCCCCTGCTCGGCGATCGCTACGCCCGCCTCGGGCTCCGCGCCGCCCGCCCCTGGCGGGAGTGGTGGCTGCTCGCCGCCCTGCACGGCGAGGGCCTCCCCGTCCCAGCCCCCCTGGCGGCCCGCATCCGGCCGATGGGGATCTGCTACCGTGGCGAGATCGTCATCGAGCGCCTCGACGCCGAGACGCTCACCGAGGCGCTGCGCCGCGGGCCGCTGCCGCCGGGGCGCTGGCGCGCCATCGGCGCCTGCATCGGCCGGCTCCACCAACGGGGGCTGGACCACGCCGACCTGAACGCGCACAACATCCTGCTCGCCGAGGACGGCGGCGTCCACGTCATCGACCTGGACCGCGCCCGCCTGCGCGGCCGGCCAGGGGGCTGGCCCCGGCGTAACCTCGCCCGGCTGCGCCGCAGCCTCGCCAAGCTCGCCGACAGCAAGCCTGCCTTCGGCCCGGTGACGGCGGACGACCTGGCCGCCCTGGAGGCGGGCTGGGAGGCCTCGGACCCAACCTGAAGGAGCCTACGCCCCGATGCCCCGCGACCACCCGACGCCGCCGCGCTCCCTGTGCCTGCTCCGCCTGTCGGCCATCGGCGACTGCAGCCACATGGTCCCCGTGGTCCGCACGCTCCAGGAGCACTGGCCGGAGACGGCGCTGACCTGGATCGTGGGCAAGACGGAGTACCGCCTGGTCGGCGACCTGCCGGGCGTGGAGTTCCTCGTCGTGGACAAGGGCGACGGCCTGCTCGGTGCGGTGCCGAGGCTGCGCCGCGCCCTCGGCGGCCGGCGCTTCGACCTGCTGCTGCACATGCAGGCGTCGTGGCGGGCCAACCTCCTCGCCAGCGTGATCCGCGCCGACACCCGCATCGGCTTCGACGCCCGCCGGGCGCGCAACGGGCAGCGGCTGTTCACCAACCGCACCATAGCGGGCCCGCACCGGGTCCACGTCCTCGACGGCTTCTTCCAGTTCCTCCAGGCCGCCGGGCTGCAGGCGCGCAGCCTGCGCTGGGACCTGCCCATCCCCGCCGAGGCCGAGGCCGAGGTGGCACCGCGCCTGCCGCCGACCCCCTTCCTCGCCCTCAGCCCGTGCAGCTCGGCGCGCGCCCGCAACTTCCGCAACTGGGCCGCCGAGCGCTACGCCGCCGTGGCCGACCACGCCTACCTCCGGCACGGCCTCGCCCTGGTCCTCACCGGCGGGCCGACGCAGCTCGAGCGGGCCTACGCCGACGCCATCGCCGGCGCCACCCACGCCCCGGTCACCGACCTGGTGGGCGCGACCTCCTTGAAGGGGCTGCTGGCGGCGCTGCGCCGGGCTAGCGCCTTCATCGGCCCCGACTCCGGGCCGCTGCACCTGGCCAACGCCGTCGGCACCCCGGTGATCGGCCTGTACGCCACCTCGAACCCGGAGCGCACCGGCCCGTACTGCCACCTGGCCCACGTCGCCAACCGCTACCCGGAGGCCCTGAAGGCGGAGACCGGCCGCTCTGTGGCCACGGCCCGCTGGGGCCGGCGGGTCCGCAGCCCGGACGCCATGGCGCGCATCGAGGTAGCGGACGTCACGTCGCGGCTGGACGCGATCCTGCAGCGCCCCGCAGCAGGGGAACGGAGGCAGCGAGGCTAGCGGCGCCGAGGGCGGCCGGCTCAGCCCCTGCGGATGCGCTCGATCAGGCCGCTGGTGGAGGCGCCGGGCACCATCGGCAGGACCTCCACGGAGCCCCCGGCCTCGGTCACGGCGTTGTAGCCGGCGATCTCCTCGGGGCGGTAGTCGCCGCCCTTGACCAGCCGGTCGGGACGGACCGCCTCGATCAGGCGAGCGGGGGTGTCCTCGCTGAAGGGTACCACCCAGTCCACCGCGTCCAGGGCGGCGAGCACCGCCATACGCTGGGCCAAGGGCGTCAGGGGCCGATCTGCGCCCTTGAGCCGGGCCACCGAGGCGTCGTCGTTGACCGCCACGATCAATCGGTCACCGCGCTCGCGGGCGCGCTGGAGGTAGTCCACGTGGCCGGCGTGGAGGAGGTCGAAGCAGCCGTTGGTCATGACCAGCCGCTCGCCGGCAGCCCGGGCCCGCCCCGCCGCGGCCAGCAGGGCCGGCTCGTCCACCACCCCGCGGCCGCCGGCCGGCTCGCCGCCCATGGCCGCCTCCAGCTCCTGGGGCGCCACGGTGGCGGTCCCGAGCTTGCCCACCACGACGCCGGCGGCCAGGTTGGCGAGGGCGGCGGCATCGGCCAGCCCGACCCCGGCGCCGAGCGCCGTGGCCAGCGTCGCGATGACGGTATCGCCGGCGCCGGTGACGTCGAAGACCTCCCGGGCGCGGGTGGGCAGGTGCACCGGCGCGCCGTCCCGCAGGGCCAGGGTCATGCCCGCCTCGCCACGCGTCACCAGCACGGCGTCGAGCGCCAGCTCGGCAGCCAGGGCAGCGCCGTGCCGGGCGATCGCCTCAGCATCGGGGCACGGGCCGACCACGGCCTCGAGCTCGGCGAGGTTGGGCGTGAGGAGGGTCGCACCGCGGTAGCGGGTGTAGTCGCGGCCCTTGGGGTCGACCAGGACCGGTACCCCGGCGCGGCGCGCCGCGGCGATGAGCTCGGCCGGCTCCGACAGGGCCCCCTTGGCGTAGTCGGACAGGATCAGGCAATCGGCCGCCCCCAGCTGCGGCGCCAGGAGCGCCGCCATGGCGTCGTGATCGAAGCCGGGGAAGCCACGCTCGAAGTCCAGGCGGATGAGCTGCTGGTGGCGGCTGACGACGCGCAGCTTGGAGATCGTCTCGGCGCCGGCCACCCGGTGGAGGTCGTGGCCGACACCGGCCTCGGCGAGCAGGTCCCCGAGTCGATCGGCCCCTGCGTCGCTGCCGGTGGGGCCGAGCACCTGAGCTCGCCCGCCGAGGGCAGCGATGTTCAGGGCGACATTGGCAGCGCCGCCGGGGCGCTCCTCGATGTCATCGACGCGGACCACAGGCACCGGCGCCTCCGGAGAGATCCGGTGGGTACCGCCGTGCCAGTAGCGGTCGAGCATCAGATCGCCGGCGACGAGGACACGGGCGTCGCTGAGACGGGGCAAGGGGGATCTCATCGGCGGCTGCGCCTCTCGCTTGCGGTGGGGAGCCGATTATAGCCGGCGCGCAGGGGTGGCGGCAGGTGCCTCCACCGCCCTAGGGCCTTACCATGGCGAGGACCACGCGCAACCAGGGGGGAACGCCGGATGTTCCAGACACCGGAGCCGACCAGCGAGCTGACCCTCTCGACGCCGGCGCTGCTCTTCCCGGCGATCTCGCTGCTGCTGCTCGCCTACACCAATCGCTTCATGGGCCTGGCGGCCCTGATCCGCGACCTGGAGCCGAAGTACCGCTCCACCCGCGATACCTACCTTCGCACGCAGATCGAGAACCTGCGCAAGCGGGTGCTGCTGATCCGCAACATGCAGGTCGCCGGCGTCGCCAGCCTCTTCTTCTGCGTCCTGTGCATGCTGGTGCTCTTCGCCGGCTCGACGCTCGCCGGCAAGGTGCTGTTCACCGCCAGCCTGCTGCTGATGCTCCTCTCCCTGGCGCTATCGCTGCGCGAGCTGCAGATGTCCGTCGGCGCGCTCCACGTGCAGCTCCAGGACCTGGCGGACCGTAGCGAGGAGCAGGACGGCTGACCCCTGCTGGCGGGGCGGTCGAGCGTCAATCGCGCACCGCCCTGTAGGCGGGGATCGCCTCCTGCTCGACGAAGGCCACAGGACGCCGACGGCGGCCGCTCAGGCTAGCCGCCCGGGCCTGCCGGTACTCGGCGTGCAGCTGCCCATAGGGGGTATTGTAGAGCTCCGCGCCCACGACGTAGGCCAAGGCGTGGCGCCAGCCCAGGGGCCGCTCGGCGCCGGCCGCCCGGTCCAGGGCCTCTAGGGCACGATCGACGGTGCGCAGCCCTGCCCCGGGGGCGCGCTCCACCACCGCCTCGTGGAGCAGGGCGACCACGATGCCGTCCAGGCTCTCGCTGTCGCCAGGACCGGCGTGCAGCAGGGTACCGGCCCACCCCTGGGGGATCATGGCCGGGCCCATGCCGCGGGCGAGATCGCACAGGTACCCCTCGTGCGCCTCAGGGAAGTCGGCCACGGCGGCGATGAGCCAAACGCCGAGCAGCTCCTCCAGCAGGCCCTGGCCCGTAGCCGGGTCCTGCGCGCTCGCCGGATCCGCCCAGAGCGCCACGCAGGTGGCGCCCAAGGCCGCGGTAGCGTTCTCGTGGTGGAGGAAGGGGGTACCGTCGCCGTCGAGGCCACGCTCGACGAGCAGTACCGGGGCCTCGAAGCGGTCCTGCTCCAGCAATCCCAGCAGCGTCGCCAGGGCGACCGCCCACGGCTCGTGGACCAGGTCGATGACGGGCACCGCCTCCCGCGAGCGCGGCGTCCCGATCCGCAATGCCTCGCGGTGGCCCGTACCCCCTGCCCAGGCCCAGAGCTGGGTGCGCAGCAGGTGGATGCGATTGGGTCGGGGAGGCTCTTGACGCACGGCGCACACCCGGGTGAAGTATTGGCCAGATCCTACGCGGCACCGGGACCGGATACAATCGGCTCGAGCAAGCCGCCGAACAGGAGGCAGCCGTGCCCGACCCCCAGACCCACGATCGCGACGACCTCACCGAGCCCTGCGCCTCGAGGCGCTACGAGGTCACGGCCCGGGACCTGCCGGTATCGTGCCCCATGCCGGGGATGTACCTGTGGAGCGGCCACCCCCGCGTCTACCTCCCCGTCGCCGCCCAAGGCAGCGCCGTCTGCCCGTATTGCGGGGCCACCTACATCCTGAAGGATGAGGACGCGCTCGCCGTCGATATCGGCGGCCGCCGGGAGTGGAAGTAGCCGCCACCGGGGCTGCGCACGTCGCGGCGTCGCCCCCCAAGGATGAGGGCCAGCGCCATGAGCACGACGGAGCAGGAGGAACGCGCCCCATCGGACGCCTGGTACCTGGTCTACAGCAAGCCGCGCCAGGAGGAGAAGGCGTGGTGGAACCTCGACCAGCAGGGATTCCGCTGCTTCCTGCCCTACGCCCGTTTCCGGCGCCGCCGGCAGCGGCGCTACGAGACCGTCGTAGAGCCCATGTTCCCGCGCTACCTGTTCATCCGCCTCGCCGCCGGCGTCGAGGACTGGAGCCCGATCCGCTCCACCCTCGGCGTCAGCCGGCTGGTGCGCTTCGGGACCTGGCCGGCGCGCGTACCGGACGAGCTTGTCGACGCCCTCCGCGAGCAGACCCGAGGCGGCCCCTGCGACCTCTCGCCGGAGCCGCTCCAGCCTGGGGAGCGGGTCCGGGTCCTGGACGGACCGTTCCAGGCCTATGAGGGCATCTTCCGGGCCTCCCGCAGCGACGATCGGGTCATCCTGCTCCTCGACGTCGCCGGGCAGCACACCAGCCTGACCGTCTCCCAGCACCAGCTCGAGCGGGCCTAGCCCGTCCAGCCGCGCAGCCACGCCCAGGCGAGGCCCAGGTACTCGTGGCAGGCGCGCTCGCTCATCCGCAGCCCCTGGGCGGAGGGCAGGAAGTCGCGGAAGCGTACCCCGGCCTCCGCCTCGCGCCCGCGTACGCGGTGGCGCGTCGGCGCGGGGACGGGGTCGAGCCCCTGGCCCCGGAAGAGGGCCACGGCCCGGGGCATGTGGGAGGCCTCGGTGACCAGGACCACCCGCCCCCTGTCCCGGCCAGCGACGCGCTCGGCCACGGCCCGCGCCTCCTCGACGGTGTTGCGCGGCGTCTCGAGCCGGACCACGGCGCCGGGGTCGAGGCCGACGGCGCGCAGCAGGCGGTGCATGACCGCCGAGTTCGGCGTCTCGCCGAAGACGGCGCCGCCGCCGAGGACCAGGGTGGCCTCGGGGAAGGCGCGCCGCAGCCGGACGCCCTCGAGCAGCCGCGCCGTGGCGCTGGTGTTGAGCTGCCCGGTGACGGGCAGGCGCGGATCCAGCCGGTGCCCCTCGCCGAGGACCACGATGTGGGAGACCGGCGCTGCGACCTGCGCCCGCGGCTCGAGCAGCGCCGGGTACTGGCGCTCCAGCGGGGCGAGGAGCAGCCCGGCGGTAGCCTCCAGGCCGAGCAGATAGAGGGCGAGCAGCGCGCCGAGCACGGCACCGCGGCCGAGGCGTGCCCGGCGGGTGAAGAGCAGCGCGGTGCCCATCAGGCCCGCCATCAGGACCAGGCTTAGGGGCATCAGCAGGGCACCGAGGACCTTCGTCAGGGTGAACATCGCTAGGTCATCTCCACCGGGTCGACATCCAGGGACCAGCGCACCCGACGCGCCCCTTGCAGGCTGTCCAGGCCCTGGCACCAGCGCAGCAGGAAGCGCTGGAGCTCGGCGCGGCGCTCGGCGCGGACCATCAGCTGCGCCCGGCGGCGGCCCTCACGCCGCTCCATGGGCGCCGGCACCGGGCCGAGCACCTCGACGCCGTCGCTCCGGCCCAGGCAGGCGCGGGCGTGCTGCGCCGCCGCCTCCAGGAACAGGTACGGCGCCTCGGCGTTCACCGACTCAGCGCGCAGGAGGGCCAGCGCAGCGAACGGCGGCAGCCCCGCCTCCCGGCGCTCAGCCAAGTGGGCCTCGGCGAAGGCCGGGTAGCCCTGCTCCAGGAGGGTGCGCAGCATGGGGTGGTCCGGATGCCGGGTCTGCAGCAGGACCTCGCCCGGCTCGTCGCCGCGCCCGGCGCGGCCGGCCACCTGCACCACCAGCTGCGCCAGGCGCTCGGTGGCGCGGAAATCGGCACCGAAGAGCCCCTGATCCACGTCGATCACCGCCACCAGGGTCACGGCGGGCAAGTGGTGGCCCTTGGCAAGCATTTGCGTACCGATGAGCAGCTGCGCCTCACCGCGCTGGGCCGCGGCCAGCCGCGCCTCCAGCTCGCCGCGGCGCTGGGTGGTATCGCGATCGATGCGCACCTGCCCCGTCTCCGGGAAGAGCCGTGCCAGGGCCTCCTCCAGCTGCTCGGTGCCCGGCCCCAGGGGCCGTAGATCGCCGTCGCCGCACGCCGGGCAGGCGGCCGGTACCCGAGCGTTGTAGCCGCAGTGGTGGCAGCGTAGCTGACCCTCGCGGCGGTGCAGGGTCAAGCGGGCGTCGCAGCGGTGGCAGCCAGCCACCCAGCCGCAGGCGTGGCAGGTGAGAACCGGCGCGTAGCCGCGCCGATTGAGGAAGAGCAGCGCCTGGGAGCCGGCTGCCAGGTGGCGGCGGAGCGCCGCCTCCAGCGGCGCGGAGATGCCGCCGCGGAGCCGCCGGCTGCGGATGTCCACCAGCTGGGCGCTGGGCGTGCGCGCGGTACCGGCGCGCTGCGGCAGGCGCAGATGGACGTAGCGGCCCGCCTGGGCGTTGTGCAGCGACTCCAGGGACGGCGTCGCGGAGCCGAGGATCGCCGGCACCCAGAGGCGCTGGGCCCGGAGCACCGCTAGATCCCGGGCGGAATAGCGGAAACCGTCCTGCTGCGCCAGCGACGGATCGTGCTCCTCGTCGACCACGATCAGCCCGGGCCGCGGCAGCGGGGCGAAGACCGCCGAGCGTGTGCCGAGGATGACCGCCGCGTCGCCGTCCCGGGCAGCGAGCCACGCCTCGGCCCGCTCGCCGTCGGCGAGCCCCGAGTGGAGCACGACGATGGGCCCGGGCAGCCGCGCCCGCAGGCGCTCGAGGAACTGCGGCGCCAGGCCGATCTCGGGGACGAGGATCAGCACTTGGCGCCCAGCCGCGAGGGCCCGGGTGGCGGCCTGGAGGTAGACCTCGGTCTTGCCGCTGCCCGTAACACCGTCGAGCAGGAAGGCCGCGTAGCCGTCCGCGGCGGCGATCCGCTCCAACGCCTCGCGCTGCGCCGTACCCAGCTCCGGGCCGGCGACCGGGGGCTGCCCCGCCTCCCGTGGCCGTGACGGCGAGCGGTCCTCGCGGTGGAGCAGGCCGCGCCGCTCCAGGGCGCGCCCGGCCCGGCGCCAGGCCGGCTGCTCGGCGATCAGCTCGGCGCATGCGGCGGCACCCCCGGCGGCGAGCAGCCGCTCCCGCAGCTCCGCCTGCCGCGGGGCGCGGCGTACCGGGGCATCGTCCTCGGCCAGGGCCGGATCTAGCCGCCACCAGGCCACTGCCCGCCGGGCCGGCCGGCCGCGCCGCAAGGGCCCCGGCAGTGCCGTGGCCAGCGCCGTGCCCAGGGGATAGCGGTAGTAGCGCGCCGCCCAGCGCAGGGTGGCCAGCAGCTCGGCGGACAGCAACGGCTCCGTGTCGATCCACGCCCGGGCGGGGCGCAGGCGCTCGGCCGGCAGCTCAGAGCCGCGCCGGACGGCGAGCACAATCCCCACGGCCTGGCTACGCCCTAGGGGGACCGATACCCGGCAGCCTACCGGCTCCGCCGGCAAGGGGCCGTCCGGGGGACGGTAATCCAGGGCCCCGTGCAGCGGCCGGGGCACCGCCACGTGCAGGACCGCCCCCGTCGTGCCGCCGGCGCAGGGAGGGGCCTCCGGGTGCTGGGCGCTAGGCGCGCCGTCAGGCATAGAGATCGAGGGGCCGCCAGTCCCCTGCAGGCCGCTGGGTCCCGGCGCGGCTACCGGCGCCTGGCCGTGCGCCACCACCCCGACTGAAGGGGCGGCACCGCGACCCTGCAGCGGATCAACCACGCCTATCGGCGGCTGGTGGTCGGCTGCCAGGGTCCGGCGAGACCGAGCGCCTCAGTAATCGGGACCATCCCTGCGGCGTGCCGTGGCCGCCCTTGAGCCCGATCTCGATCAGGGCGCCGGCCATGGGGCTGAGGTCGAAGAGGGGGGTGAGCACCAGCAGGCACAGCAGGAGGATGGCGATCAGGGGCTCGGCGACGGTCATCGAGCAGATCCTCCAGGCAGCGGCCGCTCGGCGGCAAAGTGCTCCATGGCGAAGGCCACACGCGCCTCGGGGGTCTCGTGGCGTCGCTCCAGGGCCTCGACGGCCCGGGGCAGCAGCCCGCGTCCGCTGGCGATCTGCAGCGATGGCCCGCTGGGCTCAAGCAGCTCCGGCCCCGTAGGGACGGCCCCCAAGGTCCGAGGCGGATGCCTCTGCCGCAGGCCTCCTTATCCAGAGCAGCAGGCCCTCCTCGCAGGGCGCGACGGCACAAGCCCACCACCCCGTTCAAGGCCACGCCCGCCGGACCTCCTCCTCGATCGCTGCATCCGCCAGCCCCTCGCACGCCTCCGCGAGGATGCGCGCGACGGCGGAGACCGCCTCAGGGTCACAGGTCGGGCACCGGCGGCGAAGCACCATCCCGGCGTTCCAGGTGGCGTCCCGCCAGCGCTCCCCCGCTGGCGAGGCGGACAGCTCGTCGGCGGGGAGATCGTTGAGGAACAGCTGCTGCTCGATCGCCTCGGCGCGTAGCTCCGCAGCGATCAGCTGCTTGCGCAGCTCGTGGCTATCCTCCGCCACGCCGCGCGGCGGATGGAGCTTGAGGTGGCGCCGCAGGGCCCGGAGCGGGTCGATGACCTCCCGATCCCACTCCTGGCCCCGCCGCACCGCTGCCTCGGCGGAGGAGACGCCGAGCCGCCCTCGCCCCTCCAGGCCGCTCCAGATGGCGGCCATGAGCAGGCTGATGGACAGGCCGTAGCGGGCCTGCAGCTTGAGGCAGGCGGCCTCGACGCCCGGCCGGGCGTAGACCTCCTCGGCGAAGCGCCAAAGCCGCGCAGGCTCATCCGCCAAACCCGTCGCCTCCCCCGATCCGGGCCTACATGCCCTTCACGGTCTGGACCA
Organism: uncultured Ectothiorhodospiraceae bacterium; assembly: GCA_913055765.1. Classification (GTDB taxonomy): domain Bacteria; phylum Pseudomonadota; class Gammaproteobacteria; order Nitrococcales; family Halorhodospiraceae; genus Halorhodospira. The sequence continues at coordinate 12,365 of CAJXKI010000019.1, forward strand.
TATCGGCGACGACCTTCTGGGCGTCGCCGAAGACCATACGGGTATTGTCGCGGAAGAAGAGCTTGTTCTCCACACCGGAGAAGCCGGAGCCGCGACCCCGCTTGACGACGAGGACCTGGTCGGCGTGATCGACGTTGAGGATCGGCATCCCGTAGATCGGGCTGCCCTCGTCCTCGCGCGCCGCCGGGTTGACCACGTCGTTGGCGCCGATGATCAGCACTGTGTCCGTGTCCTCGAACTCCTCGTTGATCTCGTCCATGTCGAAGATCATGTCGTAGGGGACGCCGGCCTCGGCGAGGAGCACGTTCATGTGGCCCGGCATGCGGCCAGCCACCGGGTGGATGGCAAACTTCACGTCCACGCCCAACCTCTGGAGCAGCTCGACCATCTCCCAGAGCTTGTGCTGGGCCTGGGCGACGGCGAGGCCGTAGCCGGGGACGATGATGACGCGATCGGAGTAGCCCATCATGTAGGCGCCATCGGCGGGACCGACCTCCTTCATCTCGCCCTCGGTCTCCGCCTCGGCGGCGGCCGGGGCGGCGCCGAAGCCGCTGAACAGGATGCTCACCAGCGACCGGTTCATGGCCTTGGCCATGAGGTAGGTCAGCAGCATGCCAGCCGCGCCGACCACGGTGCCGGCGATGATCAGGGCCGGGTTGCCGAGCAGGAAGCCCTTGAAGCCCACCGCCAGGCCGGTGAGGGCGTTGAGCAGGGAGATGACCACCGGCATGTCCGCGCCGCCGATGGGCACGGTGACGAACACGCCCAGCGCCAGCGCGGCGGCGAAGAAGAGCAGGATGGGCAGGCCGGAGCCGGTATTGAAGACCCACAGGGCCAGCACCGCCGTGGCGATGGCAAGGCCGATGTTCCACTGCTGGTGGTTCGCGGTCAGCGTCGAGCGCTTCAGCCGCTCATCGAGCTTGGCCCAGGCGATCATGGAGCCGGCGAAAGCCACGGAGCCGATGGTGGCGCCGATCAGCCCCAGCGTGGCGGCCTCCGCGCCCAGGCTCGCGGCTACCGAGCCCTCGGAGCTGGCGCCCTGGAGCAGGGCCACCGCCGCGATGCCGCCGGCAGCGCCGCCGCCGAGCCCGTTATAGACGGCGACCATTTGCGGCATCTCGGTCATCTGCACCTTGAGCGCCGTATACCAGGCGAAGGCGCCGCCGATGGCGAGGGCGATGAGCATCAGGGTGAGGTTGTCCATCCCCACCTTGGGGTGTGCGAAGGTCGCCAGCGTGGCCAGCACCATGCCGACACCGGCCCACATGACGCCCTTGCGCGCCGTCACCGGCGAGCTCATGGCCTTCAGGCCGAGGATGAACAGGACGGAGGCGACGAAGTAGCTGAGTTGGACTACCAGACCCATTTTCAGCCGTCCTCCTTCTTACTGCTCTTGAACATCTCCAGCATCCGCTCGGTGACGACGTAGCCGCCGACGGCGTTGGCGGCGCCGAGCAGGACGGCGACGAAGCCGATCGCCTGCTCCACCGGCGTCTCCGCGACCCCGAGGGTCACCATGGCGCCGACCACGACGATGCCGTGGATGAAGTTGGAGCCGGACATCAGCGGGGTGTGCAAGATGACCGGCACGCGGGTGATGACCTCGTAGCCGGCCACCGCCGCGAGCATGAACACGTAGAGCGCGACTACACCGGTGACCTCGATCATGACTTGCCTCCTTCCAGGCGCTCCCGGGTGGGGCCGTGCTGGATCTGGCCCTGGTGGGTCAGGCAGGTATCGGCGATGACCTGATCCTCCCAGTTCAGGCTCAGCTCCCCTTCCTGGATCATAAGGGCGAGCAGGTTGTACAGGTTCTTGCTGTACATCTCGCTGCTGTGGATGGCGACGCTGGCGGCGAGCCTCTGCGGCCCTACGACCGTGACGCCCTTGTGGGTGACGTCCTTGCCGGGCTTGGTGACCGCGCAGTTGCCGCCGGTCTCGGCGGCCATGTCGACGATCACCGAGCCGCGGCCCATGCGCTCGACCGTGGCCTTGTCGATGATCCTAGGCGCCGGGCGGCCCGGGATGGCGGCCGTCGTGACGACCACGTGGGCGCTGGCGACATGGTTGGCGAGCACCTCGCTCTGCTGCTTCTGCTCCTCCGCCGTCAGCTCCCGGGCGTAGCCGCCCTCGCCCACCGCGGAGACGCCGGTGTCGACGAACTTGGCGCCGAGGGACTCGACCTGCTCCTTCGTCTCGGGCCGGACATCGTAGCCCTCTACCTGGGCGCCCAGGCGGCGGCAGGTGGCCATGGCCTGCAGCCCGGCGACGCCGGCGCCGACGACCAGGGCCTTGGCCGGGCGGATGGTGCCGGCGGCGGTGGTCAGCATCGGGAAGAAGCGGGGGGCGCGCTCGGCGGCGATCAGCGCCGCCTTATAGCCCGCGGCGGCCGCCTGGGAGGAGAGGGCGTCGATGGACTGCGCGCGGGTGATCCGCGGCACGAGCTCCATGGCGAAGGCAGTCACCTTGCGCCGGCGCAGCGCCTCGATCCGCTCGTCGCCCTCGTGCGGCGCCATGAAGCTGACGGCCACCGCCCCTTCCTTGAGCTGGCCCACCTCCTGAGCGCTCAGCGGCTGGACGCTGAGCAGCATGTCGGCCTCTCCCAGCAGCTCCTCGCGCGCCTGGACGATGCGCACGCCGCCGGCTTCGTAGTCGGCGTCGCCGAAGCCGGCCTCCTCACCCGCTCCCTGCTCGAGGAGCAGCTCGACGCCGAGCTTGCCGAACTGCTTCAGGGTCCCAGGGACGAGGGCGACACGCCGCTCGCCGGCCTGGGTCTCCTTGGGCACGGCAACCTTGATGGCCATGTTTTGTTCCCCCGTTTGCGGCAGTTGTTAGCCGTTCTCGACTGTCCGCTGCGGCTGTGGGGCCCTGCACGGGCCCGTAGCGCGGCGCGCGGTCGTAAGCGCACCCGCAACCGAGCGAACCGATGCTAGCGAATCGGCCCCCGGGTGTGAACCGTGCCGCGCTGCGGCACGGCCCGGGGCGCCACTCGCCACTGTCCGCCTTAGGTTGTCAAGGACCGCGCCGAACCGCTATAAGGTAGGGGATCGGGTCGATAGGGGGTGGGCCGTGCTTCATCACCGAATACTTCGCACCGATGTCTCCGGCATGCCGCTGGAGTGGATCGGCTACGAGGAGGCCGTCCGGTACTACTACCTCGGCCAGGTCGTCTACGCCTGCGGCAGCACGCTCTACCGCGTCCGCGGCGGCGTCAACTCGGCTACGGGCCGACGATCGACCATCGACCTGAACTCGATCATCGCCACGGAGGGGAGCCGGCAGGCCTCCATGAAGGGGCAGGCATCCTACACCCCACCCCTCAACAACCCCACCCTCTTCCGGCGCGACGCCCACCTCTGCCTCTACTGCGGCAAGCGCTTCCGCACCGCCGAGCTCTCCCGCGATCACGTCACCCCCGTCAGCCAGGGCGGCGCCGACACCTGGACCAACGTGGTCACCGCCTGCAAGCGCTGCAACAACCACAAGCGGGACCGCACCCCGGAGCGCGCCGGCATGGAGCTGATCGCCGTGCCCTTTACGCCCACCCACGCGGAGTACGTCTACCTGCAAGGGCGGCGGATCCTGGCGGACCAGATGGAGTTCCTCAAGTCCCACTTCCCGCGGCGCAGCCCGCTGCGCGTCCGCGAGCCGTAACGCCGGCGCGGCTCGCGCGCCTGGCGGGGCGGTTGAGCGGCGCGCCCTTGTGCGCCACGTTGGCCGGTACCCCCTACCAACAGGAGAGCGTGCCATGGAGCTGCAGAGCACCCTCGAGGCGGCCATTAGCGAGGCCACAGGCACCCCCTTCGGACCGAGCCGGCGCGGCGGCGCCGGCGGCGGCTGCATCAATGACGCCTTCACCCTGAGCGATGGGCAGCGGCGCTTCTTCGTCAAGGTCAACGACGCCGCCCACGCCGCCATGTTCGAGGCCGAGGCCGACGCCCTGCGGGAGCTCGCCGACGCCGAGGCGCTGCGCGTGCCCCGGCCGGTCACCCACGGCGAGCACGGCGGCCGCTGCTACCTGGTGCTGGAGCAGCTGGACCTGGGCGGGCGCGGCAGCAGCGACGGCTACCGGCGCCTCGGCGAGGGGCTGGCCGCCCTCCACGGCGTCACGGCGTCCGCCCACGGCTGGCACCGGGACAACTTCATCGGCGCCACGCCGCAGCCCAACCGCTGGCACGACGACTGGGCGGCGTTCTTCCGCGACTACCGCCTGCGCCACCAGCTGCGCCTCGCGGCCGACCGCGGCGCAGGCAGGCGGGTGGTGGAGGCCGGCGAGCGGCTGGCCGAGGGCCTGGGCGCACTGTTCCAGGACTACACCCCGGCGCCCTCGCTACTCCACGGCGACCTGTGGGCCGGCAACGCGGATTTCAGCAGTGACGGCGCGCCGGTGATCTACGACCCGGCGACCTACTACGGGGACCGGGAGACGGAGCTGGCCATGGCGGAGCTGTTCGGCGGCTTCCCGGCCCCGTTCCACGACGGCTACGACGCCGCCTGGCCCCGGGACCAAGGCTACGCCGTCCGCCGCGACCTCTACCAGCTCTACCACGTGCTCAACCACTTCAACCTCTTCGGCGGGATGTACCTGAGCCAATCGCAGCGGCTGATCGACCGCCTGCTGGCGGAGATCGGCGGCTGAGCCCGCCCGCGCTCCGCGGCGGGGACCCGCTCACCCCGGCCCGGGCGGGTGCACCTGCGGCCGCGGCAGCCCGCGCCCGCTCCAGGCCAGGACCGTGCGCATCGCCCAGTCCCGCCCCGCCGCGTACCGGGTCAGCGCCGCTAGCCGGCGGACCTGGCCGCGGCTGATCTTGACCTCCGCGCCGGACTGGAACCCCGGGTGCCTGTGGATCTGCCGCAGCGTCGCCAGGGACATGGTCGCCGCCCAGGCGCAGAAGCGGCGGATGCCGGGCTGCGTCGCCGGGACGCGCAGGATGTAGGCGCGCGCCGCCTCCATGTGCTCGACGCCGATGGCCACCATGCGGCCGATGCCGCGGCGGAAGCCCGGGTCCTCGCTCCACTCGGCCTCGGGGCCGAGGCTGCAGCCGGCCTCGGTGAAGATATCCCGCGGCAGCCAGCAGACGCCGCGCTCGCGGTCGGCCCAGACATCCTTGATGACGTTGGTGGCCTGCAGCCCCAGGCCGAAGCGCCGGCCCAGGTCCATCATCTCGGCCCGGTCCTCGTCGAAGCCCGACACCTCGAGGAGGAACAGCTCCGTGAGCATCTCGCCGACCACGCCGGCGACGTAGTAGCAGTACGCCTCGAACTGCGCCCGATCGGCGAGCCCTGCCGGCGAGCGCAGGCGCTGGAAGCGGGCCATGCCCTCGCCCATGACCGATACGCAGCGGATGACCGGCCCGCGGTGGGCCTCGGGCAGCGCCCCGGTGACGGCTACCACCCGGGGCAAGGAGGCCACGAGCTCCCGCTCCGCCGGGGGCGTGTCGGCGGCGAGGACCGCCTGGATCTGCTGCGACAGCCGCGCCGGCTCGCGGCCGCCGTGGAGGGCTTCCTTGAGGCCGACCATCAGGTCGTGCTTGGCCGCCGGCTCGGCGGTGGCGTGGTCCTCGACGGTATCCGCCACCCGGCAGAGCAGGTAGGCGTTGGTGACCGTATCCCGCAAGGCCTCCGGCAGCTGCGGGATGGTCAGGGCGAAGGTGCGCGACACCCCGGGCAGCGCCGCCTCCTGGTAGGCGCGATCTGCCGCCCAGCGGTACGCCCGGTCGCGATCACTCATGGCTGAAGTGGAAGGCATCGTAGAAGAGCCGCTCCGGATCCAGGCCGTGCCCCAGGAAGGCGGACCGGGCGGCGTCGGTCATCGGCGGCGGCCCGCTCATGTAGACATCGAAGCCGGACAGGTCCGGGAAGTCCGCCAGCACGGCCTCGTGCACCCACCCGGTACGCCCGTGCCAGCCGTCCTCGGGGCGCGGCTCGGAGAGCACCGGCGTGTAGGTGACCGTCCCGCTCTCCCTCGCCCAGCCCTGCGCCAGCTCGTGGAGGTAGAGTCCCGCCCGGTCGCGGCTGCCCCAGTAGAGGTGGAAGGTCCGCCGGTCGCCGCTGGCCAGGGCGTGCTCGAGGATGCCCTTGAGCGGCCCGAAGCCGGTGCTGCCCCCGACCAGCAGGGCCGGCCGGCTGCTGTCCTCGCGCAGGTAGAGCTGCCCGAGCGGCCCCTCGATGCGCAGCAGCTCCCCCTCGGCCATACCCTCGAAGACGTGGTCGGTGAGGCGCCCACCGGGGATGTGGCGGATGTGCAGCTCGAGGCGCTCGTCCTGGAGCGGCGAGTTGGCCAGCGAGAAGGAGCGCCGCTCGCCGTCGCCGAGGAGGATGTCGATGTACTGCCCCGGCCGGAAGGGCAGCCGCTTGCCCGCCGGCAGGCGCAGGAACAGCCGGCAGACCGCCGGCGCCAGGCGCTCGAGGCGCGCCACCCGCGCCGGGAGGACACGCGGCGCGGCGAGCGCCTCCTCCAGCGGCTCGGTGTCGATGGCCAGGTCGCTGCGCGGCCGCGCCTGGCAGAGCAGCGCCATGCCGCTCGCCTGCTCAGCGCTGTCCAGGGCCTTGGGCTGCCCCTCGGGATAGGCGATCTCGCCGGCCCGCAGCGGCGCCTTGCAGGTACCGCAGAGGCCGCTACGGCAGCCGTAGGGCAGCGATACGCCCTGGCGCAGGGCGGCGTCGAGGACCGCCTCGTCAGGCCCTACCTGGATCTCCGTGGCGTCGCTGAATCGGACGGTGTATGCCATCGCGCTCCCCGCCTGCCTCACTCGAAGGGGCCTCCGGGCCGATCCAGGCCCAGCTCTGCCCAGTAGGCGTCCACGCGCTGCCGGGTCGCCTCGTCCATGCTCACCGGCGTCCCCCATGCGCGGTCGGTCTCGCCGGGCCACTTGTTGGTGGCGTCCATCCCCATTTTCGACCCCAGCCCGGAGACCGGGGAAGCGAAATCGAGGTAGTCGATGGGGCTGTTGTCGATGAAGGTGGCATCCCGCCGCGGGTCGCTGCGGGTGGTCAGCGCCCAGACCACCGCCTGCCAGTCCCGGGCGTCCACGTCGTCGTCGGTGACGATGACGAACTTGGTGTACATGAACTGCCGCAGGAAGGACCACACACCCAGCATCACCCGCTTGGCGTGGCCGGGATAGCGCTTTTTCATGGTGACCACGGCCATGCGGTAGGAGCAGCCCTCCGGCGGCAGGTAGAAGTCCACGATCTCCGGGAACTGCTTCTGCAGGATGGGCACGAACACCTCGTTGAGGGCCACGCCCAGCACCGCCGGCTCGTCCGGCGGCCGCCCGGTGTAAGTGCTGTGGTAGACCGGGTCCGTTCGGTGCGTAATGCGGTCGATGGTGAACACCGGGAAGCGTTCGACCTCGTTGTAGTAGCCCGTGTGGTCGCCGAAGGGGCCCTCGTCGGCCCAGTCATCCGGGTGGATATGGCCTTCGAGGACGATCTCCGCGCTGGCCGGCACCTGCAGGTCCGAGCCCAGGCAGGTCCCCAGCTGGGTCTTGCTGCCACGCAGCAGCCCGGCGAAGGCGTACTCCGAGAGCGTATCCGGCACCGGCGTCACCGCGCCCAGGATGGTGGCCGGATCCGCGCCCAGGGACACGGCGATCGGGAACGGTTCACCGGGGTGCGCCTGCTGCCATTCCTGGAAGTCCAGGGCCCCGCCGCGCTGCCCGAGCCAGCGCATGATGACGCGGTTGCGGTCGATGACCTGCTGGCGGTAGATGCCAAGGTTCTGGCGCTCTTTCTCCGGGCCGCGGGTGGTCACCAGCGCCCAAGTGATCAACGGTCCGGCATCCCCGGGCCAGCAGGTCCAGATGGGGAAGCGGTTCAGGTCTACGTCATCGCCTTCAATGACGTGCTCCTGGCAGGCGGGCCGGCGCACGTGCTTGGGTCCCATGTTCATTACCTGCTTGAAGATGGGCAGCTGGCGCCAGGCGTCCTTCATGCCCTTGGGCGGGTCCGGTTCCTTGAGAAAGGCCAGCAGCTTGCCGATCTCCCGCAGCGCCTCGGTGTCCTCGGCGCCCATGCCCAGCGCCACGCGATAGGGCGTGCCGAAGAGATTGCCCAGGACCGGCATCCCGCCGCCGGTGGGGTTCTCGAACAGCAGCGCGGGTCCGCCCCGGCGCAGGGTGCGGTCACACACCGCCGTCATTTCCAGGTGCGGGTCCACCTCCGGGCGCACGCGCTTGAGTTCGCCGTCGCGCTCCAGGCGCGCCATGAAATCCCGCAGATCCCGGTACTGGATGCCGGCCATTTGACTGGTCTCCTGCTGCCGCACTTGACTCGCGATCATGGCACGGATGGCCCGATACGCGCATCGGCCCGTGGCAAGGTTGATGACTCGCGCCGCCGGCCAGTGCGTAGCATGGGGGCAACAATCGCGAGGTTCGAATCCATGCCCATCACCGTCCGCTCCTGGCGCCCCTGGCTGCTGCTGGTGGCCTGCACTACTCTGGCTTTGGCCGGCTCCGTGGTCACCCAGCTGCCGGTCAGCGCGCAGGCACTGCCCACCGGCATGCGTCCGTTGTTGGTGCTGGTTCTGTTGGCCGCGTTCCTGGGTGCTCTACTGCGGCCGGGACTCGCGGGCTGGCGGCGGCGTTGTGCACTTTACGGGCTGACGGCGCCGCGCACCGGCGCCGGCGTACTCCTGCTGCTGATCCCCGGTGTGCTGGTCACCAACTACGGCGCGCTATTGCTGCTCACCTGGTTGCTGGAGCCCGAGCCGGTGTGGGTGCCGGTCATGGAGGGGATTCTGGGCCAACCGGGCGGGCTCGCTGTTTTGACGGTGCTGCTGCTCCTGACGGCACCGCTGATCGAGGAACTGCTTCTGCGCGGCCGCCTCCAGCGCGGTCTCGCCCGGGACTGGGGTGCCCCCGCCGCCATTGCCGTGCCGGCGGTCATCTTCGCCTGGCTCCACGGCACACCGTCCCTGGTGCCGGTCTACGCGGTGTTCGGTGCGCTGCTGGGCCTCGCCGCCTGGTGGTCCGGCAGCGTGTGGACGGCGGTGCTGATCCACGCCGGCCACAACGGCGCCACGCTGGGCTTGTTCCTGGCCGCGCGGGCGGCGGGTGTGAAGCCCGGTGCTGCGGACACGGCGGAGGCCGGGGCCGCGCTGGTGCCTGCGGGAATGTTCGCCTTGGCCCTGGGCGGCACCCTCAGCGGTCTGGCCCTGTATGCCGGCGGCTGGCCGGCCCGCGCCCGGCCCCTGCGCTGGCGACCCCTGCTGTGGCTGGCACCCGTGCTGCTGATACTGGTTCTGGTGCCGGCTGTTTGGTCCTGATGCGGCTGCGCCGATGGTCATAAGAAGGTGGCGAGTTACCTGGATCAGGGCTCCATTTGTCACGACGCTCCCCTTCTCAGGACCCGGAGGGGACATCTTAGCTTTGGACAAAGGGGACATTACGGCTTTGGGCTGACACCCGCTTGTTTAAACTGCACAGAGTGTGTAACCTCACTATTGACCCCGCTGGCCGTTTCGCCGGTCAGCCGCAGGCCCTGAGTTTTTGCTCGGGGCCTTGCTTTTTGCAGGGATGGCTTTTTCGTGCGCACCTTCCTCTACGTCGATGGTTTCAACCTGTTCCACGGGTGTCTCAAGCGATCGCGGCCGGGTTACCGATGGCTCGATCTCAATGCATTGGCGACCAAGGTCCTTTCACCGAAGCACCGCATCGACTCGATCCACTACTGTACCGCCCTCGTTAAGCCCGATTCGGAAACCGACCCGACGCCAGGGCGGCAACGTCTCTATATCAATGCACTCAAGGCCTTCATACCGCACTTGTCGGTTCAATACGGTCACTTCACATCGCATCCAAGTTCAGCGCGTCATCTGGATCCGCCCCCAGATATCGTTCGGTACCAGAAGGTTGAAGAGAAAGGCTCGGACGTCAATCTTGCTGCCCGGCTTGTTGCTGACGCGTTTCAAGATCGTTTCGATTGCGCCGTCATCCTAAGCAACGACGGCGATATGGCTCCAGCAGCCCGAATCGCTCGCAAGGAAGCGGAGAAGCGCGTCGGCGTCATCGCACCCGTGCAACACGTCAACGGTGGACAAGCCCGGCGGGGGAGCAACGAACTAAGTCGAAACGCCGATTTCGTTCGAACGATCCGACG
>CAJXKI010000020.1 GCA_913055765.1 uncultured Ectothiorhodospiraceae bacterium
GACATGCGCCGGCAGCGGGCCTGCGCCTGCGGGTCCCGGCAGCCCATGCGGTACATGTTGGCGCTCGGCCCGCCGAGGTCGGAGATGACGCCGGTGAAGCCCTCGGTGCGCTCGCGGATCTCGTCGATCTCGCGCAGGATCGAGGCCTGGGAGCGGGACTGGATGATCTGCCCCTCGTGCTCGGTGATGGAGCAGAAGGCGCAGCCGCCGAAGCAGCCGCGCACGATGCTCACCGAGAAGCGGATCATCTCCCAGGCCGGGATGGTGCTGCCCGCGTAGGCCGGGTGGGGGGCCCGGGCGTAGGGCAGCTCGTAGACGGCGTCGAGCTCCTCGGTGCTCAGCGGCATCGGGGGCGGATGGACCCACACGTCGCGGTCGCCGTGGGCCTGGACCAGGGTCCGGGCGTTGTAGGGGTTGGTCTCGCGGCGGATGGTGCGCGCCATGTGCGCATGGGCGTCCGGGTCGCCGCGGACGCGCTCCCAGTCCGGCAGCCGCAGCACGTCCTCGGCCTGCGCCGGATCCGCCGCGCCTGCCGCCGGCGCCTTGTCGACGAAGGCGGTGCCGCGCAGGTCCCGGACCTCGGCGGGCGCCTCGCCGGCGGCGACGCGGTGGGCGAGGTCCACCAGGGCCCGCTCGGCGTTGCCGTAGAGGAGCAGGTCCGCCTTGGCGTCGAGCAGCACCGAGCGGCGGACCTTGTCGGACCAGTAGTCGTAGTGGGCGAGCCGGCGCAGGCTCGCCTCGATGCCGCCGAGGACGATAGGGGTGCCCGGGTACGCCTGGCGCAGGCGCTGGCTGTAGACGATGGTCGCCCGGTCGGGCCGGCGGCCGCCCTGATCGTCGGGGCTGTAGGCGTCGTTGCTGCGCAGGCGGCCGTCAGCGGTATAGCGGTTGACCATGGAGTCCATGTTGCCGGCGGTGACGCCGAAGAAGAGGTTGGGCGCCCCTAGCGCCTGGAAGTCCTCGGTAGAGCGCCAGTCCGGCTGGGCGATGATCCCCACCCGGAAGCCCTGGGCCTCGAGCACCCGCCCGATGATCGCCATGCCGAAGCTCGGGTGGTCCACGTAGGCGTCGCCGGTGACGAGGATGACGTCGCAGCTGTCCCAGCCGAGCTCGCCCATCTCGCGCGGGGACATGGGCAGGAACGGGGCGACGCCGAGGCGGGCGGCCCAGTGCGGCCGGTAGTCGAGCAGCGACGGGGTCTCTCGCAGGCGGCTCATAGTCGGGGCTCCGGGGTGAGGCGCACCTGCCGTGGGGGCCGGCGTGGATGGCCGGGCACGGCGCTCATGCCCGGCCGGCGCGCAGGCGCTCCTCGGCGAGCTGGTCGGCCACGGTGTCGGTGGCCCGGCCCTCCGCCTCGGCGCGCTCGAAGACCTGGTGCAGGGTGGCGCCGATGCGCTCCAGGTGGGCGCGCAGCCGCTCCGGGTCGGTGTCGCCGCTGATCTCGTAGGCGACCTCGATGATGCCGCCGGCGTTGATGGCGTAGTCCGGGGCGTAGAGGATGCCGCGCCGGCGCAGGGCCTCGCCGTGCTCGGCGCGGGCGAGCTGGTTGTTCGCCGCGCCGGCGACTACGCTGCAGCGTAGCTCCGGGATGGTGGCATCGTTGAGCACGGCGCCGAGGGCGCAGGGGGCGAAGACGTCCACCGGCTGGGCGTGGATGGCCGCCGGATCGACGGCCTCCGCCCCCCACGCCGCGGCCGCCTGCGCCACCCGGTCGCGGTCGACGTCGCTGACCCACAGCCGCGCGCCGGCGGCGTGCAGGTGCTCGCCGAGCTTCCAGCCGGCGCTGCCCAGCCCCTGCAGGGCCACCCGGACGCCGCTGAGCCCGTCCGCGCCCAGCCGGTGGCGGACGGCGGCGCGCACCCCGGTGAACACGCCGTAGGCCGTGGACGCGGAGATGGTGGCGCGGTGCCGGCGGCCGGGGCTCGGCGCCTCCTCGCGGATGCCGACGACGTGCCGGGTGGCCTCGGCCACGGCGTGCAGGTCCGGGGCGGTCATGCCCGCGTCCTCGGCGGTGACGTACTGCCCGCCGAGGTCCTCGACCATGCGCCCGACGGCGTGCAGCAGCCCCGGCGACTTGTCCCGCGCGGGGTCGGCGAGCACGACCATCTTGGCGCCGCCGAGGGGGATCTCGGCGAGGGCCGACTTGTAGGTCATCGCCCGCGACAGGCGCAGGCAGTCGGTGACGGCCTCGGCCTCGCTGGCGTACGCCTGGACGCGGCAGCCGCCGACCCCGGGGCCCAGGGTACGGTCGTGGATGGCGATGATCGCGCGCATCCCGCTGCCGGGGTCGCTGCCGAACAGGATGCGCTCGTGGCTGTCGAACTCGGGGTGATCGAATACCTGCATCGTGGTCACCGGGCGCTGCTGCTTCCGCGAAAGGCCCCCTAGGCTAACGCATATCCGGCCCCGCATGCCCGTCGGCGGGCGGCCCCAGAGCCGCTGTTGAGCGGGGGGTCGGCCCTGCCGGCCCGCGGCGGACGCCGGCGAGGCTGCAGGGCAGCCGTAACGATTTACACGCGTGGCGCGTATCTAATAGGTTACGCGCCCTTTTTCCCGCGCAGCAGCGTCTACGCCGCGCTCGTGCCCCAGCATCGCCCGATCTGGTGGAGGCCGCCATGGAGATCCTCCAGGAAGTCACGATACTGCTCGTCGCAGCGGTCATCGCCGTGCCGCTGTTCCAGTGGCTGGGCCTGGGCTCCACGCTGGGCTATCTGGCCGCGGGCGTCGTCATCGGCCCCCACGTGCTGGGCCTGTTCAGCGAGGCCGAGGAGCTCCTCGACCTCTCCAAGGTCGGCGTCCTGCTGCTGCTCTTCCTCGTCGGCCTGGAGCTGGCGCCGAGCAAGCTGCTCTCCCTGCGGCGGGATATCTTCGGCCTGGGCACGCTGCAGGTGGCCGCCACGGCCCTGCCCATCGGGGCGGCGGTGTGGTGGCTGGGTGCGGACTGGTGGACGGTGGTCCTGGCGGCCTTCGGCCTCGCCTTCCCGTCCACGGCCTTCGCCCTGCAGGTGCTCGGCGAGCGCGGCGAGCTCGGCGCCCGCCACGGCAAGGCGGCGTACGCTGTGCTGCTGTTCAAGTACCTGGCGATCCTGCCCCTGATGGCGGCCATCCCGCTGGTGGGGGCCGGGCTGGAGGGGGTCTCCGGCACCGACCTGCTCCTCGGCATGGTGCAGACCGTGCTCGTGCTCGCCGCGGTGATCGTGGGGGGCCACTACCTGCTGCGCCCGCTGTTCCGTACGGTCGCCGCCACCGGCGCCACGGAGGTCTTCACCGCCGCCACGCTGCTGGTGGTGCTGGGGACCGCCCTGGTCATTGAGGCGGCGGGCCTGGAGATGGCGATGGGCGCCTTCCTGGCCGGGGTGCTGCTCGCCGACTCCGAGTACCGGCACGAGATCTACGCCAACATCAACCCGTTCAAGGGGCTGCTGCTGGGCCTGTTCTTCCTCGCCGTGGGGATGTCGGCGGACCTGGGGCTGCTGGCCTCCATGCCCGCCGAGCTCCTGGGCATGACGGCGGCCCTGCTGGCCCTCAAGCTGGCGATGACCTACGCGGTGGGGCGCTACTGGGGGCTGGACCCGGTCGGCGCGAGCCGCCTCGCCGCGGCGCTGCCCCAGGGCGGCGAGCTGGCCTTCGTGCTCTTCTCCCTGGCGGCCACCTACGGGGTCATGGACGCCATGGCCATGGACATCATGGTCGCCGTGGTGACCCTGAGCATGGCGGCGACGCCGCCCATCGTGGCGCTGAACGAGCGCTTCCTGGTGCCGCGGCTGGATACGGACACCGCCCGCGCCTACGACGACCCGAGCAGCGAGGAGGGGCCCGGCGTGGTCATCGCCGGCTTCGGCCGCTTCGGGCAGATGATGGGGCGGCTGCTGCACAGCGCCGGCATCCGCTTCACGGCCCTCGACGCCAACCCGCGGCAGGTCGATTTCGTGCGCCGCTACGGCAACCAGATCTTCTACGCCGACGCGGCCAAGCCGGAGGTGCTCCAGGCCGTCAAGGCCGGGGAGGCCGACGCCTTCATCCTGGCCATGGACCGGGTGGACGACTCCATGCGCATCGCCGAGACCCTGCGGCGCTACTACCCCAACGTGCCGCTCTACGCCATCGCCAGCGACGCCCACCACGCCTGGCACCTGCAGGATCTGCGGGCCGAGGGGGTGGTGCGCGAGGCGTTCACCGTCAGCCTGGGCCTCGGCGAGGACGTCCTGGCGGGGCTAGGATGGAGCCCTGACGCGGCGCGGGAGGCGGTGGACCAGTTCCGCGAGCACGAGGCGGTGCTCATGGAGGAGCGCTACGCGGTCCAGTCGGAGCGCACCAGCCTCAAGCCCGACCACGAGGAGCGGGCCGCGGAGCTGGAGAACCTCTTCGAGGCCGACCTCGACGAGGAGCCCATCGACTCGGACCAGGGGGGCGTCGATGAGTCCGAGGACGCAGCACCCGTAGGGCGCTCGCCCGGCGGGTAGGGGAGGAGGCTTGCGCACGCTGATCGCGCTGCTGGAGGGGGCGGTCCGCTACCTGGGCTGGTGGCTGCAGGCGGCTACCGCCTGGCGCGACCCGCGCGCGCCCCTGGGGCCACGCCGGCTGCTCGTGCTCCTCGCCGGGGTGCCGCTGTTCCTCGTCGTCCAGGCGGTGCACGGCCTCTGCCTGCTCCTCGACGAGCTGCTCTACCCCGGCTATCGGCGGCAGCCGGTGGGTCGGGCGCTCTTCATCACCGGCATCCCGCGCAGCGCGACCACCTTCGTCCACCGCACCCTGGCGGCGGATACGGACCGCTTCCGGACGCCCGGCGCCTGGGAGGTGGCCGTCGCCCCGGCGATCTGCCAGCGCCGGCTGATCCGGCGGCTCGGCCGGCTCGATGCGCGGCTGGGCGGCCACGGCCAGCGCGCCTTGGCCGGGACGCTCCGGCGGCTGACCGGCGGGCTCGACGCCGTCCACCCCGTCGGGCTGGACGCCCCGGAGGAGGACTACCTGGCCCTGCTCCCGGCCGGCGGCTGCTTCATCGCCCTGCTCGCCTTCCCCGCGGCGGCCGGGCTGCAGGGGCTGAGCCGCTTCCCGGAGCGCCTGTCCGCGGGGCGGCAGCGGCGCCTGCTGGACTGCTACGAGCGCTGCCTGCAGCGCCTGCTCTACGACGGCGCGCCGGGGACGGTCCTGCTCTCCAAGAACGCCGCCCTGGGCTCCTGGGCGCCGGCCCTCTACGAGCGCTTCCCCGAGGCACGCTTCCTCATCTGCCTGCGCGAGCCCCGCAGCGCGCTGAGCTCCCAGGTCAGCTCGGTGGGCGCGGCGCGGGCGCTGGGCGTGGCTGTGGATGAGCCGGCCTTCCAGCGCCTGCTCCTCGACGCCTACGCCGGCAGCCTGGCCCACCTAGCGCGGTTGGCCGAGCAGGATGCCGGCGCGCGTACCGCGGTGGTGGACACCGCGGACCTCCGCGCCGACCCGGGGCGGGTGCTAGGCGAGGCCCTGGAGCGCCTCGGCGAGCCGGTGGCAGGCCCCCTGGCCCAGGCCCTGGCCGAGGCGGGGCAGGCAGGGAGCGGGCAGGGGAGCCCGCACCGCCACGATCCGTCGGCCCTGGCGTGGGCCGAGCCGGCCATCGAGGCGCGGCTGCGGCCCCCCTACCAGCGCCTGCGCGCCGCGGCGCAGCGCGTGGACGGGCAGCGGGATGGCTGAGCGCGCCCCGCCGGAGGCCGCCGCGCCGGGGCTGCGGGTGGCGTTCTTCTCGGACGCCTCCGCCGGGCGGAACGGCACCGGCACCTACTACCAGGACCTGCTCGCCGCGCTGGAGGGCGAGCTCGCGGCGATGGCGATCTTCCAGCCGGAGGGGCCGGGCGCCGAGGCGGACCCGTCGATCCCCCTGCCCGGGGATACCACGCAGCGGCTTGGCCTGCCGCGGCCGGGGCGGGTGCGCGCACGCCTGCGCCAGCTCCAGCCCCACGTCGTGGTCGCTGCCACCCCGGGGCCGTACGGGCTGTACGGCGCCCGGTGGGCGCGCCGCTTGGGCAGCGGCCTGGTCAGTGCCTACCACACCGACTTCGCGCAGCTGTCCGCGATGTACTGGGGCTGGCTCGGGCAGCGCCTGGTGGCGGCGCCGGCGCGCGCCGTGCAGGGCCGGCTCCTGCGCCGCAGCGAGGCGGCGGTGGTCATGGCGCCGGAGTTCGTCCCCACGGTGCGCGCCGCCGGCGCCCGGCAGGTCGAGGTGGTGGGCACGCCGCTGGACCCGGCGTTCCTGGAGCCGCCCCTGGCGGCGCCGCCGAGGCGGATCGGCCGGGTCTGCTTCGTCGGCCGCCTGGCGCGGGAGAAGAACCTGGAGAGCCTGGTGCAGGCCGCCTCGGACTGGCCGGCGCTGGATTTCGCCGTCGCCGGCGACGGCCCCCTGCGCGAGGAGCTCGAGGCGGCGGCCGAGCAGCGGCCCAACCTCCGGCTGCTCGGCTGGCTGGACCGGGCCGGGGTGCGCGCGCTTCTCGACGACGCCGATCTCCTGGTCCTGCCCTCCCACACGGAGACCTTCGGCTCCATCGCCCTGGAGGCCATGGCCCGCGGGCGGCCGCCGCTGGTAGCGGCGGCCGCCGGGATCCACGCCTGGCCGCAGCTCGCCGAGGGGCTCTTCCGGCAGGAGGCGGAGGAGCCGCTGAGCGCCGCCCTGGGGCGCCTGCAGGCGCTGCCGCCGGAGGCGCTGGAGCGGACCGCCGGGCGGGCCCGGGAGCTGGCCTGCGCCCTCCATAAGGACACTGTGGCGGCGTGGCTCGACCTGCTCCACCGTTACGGGCGAGGGGGCGCATGAGGGCCCTCATCGCCATCCACGACGTGATGCCGGAGACGCTGGCCCGCGTCGAGGGGCTGGTGGAGCGGCTCCGCAGGGCGGGGCACGGGGCGCTGACGCTGCTCGTGGTCCCCGGGCACGCCTGGGGGCCGGCGGAGCTCCGGCTGCTGCGCCGGTGGCAGGCCGCCGGCATCGAGCTGGCGGCCCACGGCTGGTCCCACCATGCCCCGCGCTGGGGCGGTCCCTGGCACCGCCTCCACGGCGCGCTGCTCTCCGCCGGGGTCGCCGAGCACCTGGCGCTCGACGGGGACGGGATCGCGGCGCTCATGGCGCGGGCCCACGCCTGGTTCCCGCGGCAGGGCCTGGCGCCGCCGACGACCTACGTGCCCCCGGCCTGGGCCCTCGGGGGCGTGGACCGCCGGCGCCTGGCGGCGCTGCCGTACCGGCGGGTGGAGGTCCTGAGCGGGGTGATCGATACCCGTAGCGGGCGGCTGGTGCGGCTGCCCCTGGTCGGCTTCGAGGCCGGCACCGCCGGCGCCGCCTGGGTGCTGCGGGGTTGGAACCGGCTGCAGTGGCGCCGCGCGCAGCGGCAGGGGGTGCCGCTGCGGGTGGCGATCCACCCCGGCGACGAGGCCCTGCGCCTGCACCGGGACCTGGCCGCGGCGATCCGGCAGGCCCCGGCCTCGATGCGCTCGGACCGGCTCCCCGCCGCCGGCGGCCCGCCCCCGGCCTGAGGCGTGGCGGTGGCGGGCCGCGGCGCGCCTGCCCTCAGAAGCGGTAGACGTAGTTCAGGCGGCCGTTGATCTGGCTGTGCCGCGCGGTGACCCCTGTGCGCGGGTTGGTCACCTCGACCTCCGGGGCGTAGACAGCGGCGGCGCCGACCTTGCTGCGCTCGGTGAGGGCGTAGCTGAGGCCGCCGGTGACGTGGTCCTCGATGATCGCCGGGAAGAGGGGATTGACGTAGTCCGCGGGGATCGGGTTGTCGGCGATGCTGATCCCGGCGCGCAGGGTCAGCGCAGGCGTGGCCTTGAACGCGGCGCCGACGGCGTACACCGTCTGGTCGTCCCACTCCTGGGTCAGGGTGAGGTCCACCTCCTCGCCGCGGAAGTCCTGGCCGGGGCCGAGGTTGTTGGCCTCCGCATCGCTGGCCTGGAAGTTGAGGGAGAAGGCGTCAAAGACGTCGGACCAGGCGATCCGCTTGACGTCGGCGGCGACCGTGACCCGGTCGTTGACCTCGTAGGCGGCGCCGATGCCGTAGGTGGCCGGCCACTCGAAGTCCTCGACGGCCACCTTGCCCTGGAGCGCCACGGACTGGGTGCTCCCGTCTGCTGCCTCCCCTTGGAAGGCGAGCTCGGCGCCGTTGCCGCTGGTGGTCAGGTCGCCGATGTCGCTCTCGCTGTGGTAGGTCGTCCCCACGGTGAGGCGCGGGGTGACGCGCAGGAGGGCGCCGATCTTGCCGGCGAGGCCGCTGCCCTGAGCCTCGCCGGCGATGTCGCTGCTGTCGGAGAAGTCGACCCGGGCGTAGTCGAAGGCGGAGAAGATGTCCAGCGCCATCCCGAGCCCCGGCGATGTGGAGAGGCTGCCGCCGTCCCCGCTCATCAGCCCTCGGACCTGGTTACCGGGCATGTCCATCTGCAGGTCCATGTTGCCGATCACGTAGTCGACCTGGGCGGCGACGCTGAGCCGGTCGTTCACGCGGTAGGCGAGGGGGAGCATGAGCCGGCCGAAGCTCACCTCCGAGCGCACCTCTCGGCCGCTGGGCGAGAGGAAGGTGTCGTCGCCGTACTCGGTCCCCATGCCGCCCTGGGCGAGGAAGGCCGCGCCGTAGGTGAGCCCCGCCGCGTTGGTGCGCATCAGCGAGATCGACGGCGAGGGGTAGAAGTCGCCCTCCGACTCGGCCGTGGCGCCGCTCGCCTCGTGCTCCACCTCCACGTCCGGGCTGAGCACGTTCATGCCGATGCCGAAGACATTGCCCTCGCCCCGGAGCCCGAAGGCCGCGGGGTTGTTCATGACGTTGGAGTTGCCCGCGTCGTAGCCCAGGCCGGCGCCGCCCATGGCCCCGGCGCGGGCGCCGTAGCCGGACAGCGCCATGCCGCACGTGGCGGCGGCGGTGCCGGCCAGGGCGAGCTGGGCGGCCAGCAGGACGGCGGTGAGCAGCAGCGGCGCCAGGGGGCTGGCGGGGATCTGGGCGTATCGGTGCATGGTGGCGATTCCTTTCGATGGTGGCGGATGGGAGGGCGGGCCGCTCGCGGCCGCCCACGCGCTAGCCGGCTGACGGGAAGGGTAGGGGCGTGCGCGGGGCCGGGGTATCCCCGTTTTGGGGAGGGGGGAGCGCGGGGCCTATCCCGAAGGGCATGCTGGGGCCCCAAGGGTGCAGCCTGGGCGTGGCGCAGCCGAGGGAAAAAAAGCGGCCGCCCCGCCTTGGGGACAGCCGCAAGGGTCTGGCCTGAGAGCCAGGGAGCAACCCAGCCACCGCCTCTAGGGCACAGCGACACGGGGTGGCGGTGGTGATGGCAGCCGTATGCGCCCGCTGCCGGATGTATCCTAGGCGGGAGGGGGTGACGGCGGTGTGACAGGCAGGTTCAGGCTCGGTGAAAGTTACACTGTCATGACGCTGTAATCCGCGTGTCCTGTAATAGGCCTCGCCGCGCAACCTGCACGCAAGAGAGGGGGGCTAGGCATGGCAGCCAGGGTCCTGGTGGTCGAGGACGATCCGGCCGTACGCGAGATGGTGATCAGCTCCCTCGAGCGCAACGGCCTCGACTCGGTATCGGCCAGCGACGCCATGCAGGCGAGCGAGCTGCTGCACACCCGGCCGCCGGACCTGGTCCTGCTGGACTGGATGCTGCCCCAGGTCAGCGGCGCCGAGTGGGCCCGCAGCCTCAAGCGGGATGAGGAGACCCGCGACATCCCGATCATCATGCTGACGGCGCGCGGCGAGGAGGAGGATCGGGTCCGCGGCTTCGACTGCGGCGTGGACGATTACGTGACCAAGCCCTTCTCGCCCCGCGAGCTGGTAGCCCGGATCAAGGCCGTCCTGCGGCGCACGGCGCCGGCGGCCGCCGATGAGCAGCTGGAGCTCGACGGCCTGCGGCTGGACCCGGTCAGCCACCGGGTCACGGGCAATGGCGAGACGCTGGATCTCGGCCCCACCGAGTACCGCCTCCTGCGGTTCTTCATGGCCCACCCCGATCGGGTCTTCACGCGCACCCAGCTCCTCGACCAGGTCTGGGGGACGAACGTCTACGTCGAGGAGCGGACCGTGGACGTCCACATCCGCCGCCTGCGCAAGGTCCTGGCGCAGACGGGCCACGAGCGGCTGGTGCAGACCGTGCGCGGCGCCGGCTACCGGTTCTCGGACCAGGCGTGACGGCCCGGGCCGCTCCCGCTAGAGGAGGGGACACGGATGAGCCGCAACCCTTGGCCTGCCTTCCTGGCCCGTAGCGCAGGCGTGCTGCTGCTGGTGGCGCTGGTCGGCGCGCTCACCGGCCGGTGGCTCGAGGCGGCCGCGGTGGCGCTCCTGGGCGGCTACCTGTGGGCGGTCTGGCAGCTCTACCGCCTGGAGCGCTGGCTGCGCCGGGGGCGTGCCCTCGATCCGCCCCAGTCGATGGGGGTCTGGGGCGCGACCTTCCAGGCCTTGCAGCGGCACCAGCGCCGCCAGCGGGAGCGCCGGCACCGGCTGTGGCAGATCATCCGCGAGTACCGCGAATCCGTGAAGGCGATGCCGGACGCCACGGTGGTGCTCGACGGCGACCACCGGCTGGTGTGGTGGAACGACGCCGCGCGCCAGCTCCTCGGCCTGAGCTGGCCCCAGGACGAGCGGCAGCGTATCGGCAACCTCCTCCGCGCCCCGGAGTTCCACGCCTTCCTGGCGGCCGAGGGGGAGACCTCGGGGACGTTCACCCTGCCCTCGCCGGTGGCCCCGGAGACGATCCTCGAGCTCCGGCTGGTGTCCTACGGCCGCGACCAGCGCCTGCTCATCGCCCGCGACGTGACCCGCACCGAACGGCTCGAGACCATGCGCCGGGACTTCGTCGCCAACGTCTCCCACGAGCTCAAGACCCCCCTGACGGTGATCTACGGCGTCGCCGAGGAGATGGGCGACGAGCTGGCGGCGCAGGAGCCCGGCTGGGCGGGCACCATCCAGTCCCTGCGCGACCAGGCGCACCGCATGCACCGCCTGGTCCAGGACCTGCTCATGCTCTCGCGGCTCGAGACGGGCGAGTTCGCGGCGGAGCAGCAGCCGGTGGCCATGCCGGCGCTGCTCGATGAGCTCTGCGCCGAGGCCCGGGCGCTGTCCGGCGAGCGCGGCCACCGCATCGAGCTGGAGGCGCAGCCCGGGGTGCACGTCGTCGGCGCCGAGTCGGAGCTGCGCAGCGCCATATCGAACCTGCTCTCCAACGCCGTGCGCTACACCCCGGACGGCGGCACGATCCGGGTCAGCTGGCAGGCCGACAGCGGCGGCGCCTACTGCCGGGTGTCGGACGACGGCATCGGCATCCCCCGGGAGCACCTGCCGCGGCTCACCGAGCGCTTCTACCGCGTCGACAAGGCGCGCTCCAACGCCACGGGCGGCACGGGGCTCGGCCTGGCCATCGTCAAGCACGTCACCAACCGCCACGGCGGTCGCCTGGCCATCGATAGCGATCCGGGCCGCGGCTCGACCTTCACCCTGGTCTTCCCGCCGTCGGCGGTGACCTACGGCGCTGCCGCTAGCGTGTAACGGGGGTGTCACGGGGCGGTCAAGGGGCTGTCAGATCCAGGCCCCAGACTCGGCCTCGCTCACACAGAGGCAACCAGGCACACGTAGCGGTGCGTACAGCCGCGGCACCGCAGACTTCGCAACTACCTGAAGGAGAGGTTCCTGTGATGCGTACATGGCACAAGCTCAGCCTCGCCGCCACGACGACCGCGGCGACGGCGAGCCTCTTCGCCGCCGGCCCCGCAGGGGCCAGCGACGGCGGTGATGTCGAGATCAGCAAGGACCGCGAGGCAATCACCATAGTCGGCTCGTCCACGGTCTACCCCTTCGCCAGCTACGTGGTCGAGGAGTTCGGCGTGACGACGCAGTACCCCACCCCGGTGATCGAGTCCACCGGCTCTGGCGGCGGCCTCAAGCTCTTCTGCGGCGGCGACGGCATGGATACCCCAGATATCACCAACGCCAGCCGGCCGATGAAGGTCAGTGAGTTCGAGCGCTGCCAGGACAACGGCGTGGACGACATCACCCGGGCGGTAATCGGCTCCGACGGCATCGTCATCGCCAACTCCGTCAAGGGCGAGCGCTTCGAGCTCACCCTCGAGGAGCTCACCCGCGCCGTGGCCGCCGAGGTGCCCCAGGACGGCGAGCTGGTGGACAACCCCAACGAGTACTGGGACGACATCGACTCGAGCCTGCCCCACGAGGAGATCAAGGTCTACGGCCCGCCGACCACCTCCGGCACCCGCGACGCCTTCGAGGAGATGGTCATGGAGGCCGCCTCCGAGGAGGTGGGCTACGACGGCGCCTACAGCAAGATCCGCCAGGACGGCGCCTACGTCCCCGCCGGCGAGAACGACAACCTCATCGTCCAGAAGCTGACGCGGGACACAGAGGCCCTCGGGGTCTTCGGCTACAGCTTCCTCGATGCGAACCGCGACCGCATCCAGGCCGCCCGGATCAACGGCGTCGAGCCGACCCCGGAGGCCATCTCCGCCGGCGACTACCCCATCTCCCGCAGCCTCTTCTTCTACATCAAGAACGGCCACGCGGGTGAGGTGGCCGGCCTCTACGAGTACGTGGAGCTCTTCCTCTCCGAGCAGATGATCGGCGATATGGGCTACCTCAAGGAGGAGGGGCTGATCCCGCTGCCCGCCGAGCAGCGCGAGGAGATGCGCAAGGCGGTGCTCAGCAAGGAGCGGCTGACCCGCAGCCAGGTCGAAGAGGATAGCCAGTAGTAGGGCGGCATCATCGTGGGCTGCCGGGGCCGGAGGCCGGTCCCGGCAGCCGCTCTTTTCATGAAGCTGTCACATTCTCGAGATACCTTCTGGGGCGCTTACGGGAGCACGGGCTGCCTTAAGCGCGCCAACGGTCGAGCCGGCACCCCCGGATAGGGCCTCTTAAACCATTCGAGGGCCGGCGTGCCCCCTTTTCTCGCACGAGGAGCCTCCTGTTGAGCACTGGGCAAGTCATCTTGAGCTTTTTGGCCGGGCTCCTGCCCCTGGCCCTGCTCGCCTACGGCCTGGGGCGCCGGCGCGCGCTGGCCGTCGCCGGCGGGCAGGACCGGGCGCTCCACTCCCGGCCGGGGTTCTACGGCTGGTACGCCGTGGTGCTCATGGCCGTGCCCGCCGTGGCGATGGCCCTGCTGGCGACCCTGCTCGACCTGCTGGGCCTCATCGACGCCCCGGGGGCCCTGGTCCTGGCGGCAGCGCTGGCCCTGGCGGCAGGCGGCCTGTGGTCGGCCGAGCGGACCATCCGGCCGGGCCTGAGGGCGCGCAACATCGTCGAGGGGGCCGTGCGCTGGCTGCTGATCGCGGCGGCCTCGATCTCCATTCTGACCACCCTGGGGATCCTGCTCTCCATCCTCTTCGAGGCGATGCGCTTCTTCCAGATGGTCAGCGCCTGGGAGTTCCTCACCGGTACCACCTGGAGCCCGGACACCGCCTTCGGCGGCGGCTCCGAGGCGAGGAGCGAGGCGCAGTTCGGCTCGGTGCCGCTGTTCGCCGGCACCTTCATGATCACCGCCATCGCCATGGCCGTCGCCCTGCCCATCGGGCTGCTCTCGGCGATCTTCCTCTCGGAGTACGCCCCGCAGCGGGTGCGCGGCGCCGTCAAGCCGGCCCTGGAGGTCCTCGCCGGCATCCCCACGGTGGTCTACGGCTTCTTCGCCGCCATCACCGTGGCGCCCCTGATCGTCGACGCCGCCTCCGCCCTGGGGCTCGACGCGAGCTACGAGAATGCCCTGACGCCGGGGATCGTCATGGGGATCATGATCATCCCCCTCGTCTCTTCGCTCTCCGACGACGTGATCAGCGCCATCCCCATGAGCCTGCGCGAGGGGAGCTTCGCGCTCGGGGCGACACCTTCGGAGACGATCAAGCACGTGCTGCTGCCGGCGGCCCTGCCGGGCGTGGTCTCCGCGTTCATCCTGGCCATCTCCCGCGCCCTGGGCGAGACCATGATCGTGGTGATGGCCGCCGGGCTGAGCGCCAACCTCACCGCTAACCCCCTCGAGTCGATGACCACGGTGACGGTGCGCATCGTCGCTGCGCTCACCGGTGACCAGGAGTTCAGCAGCCCTGAGACCCTCTCCGCCTTCGGGCTGGGGCTGGTCCTGTTCCTGATCACCCTCACCCTGAACACCATCTCGCTGATCGTCGTCCGCCGCTTCCGCGAGCAGTACGAGTGACCCCGGAGGAGAACGGCATGGCTGCGCCCAACCTGAAAGCCGAGAAGCGGACCCGGCAGCGCTACCGCCGCGAGAGGCGCTTCAAGGCCCTCTGTGTCGGGGCCATCCTCCTCTCGGTCGCGTTCCTGGTCTTCTTCTTCACGGATATCATCCAGCGCGGCTACACCGCCTTCTACCAGGCGGAGGTCCGCGCGGAGGTGACCTACAGCGAGCGGACCGTGGACCTGCCGCCGGCGGCGGTGGACGACGAGGTGCGCCCCTTCGTCAGCCGCGGCTGGCTGCGCCAGCTACCCGATCACGTCGAGGCGGACCCGGATCTGATGGGGCAGACGGTGACCCGCTGGATCACCGCCGACGCCCCCGTCGGGCAGTACCTCAAGGGCCAGTACTCGGAGCTTACCGAGCAGGAGAAGGCCGAGGTGGACCGGCTCCGGGAACAGGGCCAGATCCGGCTCGCCTTCAACACCAACTTCTTCACCAACGGCGACTCCAAGATGGCCGAGATAGCCGGCATCAAGTCGGCGGTGGTCGGCTCGGTCCTCACCCTGGCGGTGACCATGGCGGTGGCCTTCCCCATCGGCGTGATGAGCGCCGTCTACCTCGAGGAGTTCGCCCCGGACAACCGCTTCACCCGCTTCATCGAGGTCAACATCAACAACCTCGCGGCGGTGCCCTCGATCCTCTACGGCCTCCTGGGGTTGGCGATCTTCATCAACTTCGTGGGGGTGCCGCGCTCGTCAGCCCTGGCCGGCGGGCTGACCCTGGCCCTGATGACCCTGCCGATCATCATCATCAGCACCCGCGCCGCCCTGCGGGCGGTGCCGGACTCGATCCGCGAGGGGGCCTTCGGCGTCGGCGCCAGCCGCCTGCAGGTGGTCTCCCACCACGTCCTGCCGCAGTCGCTGCCGGGGATCCTGACCGGCTCGATCATCGGCCTGGCGCAGGCCATGGGCGAGACCGCCCCGCTGCTGCTGGTGGGCATGATGGCCTTCATCCCTTCGGCCCCCGAGGGGGTGACGGACGCCGCCACCGTGCTGCCCGCGCAGATCTATACCTGGGCCTCCATGCCCCAGCGGGCCTTCGACGAGATCACCGCCGCCGGGATCCTCGTCCTGCTGGCCGTGCTGCTGACCTTGAATGCGACCGCCGTCGTCCTGCGCAAACGCTTTGAACGGCGCTGGTAAGGAGCCTGTACCATGCAAATGCCTCAGCCGAACGACAATCCGAGGAGCTCGGGGGGGATCGCCGCCCGGTCCGCCCCGGGTACCGCCGAGCTGCGCGAGGAGGACGATACCGTGGAGAGCGGAGACCGCTCGCAGCCGACGCCGGCCTCCGGCGTGACCCGCGCGCCCGAGGTGGGTGCCGGCGCCGAGCCCGAGACCGCAGAGGCCGTCCACCCGACGAAGGTGGACGTCCGCAGCCTCAGCCTCTGGTACGGCGATACCCAGGCGCTGTTCGACGTCAACCTGCAGATCCCCGACAAGGACGTCACCGCCCTGATCGGCCCCTCGGGCTGCGGCAAGTCCACCTTCCTGCGGTGCATCAACCGCATGAACGACCTCATCCCCTCGGTGACCACCCAGGGGCAGCTGCTCCTCGACGAGGCGGACATCTACGGCCCCGACGTCGACGTGGTCCAGCTGCGCTCGCGGGTGGGCATGGTCTTCCAGAAGCCCAACCCCTTCCCCAAGTCCATCTACGAGAATGTGGCCTACGCCCCGCGCATCCATGGGGTGGCCCAGAAGGGCGCGGAGATGGACGATTTGGTGGAGACGAGCCTGCGCAAGGCGGGGCTGTGGCAGGAGGTCTCCGACCGGCTGAGCCTGCCCGGGACCTCCCTGTCCGGGGGGCAGCAGCAGCGGCTGTGCATCGCCCGCGCCATCGCCGTGAATCCGGACGTCATCCTCATGGATGAGCCCGCCTCGGCCCTCGACCCGGTGGCCACTGCTACCATTGAGGAGCTCATCGACGAGCTGCAGAGCAACTACACCATCATTATCGTCACCCACAACATGCAGCAGGCCGCCCGGGTGGCCCGCTATACGGCCTTCTTCCACCTCGGCGAGGTCATCGAGTACGACAGGACCGACACGATCTTCACCACGCCCCGTGAGAAGCGTACCGAGGACTACATTACCGGCCGGTTCGGCTGAGGAGCCCCCATGAGCAACGAAGACCTCGAGCAGAGCTTTTTCAGGCAGCACATCTCCCAGCGCTTCAATACCGAGCTTGAGGATATCCACAGCCGGGTCCTCGCCATGGGCGGCGTGGTCGAGCAGCAGCTTATCGACGCCGTGACGGCGATGTCGGAGACACGCTTCGACCTCGCCGAGAAGGTGGTGACCAGTGACTATCGGGTGAACGCCCACGAGGTCGAGATCGACGAGGCCTGCACCGAGATCCTGGTCCGGCGCCAGCCGACGGCCTCGGACCTGCGCCTCGTGCTGGCGGTCATCAAGACGGTCACGGATCTCGAGCGCATCGGCGACGAGGCCGAGCGCATGGGCCGGATGGCCCTGCACTTCCTGGAGCAGGATCGGCAGAACGGCCCCGTCGAGGAGCTCGCCGATATGGGCGAGCAGGTCCGCAGTATGCTCCGCGGCGCCCTCGACACCTTCGCCCGCATGGACGTCGATCAGGCCGTTCGTGTCGCCCAGCTGGATATCCAGGTGGACAGCCAGTACGAGGTCATCGTCCACCGGCTCATGGACCAGATGATGAAGAGCCCCCATGCCGTCCCCCGGGCGATGGACGTCATCTGGACGGCCCGCTCGCTGGAGCGGATCGGCGACCGGGCGCGCAATATCTGCGAGTACGTGGTCTACTTCGTCCGCGGCAAGAACGTCCGCCACACGAGCTACGAGGAGATGGCCCAGGAGGCGACGGGAGACCGCCACTGAGCAGCCCTGCAGGGGGCGATAGGGAGAGCCCCTTGGTCAAGGCTAGGGTGGGGAGTAGGGATAGGTGCCGGGTCGCCCTGGATGGGCCTCAGGGGGTACCCGCTCGCTGCCCTCGGCCGGGGCGGATGGTAAGGCCGCGGATGGCGGGGTAGACCGGTGCCTGGAGCCAGCGCTGCAGGCAGTCGCGGTGGATCGCCAGCTCGTCGGCGATCTGCTCCGGCGTGTGGCCCTGGCGGTGCATGCGCAGCGCGGTATGGTAGAGCTTGGTCGGGTTGCTGCGTGCCATGTCCTCATCCTCCTTCGATGCTGTCGTAGCGTTGAGGTGCCCGTTCATCGGTGCACAGGCGTATCGTGGCAGCCTCTCCGTGAAGGCTTGGTGACAGGACCGTGGCCCGCTCGTTACACGCCCTAACGGAGCTGGTGTGACAAAAGGGGGGCCTTAAGGGATCGCTTGCCGCGTCCCCCGTCCACGGATCGCTTGCCGCATACCCCGTTCGCTTGGGGGGTCGGTGGGAAGGGGCGGGATGCCCCCGCCCGCGCGGCCCTGCTACCATCACCAGGTTCGTTGCACTAGCCTGTGCCGTCGGCTAGGCGCGGACACACCGCTGATGACGAAGCGAGAGGAGGCGCCTAGCCGATGTCCGCGACCCTTCGGGAGCTCGCCGATCTGGCCGGTGCCCGGGTAGTCGGGGAGGCCGACCGCTGCGTGGCCCGGGTAGCGCCCTTGGAGGAGGCCACGGCGGACGCGGTGGCGTTCTGCGCCGATGAGCGCCACCTCCCGGCGCTACGGCGGACCCGGGCCGCCGGGGTGCTCGTACGCGATGAGCACATCGGGGCCTGCCCGGCCACGGCGCTGGTCGTGGACGATCCCTACTACGCCTACGCGGCCGTGGCGCAGCACCTCCACCCGCCGCAGCGCCCCGCGGGCGGTGTCCACCCCGCCGCCACAGTGGCCGGCGATGCCGAGCTCGGCGCCGGCGCGAGCGTCGCCGCCCACGCCGTGGTGGCGGCCGGGGCGGCCCTCGGCGAGGGGGCCGTGGTCGAGCCCGGCGCCTACATCGGCCCCGGCGCCCGGCTGGGGGCCGACAGCTGGATCGGGGCGAACGCGGTGCTCGGCGCTGCGTGCGTGGTGGGCGAGCGGGCGATCCTCCAGCCGGGTGCGGTGGTCGGCGCGGACGGCTTCGGCTACGCGCCCGGCCCGGCGGGCGCCGGCTGGCGGAAGGTACCGCAGCTCGGCGCGGTGCGTATCGGTGACGACGTAGAGATCGGCGCCAACGCGACGGTGGATCGCGGCGCGCAGGCGGACACGGTGATCGAGGTGGGCGTCAAGCTCGACAGCCACGTCCACATCGCCCACAACTGCCGGGTCGGGGCGCGGACCGTTATCGCCGGCGGCACGGTGCTCGGCGGCAGCGTCCGCCTCGGCGCAGGGTGCATGATCGGCGGCCAGACGGCGATCACCGACCACGTCGAGATCGCCGACGGCGTCACCCTGATGGGGATGACCGGGGTGACCAGCTCCATCTGTGAGCCGGGCGCGGCGTACGGCTCACCCTTGCCGGCGCAGCCGGTGCGCCAGTGGCGGCGGAACACGGTGCGGGTCACCCAGCTCGACGGCCTCTTCCGGCGTGTCCGCCGGCTCGAGGCTACCGCCGAGCAGGCTGGCGGCGAGGAGGGCGGCGAGGCCGGCGCCTGACGGCGGCCGCCGGCCATCGCCCTGGTGCCGCGCTAGGAGCCGGCCTCGGCCCGGGCGAGGATCTCCTCCTGGACCACCTCCTCATTCAGCGGCCCGATCTGCTTGTAGACGATGGTCCCGTCGTCGATCACGTAGGTCTCCGGGGTCGCGTAGACCCCCCAGTCCATGCCCGCCTCGCCCTCGGGGTCGTAGGCGATCTTGTCGTAGGGGTTGCCCCGCACCTTCAGGTACTGCAGCGCCCGCTGGCGCTGGTCCCGGTAGTTGAAGGCGTAGACGTCGACCCCCTGCTCGGAGAGCCGCTCGAGGATGGGGAAGTCCTCGTGGCAGACCGGGCAGGTGGAGCTCCAGACGTGGACGACCGAGAGGTCGCCGGTGAAGTCCGCCTTGGTCACCGTCTCGTCCTGGTCCTGTAGCGAGGTCAGCTCGAAGGCCGGGGCCGGCTCACCGACCAGCGGGGAGGGCAGCTCCCGCGTGTCCCGCCCGAGGCCGACGTAGAGCAGGCCTAGGATGGGCAGTGCGATCGCCAGGGGGATGATGATGCGCTTGAGCATGGGCCCTCTCTCCTGCCAGTTTACGGGTTCATCTTATGCAAGCAGCGGTGCTGGTAGCCAGGGTACGGCGTAAACGGCGTCACCCGCCTGCGTCCGCCTTGCCGAGGTGCTCGCGCAGCCGGGCGAGCTCTTCCCGAGCCGATGGGTGCACGCCACCGGCGGGGGCCATCCCCATCTGCTCGCGCACAGCGTCCTGCCAGCCGATATTGGACAGCGGGCCGGGTCGAGGCATGGGGGATCTTGGTCGCGGGGGGCGCTCCCTCGCCGCTGGTCGCTCATATAGGGCGCTCAGGATAGCTGATTGCCCATGGGTGAGACGAGCAGGCCTGGGGTGAAGGGGCAGCGGCGGGGGAGTCGGTGATGCCTGCACCGGCCTGGCTCTGGCTGTTGCTCGGCATCGGGCTGCTGCTCATCCTGCCGCTGCTCGGCGGCCCCCTGGTCCTGGTCGACCTGGCGGTGGCGGCCCTGGTCCTGGCCGTGGTGACCGCCGCCGTGCCGGGGCTCGACGCCGGCTACCAGCTGGTTATCTACCTGGCCACCACCCTGGCCTTCCTGCCGAGCTGCTACGCAGTCGCGTTCCGCCTCCGCGGCAGGCGCCGGGCGGCCGCCTCGGGGCACGCCTGCGGCGGTGAGCGGGGCGTCGTCGTCCGCCGGGGACGAGGGCTGGGCGTACGGGTCCACGGCGAGACGTTCCCGGCCCGCGCCGCCGACGGCGGCGAGCTGCGCCTCGGCGAGGCCGTCACCGTGGTGCGCATCCGCGGGATCACCGCCTATGTGCGGCGTGCCGAAGGGTCGCCTGCTAGCCGCCCTTGAGCCGGGCGGGGCCGCCAGCGGCGCGGCCATGCTCAGCCGGTGGACTCCTGGGTGGGCAGCCCCTCGGCCTTCCACTCCGGGTAGCCCTCGTCGAGGCGGGCGATCCGGACACCGCGCTGCTGCAGGCGCTGGACGGCGTCGGAGGCGAGGGCGCAGTACGGCCCCCGGCAGTAGGCGACGATCTGCTGGTCCGCGGGCAGCTCCTGGAAGCGGGCCTCCAGCTCGTCGACGGGGATGTTGATCGCCCCCGGCAGGTGGCCGTGCTCGTACTCCTCCGGGGGGCGCACATCGAGCAGGGTGACCGTGCCGGCGCGTAGCTGCTCGAGCAGCTCCTGGGAGGAGAGCACCTCGAGGGCCTCGTCGCCCTCGAAGTACTGCTCGGTGAGCCGGCGCACCTCAGCGACGTTGCGCTCGGCAACGCTGCGCAGCGCGGCGAGCAGGGTCAGGACCTGCTCGTCCGCCAGGGTGTAGTAGACGTACTTGCCCTCCTTGCGCGCCGTGACCAGCCCGGCCCGGCGGAGCTGCTGCAGGTGCTGGGAGACGCTGCCGACCGGGAGGCCGCTCAGCCGCGTCAGGGCCTCGACGCTGCGCTCGCCCTGGGCCACCAGCTCCAGGAGCTCCAGCCGGTACTCGTGGCCCAGCGCCTTCGCCACGCTGGCGAACTGCTCGAAGAGCTTCCGTCTCTGCATCCTATCCGGCATGTCGGTGTCGGTGCTGGATCGTGTAGGGCGGCGCCTGACGCCCTCGTACCCTCCTACGATAGATCGATCCATTGATGAATATCAAGTATCTAGCGCCGCTCACGCCCCCTCGGCGCCGCCGCTGAACTGGTCGAAGGCCTCCAGTGCCTGGGCGCCGTAGGCGAAGGCGGGGCCGCCGCCCATGTAGATGCACAGCCCGACGGTCTCGATGATCTCGTCGCGGGTCGCGCCCTGCTTGGCCGCGGCCCTGGTGTGGAAGGCGATGCAGCCCTCGCAGTGGGTGGTGATGGCGATGGCGATGGCCATGAGCTCCTTGTCCTTGGCGGTCATCGCCCCCTCGGCCGTGGCGGCCTGGGCCAGGCTCGAGAAGCCCTTGGCCACCTCCGGGTGCCCCTTGCGGACCTCCTGGAAGAGCTTGGAGAGCTCGTTGGCGGTGTCGCTCCAGTCGTTGTACATCGTGGATCCTCCTGCGGTGGGTGTCCTGGAGACGCTGAGGCCCCGCGCGCTGGCGGGGCCTCAACGGCTGGGCCAGATTGTAACTTACGTGGCGTGCTGGCCGCTCCCGGCCGAGGGGCCACCCTCGACGGCGCCCGGGCCGTGGACCGGGATCGGCTCGATATGCTCCTGCTCCCCGGCCTGCTGGGCCTTGGGCAGGGTCACCGTCAGCACGCCCTGGCGCATGGTCGCGCTGATGCGCTGCTCCTGGACCGCCGCGTGGAGCGGTACCTGGCGCTCGAACGCGCCGTGGGAGCGCTCGCTGAGGTGGGGCTGGAGCTGGTCTGCCTCGGCCTCCGTGCTGCCGGGCAGCTCCGACGGCGCCGTGGGCTTATGCCCGGACAGGTGGAGGACGCCCTTGCACACGTCGTAGTGGACCGCCACGTCCTGCTCGGTCAGCCCCGGCAGCTCGGCGACTACGTAGAGCGCCTGCTCGTCCTCGTAGACGTCCATCTGCAGCTTGGCGCCCTCCTCGGTGGTCTCCATGCCGCGGGCCTTGGCGAGCTCGTCCTCCTCCTCGGCCTCGCCGAAGATGGCGGGCGAGAAGCGCACGTACCAAGCGGCGGCCTGCACCTGGATGATGTAGGCCAGGGCGATGACCAGCGCCGCGTCGCCGCCGAAGGTCTGCATGGCCACGGCCAGGGCGATGGACAGGTTGCGCATCACCGTGCCGTAGACCAGGGCGATGCCGTCGCCGCGGTTGAGGAAGAGCTTGGCGACGATGGTGCT
>CAJXKI010000021.1 GCA_913055765.1 uncultured Ectothiorhodospiraceae bacterium
CCCCCGCCTCGAGACTCGCTCGGACGGTCTGGACGCTGTCCTCTGCTTGCTGGCGGCGCAGGATTTCCTGAGAGGCGAGTCGATGCCCCCCTCCTCGGAGCACGAGGGGCTCGAGCAGGAGGGCTGGATCTGGGTGCGTGCCCCATGAGCATCGATCTGTCGGCCGCTGGGCAGGCTGCTCAGGCGCAACGAGTGAGCTGCGACGCTACAGGGCGCAGGACGGTGCATCCAGGTGAGGTCGTGTTCAGGCGCTATCCTATCGGTAAAGGACGGTCTCCAATTTACTGATAGCCTCCGCCTGTTTTCTTTTAGTCATTTTCTCCAGGTTGTAGATCTTCCAGCGTATCGCGGGTAAATCACGCGCATGCGGATAACGGAAGGCTTCCCATTCGGGGTCGCCACGTTTTACAGAAAGCAAGAACTTCCGGTCCGCGTCAGTTAATGAGGCATGAATGTTCTTAACAACCCGATCTCGGGTATCGTATAGCCTCGCAAGCTCAACTGTCTCGTTGGGCATTCCGACAAAGTCATTGAAAAAGGCTTCCTCAAGGGGTTGATGCGCGGGTTCCAGGAGCTCCGCTATGGGCCGGTTGTGGCCCAGAAGGTAGACCAGGAAAGTATCCTTAAGGCGGGCACTGATGCCCTCGTTCCTAAGCAGCAGGTCTACGTCGAATAGATCCCGAGGGTGCTGGCGATCCAGGGCCGCGCATAGCTTGCCGCCGTATAGGTCGTCGAATCCCAATGTCTGAGCGGTGGTTGGACCAAACTGCTCCTGGACCCCGGGGCTGGCTTCCCGTTGCTCCGGTGGGTGGATGCTTCCTCGCATGACCGAGTTGACTTCCACCTTGACCAGGGTCTCGTCCCTTCGGGCGTGGAGTCTGATCCGCTTGTTGGTCCTGCCAAGCATCCCAGTCTCTGTCGACACCCCAGGTACCTTCTTGCTAACCGCTACCTGAATCTCAGCCAACTCGCTATCGATGGTAGCAAGGCTGGTCTCTCGATCTTCCACGGGCAGGTAAGCCAAGTCGATGTCCACCGACAGTCTGGGCAAATCCCGAATAAAGAAGTTGATGGCCGTTCCGCCCTTGAGAGCAAAGCGTGTGTGTTTCGTTAAATGCGGCAGGACCTCCATCAGGAGTTGTACCTGTTCAGAAAATTGGTTCGCCGTCATCGATCATATCCCGAGGGACGGTTATCAAGTATTCGGTGTCTAGTGCGCCACCTCTAACGATCATCCGCTTGCCACGGCCTAGATCGATTTTTCGGGTCTCTAGCTTGGCGAACCAGAGGTGATTGTGGCGCCGGGAAAACCAAAGGAAGAGGCGCTTGGCCTTGACGTTGCTGCAGGCTTCTAAAAGCTTCTGGATCAGCCAGGGGCGCATTACGCTCGCGCCCTCGAAGAGCTTGTCGGCATAGTCGAATTCCGCTGGCGACTCCGTCTTGGCTAGAAGCTCCAAGAAGGCGAGCTCCCAGGTGGCGTACCGGATGGGCCAGTCCCAGTGGCCGAAGGGGGTGGTGGTCAATGCCTCCTCGGGCATTGCTTCGAAGAGCTTCAGGTGGTGTCCCACAAATTGGTAGGGGAGGTCGAGCTTGCTGACCCAGGAAGGGAGCTTGACTGGAGAGTAGAGATCGATCCGGAACCGCCTTTGCTTTGCGACATAGTGAGCCAGGCCTTGCAGCTCTAGGGCGCTGCGCCCGCCCACGTGGATGTCGTAGTCCAGCTCCTGCAGGGAGTAAACCACGTGCTCCCACTTGAGGGGGGGGCCAGGACGGCGGTAGACCCCGCGGGTCACTGCTTGCAAGGCGCCAGTGCGCAGATAGTAGTCCACAAGGGGGCGATCGAATCCGCGGCTTTTCAGCCAGGAACGGTTCACTAATTGGCCTTCCGGCAGGGTGTCGGCAAGGGAGGGGCGCCGGCCGGTTGTGCGCTTCTTGTTTGCAGGGAGTGCATCATGCATAGCCATGCTATGCATGATGATCAATAAGAAAACCTCCTGCAAGCCTGCGCCTGACGGATGCTGTCCATCTCGCCCGCCTCGGCTCCCTAGAACGTAGCCGCCTCCGGCAGCTGCATGGCGACCGCTCAGCGGTCCTGGCCCAGGCTGAAGACCCGGCTCAGCTCCGTGTCGTCCAGATTCCCGATCCACTGCTCGCTGCTCTCAACGGTCATCTCGGTGAGGGCGCGCTTGGACTGGATCATGTCGTTGATTCGCTCCTCGAAGGTGCCCTGGGTCAGCAGCCGGTGGACCTGCACCGTCTGCGACTGCCCGATGCGGTAGGCGCGGTCGGTGGCCTGGCTCTCGACGGCCGGATTCCACCAGAGGTCGAAGTGGAGGACGTGCGCCGCGGCGGTCAGGTTGAGCCCGGTGCCGGCGGCCTTGAGCGACAGCACCAGCACCCGGTCGGTGCGGTCGGTCTGGAAGCGCTCGACCATCGCGTCGCGCTGGCGCCGGGAGAGGCCGCCGTGCAAGAAGGCGGGGCGGCGCCCGGTGGCCGCGGCGATGGCCGCCTGGAGCAGCTCGCCGGCCTCGCGGAACTGCGTGAAGACGATGGCCTTCTCGTGGCGCTGCTGGATCGGCTCGAGGAGCTCGAGCAGGCGCTGCATCTTCCCCGAGGCCGAGGGTTCGGCCTCCCCCTCCTTGAGGTACTGCCGGGGGTGATTGCAGATCTGCTTGAGCGCCTGGATCATCTGCAGCACCAGGCCTTGGCGCTGGAAGGTGTCGGAGGTGCCCTCGATGACCGCCAGCCCCTCGCGCACCACCGACTCGTACAGCGCGCTCTGCTCCGCCGTGAGCTGGCAGAGCTGGTCCTGCTCGATCTTCTCCGGCAGGTCCGTGATGATGGACGGGTCCGTCTTGAGCCGCCGCAGCAGGAACGGGGCGGTGACGCGGCGGAAGCGCGCCGCGGCCTCCCGGTCGCCGTGGGTCTGGATGGGCGTGACGTAATCCCGGGTAAAGCGCTTGAGCGTCCCGAGGAACCCCGGATTGCAGAAGTCCATCAGGCTCCAGTACTCGGCCAGGCGGTTCTCCACCGGGGTGCCGCTCATCGCCACCCGGGCGCCGGCGGGGATGGACTTTACCGCCTTGGTCTGGGCTGCCTGGGGGTTCTTGAGGTTGTGCGCCTCGTCGACGATCAGCGCGCGCCAGGAGCGGCGCCGCAGGCGGGCGGCGTCCGTCCGCGCCACGCCGTAGGTGGTGAGCACGATCTCCGGCGGCTCGCCGCGATCGGGCAGGGCGCGCTGGCTGCCGTGGTAGACGGAAGCGCTCAGGGACGGGGCGAACTGCTCGATCTCCCGCAGCCAGTTGCTCAGCAGGCTGGTCGGGACCACGACCAGCGCCGGCTGGTCCGCCAGCTCACCATCCTCATGGAGCTGCGTGAGCAGGGCCAGGATCTGCACGGTCTTGCCCAGGCCCATGTCGTCGGCGATCACGCAGCCGAGGCCGGCGCGGGCGTTGCCGTAGAGCCACTGGAAGCCCCGCTGCTGGTAGGGGCGCAGCTGCGCCGCGAGCTGCCTCGGCGGCGGGCGCTCGATGTCCTGGTGCAGCGCGGCGACCCGCTCCCGGGCGCTGTCGTCGAGGGCTACCGGCGCCCCGGCGTACTCCCCGCTGAGGGCGATGCGCGTCAGCTCGGCGCCGTCCACCTTCGGCGGGTTGGCCAGGTTGCGGCGCAGCCGCTCGATCTCCTGCGGGTCCAGGTAGACGTACTCGCCGCGGAAGCGCACCAGTCCCGTCGCCCCTGCCACCAGCTCCTCGAAGGCCTCGGGGTCGACGATGTCCTCGCCGATCGCCACCTGCCAGTCGAAGCGGAACAGGTCGTTGGCATCGAGGTGGCCGTCGCCCGAGGCGTCGTTGGCGGTGAGGCTCAGGGTGGTGCGCGGCGGCCGTCCGAGCCGCTCCAGGGAGCGCGGCAGCAGCGTGCGGACCCCGAGCAGCTGCAGCGTCGGGAAGACCTCGAAGAGCAGTCCCGGCAGCTCCTCCAGGGTCACCGCCAGCGGCTCGCGGGCACCGCCGCGCAGGTACTCGCGCAGCGGCGGGTAGGCGTCCGCCAGCATCGCCGTCGTGCGCAGGAGCTCGCCGTGGCGGCTGCCACCCTCCGCCAGGGCGTCGGCCAGGGGCCGATGCGCACGCTCGCCGATGCCGTCTGGGTCCTCGACCACCTCGATGGCGAGCCGGAACGACTCCGGCTCGGGCTCATCCACGCGCAGGACCAGGGTCTGGGCCGACTCCGCCAGGTGCAGGCGCCGCAGCCAGTGGTGCAGGCTGGCGGCCGTCCCGCCCTGGCCCGGATCGGAGAGCCGGGCGCAGCCGCCGCCGAAGAGCAGATCGGCCACCGCGTCCGTCTCCGCTGTCCCGGAGAGCTCGCTCCACTCCCGGATCCAGTGGTCCATGAGGAGGCCGCAGAGCAGCCGCACCCGTGCCGTGCGGTCGAGCCGCTGGTCGGCGTCGGCATCGTCCAGGCGGATGACCGCCTCGGGCGTCCCCGCGGCCAGGGCCTGGAGCAGGGCGTCGACCTGCGGGTCCAGCCGGGCCGGCATCCACAGGACGCTGGTCCCGCCGCGGTCGAGGGTCAGCACCCAGGGCACGGCTGCGCCGGCGGCGGTGAGGTGCAGCGCTGCGCGGTAGGCGGCCTGCAGCGCAGCCACCTCGGGCTGCAGGTCGGCGGCCCGCTCGGCGTCCAGCGGGGCGAGCAGCTCGATGAGGTCCGCGAGCTCCGCGGCCGACGAGCAGCCGTCGATGCGGACGTCGCCTGCGGTATCGACCTGAAGGGTGGGGCGCTCGTCCGGGGTCAGGCCCGTGGTCTCGCCGGATGGATCCGGCGCCTGCGCGTCGTGGCGGGCGGCCTCGGTCAGCACGCGCTGGGCTTGGCGCGCCACACGCCGCATCTGGGTGCGCCAGAGCTTGCGGTAGCTGCTCAGCCCCCCGATGGGCGGCTCCTCGGGGAGGGCATCCGGGATGGCGTCGATGCGGTCCGGCAGCTGGGAGTAGTCCAGCGCCGCGAGCGCCGCCGGGTCCGCCGGTGCCGTCTCGGGGGCGTGCGCAATGGCGCCGAGTGCCTCAGGGAGGCTCGGTGGCGTCCCCTCGCGCTCGCTGCCGGGGATCTCGTGGCCCCGCTCGCGCAGTGCGCCGATCAGGTCCAAGCCGCGGAGCTGGAAGACCAGGAAGGGGTCGGCATCGATCTCCCGGGAGAGGAGGTAGATGGCCGCCGCCAGGTGCTTGCACGGTACGGCCCCGTCCGGGCAGGAGCAGTGCATGGCCAGCTCGCGCCAGCTGCCCGGGAAGACGGGGACGCCGGCCTGCTCGGCGCGCTCCAGGACCGCCGGGTCGAGCTGCCGGTTGAGCAGGCCGGCGAGCAGCGCGGGATCATCGCCGATGGCCTCAAGGAGCCTCCGGCTCTGCTGGTCCGTCAGGGGCGGGACCCGCAGGCGGACTTTGTAGGGCTGGCGCCGTGATCCCTTCACACGCGCCGATACATCGCCCTGGTCGACGGTCAGCGCCTGCACCGAGCCGTTGTTGGCGTACCGCCGCCCCCGCGGCAGGCGGTTCGAGTGATCGATCTGGTGCAGGGCGCCGAGCCACTGCTCGCCCCACCACGTCCGGCCGAAGGTCGCTCGCGTCATGGCGCTCAAGCCTACCGGTGCCGGGGCGTGCGTCCAAGCGGAAGTCAGGGGCGGTCGGTGCGCCTAGCGATGGCCCATGACTGCGGTGAGCCCTTCCGGCTGGTGGTGGACACCGACGGCGGGGAGGCCGACGACGTCGAGGACTGCCCGGTCTGCTGCGCCCCCATCGAGGTGGCGGTGCGCTCGAGGACTGGGAGATCGTGCCCATCCAAAGGCTCGGCCGCAGCGCCCCCGGGGGCGCACCGACACCGCGGCGCCGGGCACCCCGTTGCGCTGCGGCCGAGGCGGGCTGCGGCTACGCCGCCAGGTCGAAGCGGTCGGCGTTCATCACCTTGTTCCAGGCCGCCACGAAGTCGTGGACGAACTTCTCCTGGTTGTCGTCCTGGGCGTAGACCTCGGCGTAGGAGCGGAGGACCGAGTCGGAGCCGAAGACCAGGTCCACGCGGGTCGCTGTCCACCGGACCGCGCCGCTCTGCCGGTCCCGGATCTCGTAGTGGTTCTCGTCCACCGGGTGCCAGCTGTTGCCCATATCCGTGAGGTTGACGAAGAAGTCGTTGGTCAGCTGCCCCTCGCGGTGGGTGAGCACCCCGTGCTTGGTGCCGCCGTGGTTGGTGCCGAGCATGCGCATGCCGCCGATCAGGACGGTCATCTCCGGCGCCGTCAGCCCCAGCAGCTGGGAGCGATCGAGCAGCAGCTCCTCGGCCCGGACCGCGTAGTCCTTCTTGAGCCAGTTGCGGTAGCCGTCGGCGACCGGCTCCAGGTACTGGAAGGCGTCGACGTCGGTCATCTCCTGGTTGGCGTCGCCGCGCCCCGGCGAGAACGGCACCTGGATGTCGTACCCAGCGGCCCGGGCGGCCTGCTCGATGCCGACGTTGCCGGCGAGGACGATGGTGTCCGCGATGCTGGCGCCGGTCTCGGCGGCGATGCCCTCGAGGACCCCCAGCACCCGGGACAGGCGCTCGGGCTCGTTGCCCGCCCAGTCCTTCTGCGGCGCCAGGCGGATGCGGGCGCCGTTGGCGCCGCCGCGCTTGTCGGAGTTGCGGAAGGTGCGGGCGCTGTCCCAGGCCGTGGCGACCATCTCGCCGATGCTCAGGCCGCTGTCGGCGATGCGGGCCTTGACCGCCTCGACGGTGTAGTCGCGTGGCCCCTCCGGCACCGGGTCCTGCCAGATGAGGTCCTCCTGCGGGGCCTCGGGGCCGATGTAGCGGGTCCGCGGGCCCATGTCGCGGTGGATGAGCTTGAACCAGGCCTTGGCGAAGGCCTCCTGGAAGGCCTCCGGATCGTTGTAGAAGCGCTCGGAGATCGCCCGGTAGTCCGGATCCATCTTCATCGCCATGTC
Organism: uncultured Ectothiorhodospiraceae bacterium; assembly: GCA_913055765.1. GTDB lineage: Bacteria > Pseudomonadota > Gammaproteobacteria > Nitrococcales > Halorhodospiraceae > Halorhodospira. The sequence goes on from CAJXKI010000021.1 coordinate 6,957, forward strand.
GGCGTCCGTCATGATCGGGTTGCGACGGATGGACGGATCCTCGACGTCGACGGGCTTGTCGGCCTCCGCGATCTCCACCGGCTCCCACTGCCAGGCGCCGGCCGGGCTCTTGGCCAGCTGCCACTCGTGCTCGAGCAGCAGGTAGAAGTAGCCGTGGTCGAAGGTCGTGGGGTACGTCGTCCAGGCGCCTTCGATGCCGCTGCTGACGGTGTCACGGCCCACGCCGCGCTTCTCCTGCGGGTTCCAGCCGAGCCCCTGGTCCTCGACGTCGGCGGCCTCCGGGTCCGGGCCCAGGTTGTTGACGTCGCCGTTGCCGTGGCACTTGCCCACGGTGTGGCCGCCGGCGGTCAGCGCCACGGTCTCCTCGTCGTTCATGGCCATGCGCTCGAAGGTGACGCGCACGTCCCGCGCCGTCTTGAGCGGGTCCGGGTTGCCGTCCACGCCCTCCGGGTTGACGTAGATGAGCCCCATCATCACCGCGGCGAGGGGGTTCTCCAGGGACTCGCGGTCCTCGCCGTAGCGGCTGTTCTCGTTGTCGCTCGGGGCCAGCCACTCCGTCTCGGAGCCCCAGTAGGTGTCCTTCTCCGGGTGCCAGATGTCCTCACGGCCGAAGGAGAAGCCGTAGGTCTTCAGGCCCATGGTCTCGTAGGCGACGTTGCCGGCGAGCATGATGAGGTCGGCCCAGCTGAGCTTGTTGCCGTACTTCTTCTTGATCGGCCAGAGCAGGCGCCGGGCCTTGTCCAGGTTGACGTTGTCGGGCCAGCTGTTGATGGGGGCGAAGCGCTGGTTGCCGGTGGCGCCGCCGCCGCGGCCGTCGGCGACCCGGTAGGAGCCGGCCGAGTGCCAGGCCATGCGGATCATCAGCCCGCCGTAGTGGCCCCAGTCCGCCGGCCACCAGTCCTGGCTGGTGGTCAGCAGCTCGGCGACATCCTGCTTGACCGCGTCGAAGTCGAGCTTGCGGACCGCCTCGCGGTAGTTGAAGTCCTCCCCCAGGGGGTTCGTCTTGGTGTCGTGCTGGTGGAGGATCTCCAGGTTGAGGGCGTTGGGCCACCAGTCCATGTTCGACTGGCCGACCTGGGTCATCGCCCCGTGCATCACCGGGCAACCGCCGGCCTTCTTCTGCTCTGCCATCGTCTTCTCCGTTGCTTCCTGCGCGTTTCCATTTTGAACGATTCTATTTTGTTATTGCATGGAATCGTTCACAAGGAGGGCTATCGATCGAAGGTTTCAATTACTCTGTTCCGCACCCTTCGTGCTCAGGGATTAGGGCGCCGGGTGCACGGCTCGCCCCCGGTAGGGGGTGTGCGCATCGAGCACCTCGATCGCCTCGGCGACCATCTCCCGCTCATGGGCGATGTACGTCGTGACGGCCTCGCGAAGCCCGGGGTGTGCGATCCAGTGGGCGGCGTAGGTGGTCGCCGGCGCGTAGCCGCGCTGCAGCTTGTGCTCCCCCTGCACACCGGCCTCTGCGCGCGGCAGCCCGGCCGCGATCGCCCGCTCGATGGCCTGATAATAGCAGAGCTCGAAATGGAGGTAGGGGACGCGCTCGCGCGTGTCGACCCGGCAGCCCCAGTTGCGGCCGTAGAGCGCCTCCGTGCCGTAGAGGTGCAGCGCACCGGCGATCCACTCGCCGTCCAGGCGGGCCATCATCCAGAGCGCACGGTCTCCGAGGCGCGCGCTAAGCTCGTCGAGGAAGGCGCGCGTCAGATAGCCCGGGCCTAGCTTCTGCCAGCAGGTCTCCTGATAGAGCCGGTAGAAGGCGTCCAGGTGCTCGGCCTCGACCTCGGAGCCGTCCAGCGCGTGGATCTCGACCCCGCTCGCTGCGACCGCTCGCCGCTCGCGCCGGATCTCCTTGCGCCGCCGGTGGCTGAGGTGGGCGAGGAAGTCCTCGAAGTCCCGGTAGCCGGCGTTGTGCCAGTGGTACTGGTGGGCCGTGCGCTGCAGCCAGCCCAGCTCGCCGAGCTGATCCCACTCCTCGCGCCGGGGGAAGGTGATGTGGACCGAGGACAGGCCGAGGCGATCGCAGGTCTCCGTCAGCGCCTCGGCGAGGGCGCGGCGCACCGCGGCCGGGTCTGCGGCCCCGGGGCGCACGGCCAATCGCGGTCCGGTCACCGGCGTGAACGGGATGCTGACCTGGAGCTTGGGGTAGTAGCGGCCGCCGGCGCGCTCGAAGGCGTCGGCCCAGCCCCAGTCGAAGATGAACTCGCCGAACGAGTGGTCCTTGATATAGGCCGGGCAGATGCCCACGGCCCTGCCGTCTGAGTCGCGGGCGACCAGGTGGCAGGGCTGCCAGCCCGTGGCGCCGCTCGCCGAGCCGCTGCGCTCGAGGGCCGCTAGGAAGCCGTGGCAGCTGAACGGGTCCTCGGCCCCGGTGCAGGCGTCCCACTCGGCCGCCGGGATCCGCTCGATGCTGCCGTAGCGCTCGATGGTGATGGCCTGCTCCGCTCCCATGGGCCGGGCCCTTTCAGGTTCCGCAGGATGTCCGCAGGACGCGCTCGTCGGCGTCGTAGCGTCCACCGCCCATTGGGCCAGATGGCTGCGCAGGATGTAAGCCGGGTTGGCGGCCCGTATGGCGGAACGGCAGCCGGGATAGGCGGCTTTCCCCTTGCCGCAGCGGGTTGTCGCTGGAGCTGGACCGGTATGCGATGGGGGGCGCAGAACGCGCATCCGGAGGTCGCCATGGCTCATCACGCCTCGCGCCGAGCGCTGATCCTGGTCGATACCGACTACGAGGATCTCGAGCTGCAGTATCCGAAGTACCGCCTCATCGAGGCCGGCATGGCCGTCACGGTTGCCGGTCCTGCGGCGGGCGCCCGGTACATCGGCAAGAACGGCTATCCGCAGACCGCGGACATCGAGCTGGGGGAGGCCGATCCGGAGCGGCATGGGGTGCTGGTCATCCCCGGTGGCTGGGCCCCGGACAAGCTGCGCCGCTCGGAGACGGTCAAGGCGCTAACGGCGCGGATGAGTGAGGCCGGTAAGGTGGTCGCCTCCATCTGCCACGGCCCGTGGATCAACATCTCCGCCGGGGTGGTGGCGGGGCGTACCTACACGAGCTCGCCGGCGCTGATCGACGACCTGCGTAATGCCGGGGCCCAGTGGGTGGATCAGGAGGTCGCTGTGGACGGTACCCACATCAGCAGCCGGCGCCCCGATGACCTGCCGGCGTTCTGCGCCGCCGTGCTTCGGGTCGTCGAGACGCTCTAGGAGGGCGGGCGCTACTACCCCGGGTGCCACTCCGGGAGCTGCTGATCCTGCTTGAGCCGGATCCGGCGCAACGCTGCTTGACGCCGGGAGCCGGGTATGTAGAGATTGCCGGTATAGGGCCCTGGCGGCGGAGGCACGCCGGCGGTAACCCCCTCCCCTGGCTGGTGGATGGTAGCCCCGTGGAGAGAGCCCCCATACCCGACGACGAGGACCGGCGTCAGGCAGCCCTCGAGCGCTACCGGATCCTGGATACGGACAACGAGCCCGTCTTCGACCGTATCGCCCAGCTGGCGTGCCGGATCTTCGGCACGCCCATCGCCACCATCACCTTCGTGGACCGGCACCGGCAGTGGTTCAAGGCTGCCCCCGGCCTCGAGGCGCGCGAGACCCCGCGCGATATCTCCTTCTGCGGCCATGTGGTCGCCGGCGCGGACCCGCTGGTCGTCCCGGACGCGTACGCGGATCGGCGCTTCCACGACAATCCCCTGGTGACCGAGGCGCCCGGCATCCGCGCCTATCTGGGCGTGCCGCTGACGACGGAGGCAGGCCTGCGCATCGGCGTCCTCTGCGTCCAGGACGTCCAGGCGCGCGCGTTCTCCGAGGCGGATGCCGAGACCTTGCGCGAGCTGGCCGACATCACCGTCTACGCCCTGGAGGCGCGGCTGGCGCAGTTCGATGCGGAGCGGCTCATGCACCTGGATCCGCTCACGGGGCTGCCCAACCGCCTCCTGTTCTCGGACCGGCTCCAGCAGGCGATGGCCAGCCGCCAGTACGACGGCAAGGGCCTGGCTGTCCTGGCGCTGGATCTGCGGGACTTCCGCACCGTCAACGACAGCCTCGGCCGTGAGCAGGGCGATCGGCTGCTCGCCAAGGTCGGCGAGCGCCTGCAGGCGAGCCTGCGCCGCGACGATACGGTGGCCCGCCTGAGCGGGGACGAGTTCGGGATCCTCCTGGCGCGGCTCGGCGACACGGAGGACAGCGCCGGCCTGGCCTGGCGGATCATCGAGGCCGTCGAGGCGCCCTACGAGCTGGACGGCGTCCGCGTCCCGATCACCGCGCGGGTAGGGATCAGCGTCCGCACCAGCGGCGATACCGCGGAGCTGCTCATGGAGCGCGCCGATGCGGCCATGTACGAGGCGAAGAGCGAGGAGGCCCCCTGCCGGTACTTCGACCAGGACCTGACGGAGCGGGCCCGCGAGCGCCTCGAGCTCAGCGGGGAGCTGCGCCGCGCCCTGGCCGAGGGGCAGCTGTCTGTCCATTACCAGCCCCAGATCGACCTCGCCACTGGCAGCTGGGTCGGCATGGAGGCGCTCGCACGGTGGCACCACCCGGGGCAGGGGTGGATCTCGCCGGGGCGCTTCATCCCGGTCGCCGAGCGGGCGGGGCTGATAACGGCGATCGGCCGCCAGGTCCTGGAGCAGGCCTGCGCGGCCGGGGCCAGGCTGCGCCGGGAGGGGGTAGGGATCGAGCGCGTGGACGTCAATATCGCCAGCCCCCAGCTGGAGGATCCGGCGTTCGTCGACGAGGTCTGCGCGATCCTCCAGGAGGCCGGGCTGCCGCCGGCGGGCCTGGAGCTGGAGGTCACCGAGCGCCTGATGGTCTCCAGCAACAGCGCCGCCCTGGAGCGGCTGGCCGCCCTGCGCCGCCACGGCGTCCGGGTGGCCGTGGACGACTTCGGCACCGGCTACTCGTCGCTGAGCTACCTCAAGGACCTGCCCATCGACCGGCTCAAGATCGATCGCTCCTTCACCCGCGGGATCCCTGAGGACCAGCGCACCACCGCGATCACCCGGGTCATCCTGTCGCTCGGCGACCACCTCGACCTCGAGGTCATCGCCGAGGGCATCGAGACCGAGGCGGAGCGGGCTGCCCTCGTCGCAGAGGGCTGCGAGCAGGGGCAGGGCTTCTACTTCGCCCACCCGGCGCCGGCCCACGAGCTGGCCGCATGGACCCGTCCCGGCGTCTGAGGGCGGCCACGGCCGTGCCCCCAGGCAGCCACAGGCCGCGGCGTCACTGGATCCCTAGCCGCTCCAGCAGGGGGTCGAGGAGGGCCAGCGCCTCGTCGAAGGCCATGGCCTCGACCTGGGCCTGGAGGGCATCGCAGGCCAGGCCTTGGCCGCGCAGGTAGGCGAGCGCCTCCTCCAGGAGCTCGGGCTCGATCCACTCGCTGTCGGTCAGCTTGCCGCGCAGCTGCACCAGGGCGGCCGCCGAGCCGCCGCCGGTGGTCTCGGCTGGCGCGGGGAGGTGCTCGGCCAGGGCCTGCTCGGCCTCCTGCAGGGCCTGCCCCAGGGCCTCGATGAGGGCGGGGTCGACCGCCTCGCCGCCCTTCAGGGCCGCCTCGATGCGCGTAGCCAGCTCCTGGAGCCGCACAGCGGCGATGTTGCCGGCGGCGCCCTTGAGGGTGTGGGCGATGCGCTGGGCCGTCTCTCGGTCGCCGTTGCGCAGGTGGTCGAGGAGGGGGGCGTAGTCGTCGCGGAGCCGCCCCTGGAAGCTCCGCAGGATGCGGACGTACACCCCCTCGTCGCCCTCGAAGAGCCGCCGTCCCTGGGCCAGGTCGAAGCCTGGGAGCTGCTCGGGGAGGAGCCCGCCGGCCGGCGCGCCGCCGGCGGCCTCGGGCCCTCGGGCAGGGCCCTGGGCGGGTGCCAGGTAGGTGAGCAGCTTGGCGTAGAGCTGCTCGCGCTCGATGGGCTTGTGGATGTGGTCGCGCATCCCGGCCTCGCGGGCGTGCTGGCGGTCCGCCTCCATGACGGCGGCCGACAGGGCGAGGATGGGGCCGCCGTACCCCATCTCCAGGAGGTGCTGCGCCGCCTCGAAGCCGTCCATCACCGGCATCTGCAGGTCCATGAGGACCAGGTCGGGGGGCGCCTCGCGGACGGCCTCGACGGCCTCGGCGCCGTTGTCCGCCGTCTGGACCTGCGCCCCGGTCCGCTCCAGGAGCAGGGAGGCGACCTGCTGGTTGGTGGGGTTGTCCTCGACCAGGAGGAGGCGATGGCCCGCTAGGTTGGGGATGTCTGCCGGTCGCTCCGGCTCGTCGCCGGCGGTGTCCCCCCGCTCCGCGCGCAGCAGGGCCTGGTAGAGGGCGTTGGCCGTGATCGGCTTGGCCAGGAACGCTAGGTCCATCCCCTCGGGGAAGTCGATCTGGCTCGGGTCGTAGGCGCTGATCATGAGGATGGGCGGGCGGATCTGCCCCAGCTCGCCGCGCTGGCGGCGCCGCTCGATCTCCTGGCAGGTCTCGCTGCCGCTCATGCCGCCGGGCATCATCCAGTCCATGAGGATGAAGTCGAAGGGGGCGTCGCGGCCCTCGGCGGCCGCCACCTTGTCGATGGCCGCCTCACCGCTGGCGGCCTCCTCGACCTCATAGCGGCAGTACCGGAGCATCTCGCGCAGGGTCTCGCGCGTCAGGTCGTGGTCGTCCACGATCAGGACGCGGCTGCCTGCGGTCCCCGGGCAGCGCGGCGAGGTGGGCGCCTGGGAGGTGCTGATCGGCAGGGTCAGCGTGAAGGCGAACGTGCTGCCTTGGCCGGGCGCTGAGGTGACCGTGAGCTCGCCGCCCATGCGCTCCACCAGCCGTCGGCTGATGACCAGCCCCAGGCCCGTGCCGCCGTAGCGGCGGGTGGTGGAGGTGTCGGCCTGGCTGAAGGCGCTGAACAGGCGCCCCAGCTGCTCCTCGCTCATGCCGATGCCGGTATCCCGGACGTGGAAGCGCAGGGTGATGCGGTCCGCCTGCGGGGGCTCGACGGGCCGTATCCCCAGCTCGACCTCGCCGCCCTCGGGGGTGAACTTGGTCGCGTTGCTGAGCAGGTTGGTCAGCACCTGGGTGATCCGCAGGGCGTCGCCGATGAGTGCGGGTGGGGTCTCCGGCGGCAGGTCGTAGACGAGATCGAGCTGCTTGTCGTGGGTGACCTTGCTGAAGATCGTCGCTAGGTGGTCGACGATCTCGTGGAGGTCGAAGGGGTGCTCGTCCAGCTCCAGCCTGCCCGACTCGATCTTCGAGAAGTCGAGGATGTCGTTGATGATGCCCAGCAGCATCCGCGACGAGCTGTAGACCTTGCTCAGGTAGTCGCGCTGGCGCTCGTCCAGGTCGGTGTCGAGGAGGAGCTGGCTCAGGCCGATGATCGCGTTCATCGGGGTGCGGATCTCGTGGCTCATGTTGGCCAGGAACTCGCTCTTGGCGCGGCTGGCCTCCTCGGCCTGCTCCTGGGCCTGCTTGATCTGGGTGAGGTCATCGTAGACCGCGACGACCTCGCCGGAGGAGAGGCGGAAGATGTAGTTCTGGCGCCAGCCGGCGATGCGCTCGTCCTGGTACGCGGTCACCGGCAGCTGCTCGGGCTCGCCGGTCTGGGCCACCCGCTGCAGGGCGCCCAGCATCCCCATCTCCTCGACGCCGGGGAAGAACTCGGTGAGCCGCTGCCCGATGGCCTCCTCCCGGCTGACTTGCTCAATGCGCTCCGAGGCCGGGTTGAGCTCGACGAGCTCGAAGTCCCGCTCCCCGTCGATGGGGCGGAGTACCGCTACGCCGCTGCTGGTCTGCTCGAAGATGCCCTGGAAGCGCTCCTTGGTCGCCTGCAGCGCCGCCTCGGCGGCCTTCTGGTCGGTGATGTCCTGGATGAGCGACCAGATGACCTCGCGTCCCTCCGGCGTGGTGGTCTTGAAGCCGTGGAGCAGGACCGGGTAGCGGTAGCCGTCCTTGTGGATGTACTCCTTCTCGAAGGGCCCGTAGCGCCCGGTCCGCTGCATCGCCTCGAGCTGCTCCTGCTCCTGCGGCAGGTACGCCTCCGGCGTGAGGTCCCAGTAGCTCAGCGCCTGGAACTCCTCGCGGGTGTAGCCGGCGGGCTCGTTGACGGCGTCGTTGAACGCCAGGAACTCGCCGGTGTGGAAGTCGTTCATGGCGATGCCGATAGGGGAGAGCTCGAAGAGGCTCCGGAACTTCGCCTCCTCCGCCGCCAGGCGGCGCCGGTTCGCCTCCTGCTCGGTGATGTCGCGGTTCACCCCGACGACGCGGACCGGCTGGCCCGTGTCGTCCCGGATGATCTGGGCCTGGCCCTGGAGGGTGCGCACCTCGCCGTCGCTGGGGCGCTGGATGGCGATGGTGATCTCGAAGGTGCTGCCGTGCGCCACCGCCTCCTCGAAGGCGGCCTGCGCCCGATCGCGGGACTCCGGCAGCAGGGTGTGGAGCCAGTCCTCGAAGGTGCCCCCGAAGTCCCCGGGGTCCACGCCGTAGAGGCGGAACATCTCCGCGTCCCACTCGAGCTTGCCGGTGGTCAGGTCGTAGTCCCAGATGCCGAGCCCGGCCGCCGAGGTGGCCAGGTGCAAGCGCTCCATGAGCGCCTGCTGGGCCTGCTCCGCCTCCTTCTCGGCCGTGATGTCCCGGCCGGTGCCGCGGAAGCCGATCAGCTCCTCGTGATCGTCGAAGATGGGGACGCCGCTGACCCGCTGATAGACGAGGCTCCCATCCGGCCGGACCGAGACGTGCTCCAGGCCTCGCCAGGAGGACCGGCTCGCAGCCCACTGGTTGAGCAGCGCCCGGACGCGCTCGGCCTCCGCCTCGGGCATGAAGTCGAAAGGCGAGCGGCCGATGATCTCATCCACAGGGCGCCCCAGGAGCGGCTCTGCCGGTGACGTGACGATGCTGTAGCGCCCCTCGGAATCGATCTCCCAGATGTACTCCCCGGCTGCCAGGGATACGTCCCGGAAGCGCCTCTCGCTCTCCTCGAGCTCCTCGATCAGGCGGCTGTGCTCGGTGGTGTCGCGGCGCTCGGTCGTGTCCGTGTGGGTGCCGCCGATCAGGCGCGTCGGCTCGCCGTCCTCGCTGCGCTTGGCCACGCTGTCGGCGAGGTGCTCCTGGGACCGGTGCAGCGGCGCGCCGCCGGAATCCTCAAGGCCCTCCGGGCCCGTGTCGCCGTGCCGGGTGGGCTCGGCCTGCTCCTCCTGGCCGTGCGGCCACGGCGCTGTCGCCACCCGGTTGCGGCCGGCCGACTTGGCCGCGTAGAGCGCCTGGTCGGCCGCCTCGCGGAGGGTGCCGGGGTTCTCGTCGCCGGGGACCGGCGTGGCCGTCGCCACGCCGACGCTCACGGTGACGAGGCGCTCGGTGGAGGCGTAGTCGTGGGGGAGGCCCAGCCCGGCCACCGCGGCGCGGAAGCGCTCCGCGAGCGCCCGGGCGTCCTGCGCCTCCGTGTAGGGCAGCAGGGCGATGAACTCCTCGCCGCCGTAGCGCGCCACCAGGTCCGTGGTCCGGGCCGGGACCTCCGCCAGGGCGTGGGCGACCCGGCGCAGGCAGGTGTCACCGGCGCCGTGGCCGTAGTGATCGTTGTAGGCCTTGAAGTGGTCGATGTCCATCATCACCACGGACAGGGCCGTGCCGCCGCGCTGCGCCCGGGCCCACTCCTCGTGGAGCTGCCGGTCGAGCTGGCGGCGGTTGGGGAGGTCCGTGAGCCCGTCACGCTGCGCCAGGCGCTCCAGGGCGTCGGTCTTGCGCTTGAGCTCAACGTGGGTGCGCACCCGGTGCCGCGTGATGGCGGGGGTGAAGGGCTTGGCGATGTAGTCCACGGCGCCGAGCTCGAGCCCCCGCTCCTCGTCCTCGGTACCAGTGCGCCCGGTGACGAAGATCACCGGGATGCCGTGGGTGCGCGGGTCCGCCTTGAGGCGGCGGCAGACCTCGTAGCCGTCCGGCTCCGGCATGACGACGTCGAGGAGGATGAGGTCCGGCTGCGGGTCGCCGGCCGCCAGCGCCAGGGCCTTCTCGCCGCCGGTAGCGACCTGGGTGTGGTAGTCCGCCTTGAGCAGGCGGGCCAGGGCCTGGATGTTGGTCGGCTCGTCGTCGACGATCAGGATCCTGGGCCTCTCCGTGGCGGTGTCGTGGCTCATGGGGCGGGGTCGACCTCTTCTGCTGCTATTCCTGTTGCTGTGCACGCCCGTGGGCGCTGCCGCAGCCGGGAGGCTCCGGGAGGCGCAGCGCCCGAGGAGGTGGTGGCCGTCATCATAGCCCGCGGAGGCTCCGGCCCTCAGGATAGGTGATCTCATAGCCGTGCTCGATCACCCAGGATGCCCCCGGCTCCAGCGTGCGCAGCCACACCTGGATCCCCGGCTCCCCTGTGTCCGCCGGGAGCCAGTCCGGGAGCGTGCCGCTCGGCGCCGGGCGGGCCTCGCGGTGGATCTCGATGGCCTCGTGGCCGGCCACCGGCGTGCGGGCCGCCACGGCGACCGGGTAGGCGGCGTCCTGCCGGTTGGTGACGGTCAGGCGGAACTGCCGCTGCACGCGGTCGTCGCGGTTCAGCCAGCCAGCCTCGCCCATGATATCCGCCTCGCGGGTGCGCTCGATGGCCATGCCCGGCATGGCGCCGAACGACCAGGTTACCGGCGTTCCCGCAGACTGGGGCTTGAGCTGCGTCGTGCCGATGCGCGAGCCGTCCCGGTACAGCGTCACCGGCCCGCCCGGATACGCGGCCTCGCCCGGCAGTGCCAGGCGGGCGAGCAGGTCCACCTCCGCCCGCTCGGCCGGCACGGTGTAGGCGCCGAGGGCCGCCTCGGCCGTATCGGCGGCGAGCCTGGCGTGCCGGACGCCGCCGTCCGGGACGGTTACCGGCTCCTCGAGGCGGAAGCGCGCATCGAGGGCGCTGGTCGTCACGGAGGCCGCGTCCCCGGGCGCCCGTCCCTGGGCGCCGTCCGGCGCCGCCTGCATCCGCTCCGTATCCGGCGATGCGCCCTGCTCCGTGCCCGCCAGGGGGCGTGGCCCGTCGTTGGGGGCCAGCCGGAGCCGCCAGGCCGTCAGCGGCGGCGGCTCGGCGTACGCTGCCGAGGAGGCGGTGGTGAGCGTCACCTCGGCCCCTTGCCACGCCTCGCCGGTGGACTGCCGGATCCGCGCTCGCCGCTCGAGGGTGATCCGCTCCGCCGCCGTGTCGAGCCGGGCGGCGTAGCGGGGTTGCCAGCTCGCGGCATCGACGCGGTAGCGCACCCGCAGCGTGGCCTCGTCGGGGGTGCCGGCGCTCGTGTCGAGGACCAGGAAGGTCCCCTGGGCCAGCGCGTCGCGCGCCTCGCGGAGCTCGGCCAGGCGCTGCTCGAGCGCCCCGATGCGCTCGGCGGCCGCCCGCCGGTCGTCCCGGGCGTCCGCCATCGCCCTGGCCAGCCCCGCCACGGCCTCGCCCCACGTCCCGGGCCGATCCTCGATGCCCTCGGGGCTGAGCCCCTCCAGGTAGGCGATGCGCTGCTCAGCCGTCTTGCGGGCATCGACCAGCGCCCGGCGCTCGGCCTCGAGGCCCTCGATCTCGCCCTTCAGGCGCTCGCGCTCCGTGGCCGCAGGGTGGCCCTCGGGCGGCTGCTCCTGCCGCGTGACGCCCAGCACGGCGCCGCCGCCCTCGAGGGTGGCGGTGATGGCCGACGCCGAGGCGGGCACAGGCTCGGCGAGCTGCCAGCGCCTGCCGCCGGCGTCGGGGATCGCGCCCGTGCGGCGCTCGACGACGGCGCCTCCGGGGTCGACGGTGACGGCGCTGATCGGGGCCTCGACGGCCCCTCCGGCGCCTGCCGGGGCGGCCCCGAGCGCGGCCAGGGCCGCCAGGAGGAGGGGCCGGCCGCCGCGGCGGCTGAGGCGGGTCTCGCGATGCATCGTGGCCTCCATCGAGTGCCGGGGCGCCGAGCGGGGCCTCGCAGGGCCGCAGCAGCCCCCCTTGCTGGGCGCCGGCAGCGGCGCAGCGGCTCGCCTGCCGGGCGCCAGCGCGCTAGAATTGCGCGCCCTTGCCATCCAGGAGGAGCGCACTTGGCTCGCCGTGATCGCTATCGGCCGCCGGCGGACCTGGCGGTCGGGCAGAGCGCCTACAATCGCTACCGCGGGCTCATCGACGACTGGGCGCGCTTCTGCAGCGTGCTGCAGCAGCCGCTGACGCCCTGCGTGCGGGCCAATACCGCGCGCCTGTCCCGGGACGAGCTGGCGGCCCTGCTGCGCCAGGACGGCCTCGATCCCCAGCCGCTATCCTGGCACCCGGATGCGCTGCTGGTCTACGGCGGCTTCCGCCCCGGCCGCCACTGGGGGGCCATCGCCGGCCTCTACCAGATCCAGGAGGCCGCCTCCCTGCTGCCGGCCCAGCTCCTCGATCCGAGGCCCGGGGATCGGGTCCTGGACCTGTGCGCCGCCCCGGGCAACAAGACGGTGCAGATGGCCGACGCCCTCGGCGGCCGCGGCACGGTCGTGGCCAACGACGCCAACCGCGGCCGCCTCGGGGCGCTGGCCCAGGCGGTCAAGCGCCACGGCATCGTCAACGTCACCCAGACCGTCCGGGACGGGCAGGGCATGCCGTGGGCGGCGGGGCGCTTCGACAAGGTCCTGGTGGATGCGCCCTGCAGCTGCGAGGGCACCTTCCGCAAGACGGCCACGGCCGCCGAGGAGACCTCCCCGGCCTTCCGCGAGCGCCTGGTCCGCAAGCAGCAGCGGCTGCTGCGCCGGGGCATGGCCCTGACCCGGCCAGGGGGGTGCGTGGTCTACTCGACCTGCACCTTCGCCCCGGAGGAGAACGAGGCCGTGGTCGCCGCGGCGCTCGCCGCCGAGGGGGACTTCGAGCTCCTGCCCGCCCGGCTCGAGGGCATCTACCTGGAGCCGGGCCTGACCGAATGGGACGGCGCCGCCTACGGCGCGGCGATGGCGCGGTGCGGGCGCCTGTGGCCCCACCACAACGACACCGGCGGCTTCTTCCTGGCGGTGCTGCGCCGGCGCTCCGGCGGGGCAGGGGAGCCGGACCCGGAGCCGCTGGCCCCGGACCCCAGGGCTCAGACGCTGCTGCGCGTCTTCCGGGACGAGCTGGGGGTCCCGGACTCGGTCCTCGCCGGGCTGACGCCGTTCTTCGAGGGGCGCAAGTACGCCAAGATCGCCGCCAGCGACCACGGCGGGGCCGGCGGGGTGCCGGCGGAGCGGACCGGGATCCCGGCGGTGCGCGCCCAGACGCGGCCCCCCAAGCCCTCGACGGCGGGCGCCATGGCGCTCGGCCCCCACGCCCGGGGGCCGTTCCTCGACCTGACGCCGGCGGAGACCGAGGCCTTCTTCCGCCGCGAGCCCATCCACCCCGGCCCGGAGCGTGCCCCGGCCGCCCCCGAGGGTGGGCACGTGCTGCTGCGCCTGCGCGGCTACACGCTGGGGATTGGCATACGGCGCGGCGGGGCCGTGGCCAGCCTCTTCCCGAAGGCGTGGTCGGAGGCGGCCCTCGGCGGGCCTTGAGCCGGGCCGATGCCGGCGCGCCAGGCGCGCCGGGCGCGCTCCGGGCGCCGGCGTGCGGCTAGCCGTAGGCCGGCACGCCGGTGATGGGCACGTGCAGGAACAGGGCGAAGACGAGGTAGCCCGCCAGGCCGCCGGCGACGGTTACCGCCTCCCCGGCGGGCCGCGGCTCCGGCAGGGCGCGGCCCGCGGCCTGGTCCCGGCGCCGTGCGGCGGGGTAGGCGATGGCCACCCAGGCCAGGAAGGCGCCGAAGAAGAGGATGTCCCCGAGCCGCGCGTTGGCCGTGAGGTGGGCCAGCGCCCACACGCCCACGGCGAGCAGCAGGGGGTGGCCGACGGCGTTGCGGAGCCGGTTGGCCGGGGCGTAGGCGGCGAAGAGCAGGAGGAAGGCGGGGATCATCACCAGGGCCAGGAGGTGCTGGGTCCACGCCGGCGGGGCCCAGAGCAGCGTCGCGTCGGCGCGGGTCAGGCCGTAGCCGTAGATGGCGAGGACGAGCCCGACGAGGGCCAGGACCGAGCAGGCGGCCTTCCAGGCGGTCTCGCCGTGGCGGCTGATCTGCCGCTCGCGCCAGCCGCCGGCGAGGGCCCGCATGAGGTGGCTCGCCAGGAACAGGAGCAGGCCGAGGAGCATCACGGTCATAGGGTCTCCCTCCGTTCTAGCGTCGGGGTCGCGCGCCGCTGTCCGTGGGCGTCAGGGGTGGCCCTTGCGCTCGGCGAGGTAGCCGAGGACCAGGAAGGCGCCGAGGACGGCGACGCCCAGGTAGCGCGTCTCGATGTAGAGCAGCGCCTCGGCGAGCAGCGGCGTGGCCCAGACGGTGGCCGCGCCGAAGCCGAGGGCTAGGAGCAGCCCGAAGGCGCCGACGCGGATCGGCCGCGGGTAGGGGCGCAGGGGGCGGGTGAGGAAGTGGGTGATCCTGGCGCCGTAGACCACCAGGAGGGTGGCGACCAGGGCCAGGGCGATGTCGTGGACGTACGCCTCGGCCCATTGCCCGGAACGCCAGAGCAACTCGTCCAGCAGCTCCACCATATCGCTCGCCGCCCTCCCTGCGCCTGCCTTCGGGGACTATAGCAGCACCTTCTCCATGCTGCCTCGGCGCGTCCGCTGGAGGAAGTCCTCCTGCCACCGCTCGCCCAGGAGCCGCCGGGCCATCTCGGTGACGATGTAGTCGGCCTCCACGCCGGTGTCCGCGCGGTAGCGGGACAGCCCCTCCAGGCAGGACGGGCACGTAGTGAGCATGCGGACGTTGCCGTCCTCGGCACGCGGCGCGCCGGTCAGGGCCTCGACGCCCTTGTGGATCTCCTCCTGCTTGCGGTGGCCGACCTGGCCGGCGATGTCCGGCCGGGAGATGGCGAACACGCCCGACTCGCCGCAGCAGCGGTCGGAGAGCTGCACCGGCTGGCCCATGAGCCGGCTCGCCACGCCGGTGGGGCTCTGGGTCTTGATGGGCGTGTGGCACGGGTCGTGGTAGAGGTACTGCGTCGCCTCACTGGCCTCCAGGCCGTAGCCCTTCTCCAGCAGGAGCTCGTGGATGTCGATGAGCCGGCAGCCCGGGAAGATCCGCTGGAACTCGTAGCGCTCCAGCTGGGTCAGGCAGGTGCCGCAGGAGAC